>JADFFS010000122.1 GCA_022568195.1 Chloroflexota bacterium | reverse complement strand
GACCGGGGCCATCGACAAGTACGTCCGGCAGGGATAGATTCTAGTACCATTACAATCTGAAAACGACCAATGTCATTCCGATCCTTCAGCGGAAGGAGAGGAATCTGGGGATGGGTGGAACGGCCCCACCCCAGATTCCTCGGCGCTTCGCTTCTCGGAATGACAGCTGCGTACAGGTGACCGCCTGTCATAATCATCTGGAAATGGTATTAGCACTATTCCCGACTAACTCTGACCTGTGCCATCGACTCGAAAACAGGGCCGCCGACACGTACCGCTGGTGTGCCATTCTTCGCCTCTACTGCGTTCTGGCTCAGAAAGACACTATCAGTTTCATATCGACCTGCTGATTGGTCTTCGCAAGGTTGGATAATCGGTCCGTGAGGGTTCCTTGGGGCGCGGGAGCCATCTTGGCTTTCGCTGTGACGATGCTGGTTGGGTGCGCCAACCTTCCATCGGTCCAAGAGTACCAAACAACCCTGCGATGCCCTGATTGCCGGGCTCTGACGGTCCTAGGCGTGATCGACGGCGACACCTTCGACTCCGGGGCGGGCCGGGTCCGTCTTTTCGGGGTGGATACCCCGGAGCGGGGCCAGCGTTGCTTCAGCCAGGCCACCCATTGGCTACGCCAGCTTTCCGGCAGCACGGTCCGGGTGGAGCAGGGCCCCAGGCAGCGAGACAGAGGGGGACGGCTGCTGTTTTACGCCTACACCAAGGCGGGCAACAGCATCGACGAGATGCTCATCCGGGAGGGTATGGCCACCGCCTGGACCAGGGACGGGCAGCACCGCGGCCTACTGTTGGAGCTGGAGGAACAGGCACGCCGGTCGGGAAAAGGGTGCTTGTGGTAACCTACTTCAGCTTGGGGCTCAATATCTCCTCTTGGACCCGGATTAATCCGTTGGGCCAGCGGACTTGATACTCCCAGACGGCCCCTGGCCCGTCTCCCGACTTGTAAACTTCGACCACGGTCACCGAGAACTGGCGCTGGGCGTCGCCACTGCTCATGGTCAAGACCAGATCATCCCCTACTTGAAATCTGGCCTTTCCCTGGGGACCCGCTGCTTCTACGGCAGGGTCGATGGTCGCGGTGGGTTGCAACGTAGGCGTAGGCGTAAACAGGGGCGCAGAGGGATCCTGGGGGGTACCGCTGTCCGTTCGCCCGCAAGCGATGAGCAAGCCTATAACAAACATGGCAAAGACCAATAGCCTTGGTACTAACTTGCAACCCTTGCCTATGGATTTCCTAAATGTGGCCACTGTCACCTTCTGAGAAGACTTAACCCCTAAGCCGATTTGATTCCTCTTATCCAGTCTACCTAGTGGAAAATCCTACGGCAACAGGTCGAAGGGGCTTTTACACCGGAAATCCATTTGTTTACCCTCAGCCATTCGCCCTGGAGGCTTGGCCACTGTTCCCGTTCTGTCGCCTGTTGACACTCCATCTTGCGAGTAGTATGTTCACCGCAAGTGTCGCCGGGGGCAGGCTGGCCCCAAAGCACGACCTAGAGTATGAGCATAGGAGGAGGGATTAATGGCTAGATACGAAGGGATGATCGCGGAGACCGTAAATATCAATGGACACAACGGGGACCTGATCGACGCTTATCTCGCTCGACCCCTGGGGGCGGGCCTGGTGGGTTCGGTGGTGCTGATCCACCACATGCCGGGATGGGACGAAGCCTCCAAGGAGATGGCCCGTAAGCTGGCCTACAACGGCTTCGCGACGATATCGCCCAACCTGCATTTCCGGGAGGGCAAAGCAACTCCTCAGGAGAACAGCGCCAGCATCCGCGATGCCGGAGGCATGCCCGACGAGCGAACAATGGCCGACGTACAGGCGGCGATCAACTACTTGCGCACGTTGCCCTACACCAACGGTAAGGTTGGCATCATCGGCTTCTGCTCCGGGGGACGTCAGGTTTTCCTGGCGGCGTGCACCCTTTCCGGAATAGACGCCGCGGTCGACTGCTGGGGCGGTGGCGTAACCGCTCGGGACGGAGAGCCTCCTACAGCCGCCATGCCCAAGTCGCCCATCGAGTTTGCTGCCAGCCTGAGCTGCCCGTTACTGGGTCTTTTCGGTAACGATGACGCCAGACCATCTCCCGCAGAGGTGGACGAGACCGAAAAGGTGCTGAAGCAGCACAACAAGATCTACGAGTTCCACAGGTACGACAACGCCGGACATGGCTTCTTCGCCGTGGACCGCTCCAGCTACGCCCAAGTCGCGGCGACCGACGGCTGGGAGAAGGTGCTGGCCTGGTACAACAAGTACCTGAGCAGCGATGCGGCCAGCGACGGGCGAACCGCCGGCCAAGCTAGGGCCGCTGTACGGGCCTAATACCTGTCATAGCTGACCCGCCGGCTCCCCGGGCACGTCTGTTCGGGCCGGAACCAAGCGTTCCGACACAACCTCCGGAATTTTTCCGGAGGTTGTGTTTATCTATGACTACAGGTTTAAACATCCGCCGTCGGGTTTAAGGCTCTGGTAAAAGACACGGCACGTACATCCACGGGTATTATCCGGTCACCAGTCGAAGCCACCGTGCCGTTTCTTCCAATCTACAGGCGGCTTCCGTTGAACCCAGTCTGCGGAGCCCCAGGGGCAGCCACTGTGAGAACCCGGGTCCTTACCATCATCGCTGTTGGAATCACCATTGGGTTTCTATTGGGAATGGGCGTTTCGTCGTTTCTCGGAGCGGTGCGCGAAGGGGGAGGCTCCGGATTGGAATTGACATTTACGGCGCTGGTGGCCTTGATGGTGGGCGTCCTGATGACCTACGTCGCCAAAACTGTGCGCTAGCCGGGTAGCGTCAGGCTGATCCGGGCTTTACTCAGCCAGGTCGAAACGCTCGGACTCAGGGGCTTGGGACCAAAGCTCGCCGGCGCCGGCCATTGCCTCGGCTCGTTCCGGGCTGGCACGCCAGGCATCGTAAATTGCGTTGCTTTCCCAGGTGACCAGGGTCGTAATTTTCGCGGGGTCATTGTGAGAGTATAGCGTCTGGCGGCTACCGAAGCCCGGGGCCTTACTCTGGGCCAGACCGTTGCGGTCCAGTAAATTCGCGGCCTCTTGTATCTTGTCCGGCTTGGCCCAGTGATGGGTCAACACTCCGATCATAACGGCATCCTCCACCAGCATTCCGTCCCCCGTAACCCGCCCCAGTATACCATCGAGCTTTCAGTTACCGGCCCCTGTTCCTCGCGCCGGCGCCCTTGATCTTCAGGATATATCCGGCGGCCACCGCCAGGACCGCAACGCCTCCGCTCAGCACCGCTCCCATCTTGGCCGGATCCAGGTAAGGCGGCCCCGGAAAGGCCTTTCCCGCCACAAAAAGGGCTACGGTGAGGCCCAGACCAGCAATCAGCCCCGCCAAAACCAGATGCCTGGTATCCATGCCCGTGGGCAAGGGAAACCCTGCTTTGACGCCAGCCCAAGAGAAAAGGGAGATGCCAACGATCTTCCCTACGATCAGGGAGGTCAGAACGATAAAGGTCACCGAGTTGATGCTCCCGAAGGGCACTCCAGCGTTGGCAAAAGCAAAGAAAAACAGACCCACGTCCACTAAACCCTTTAAATGGTGTTCGAATTGGTCCAGAGGGCCGCGGCCCCCGGTGGCATGATGGTTGGCCGCCATGCCCGCCTGTAGCCCTTCATCGCCGAGTTCAGGCTTGGTTAACCCCTTAATGACCGCAACCGAGCTGGGCAAGAACGGCACGATGGGCACCAGCGCCAGTGCAGGCTCGATGGAAGCCTTGATCAAGCCAACCCAACTCAGGATTCCGCCTATGGCGATGTAGGGTAGCCAGGACTGGACTCCCATGCGCCGCAGGCCAAAGGACGCGCCCATACCCGCTGCGGCCAGCAGAAGCCAGACCGGCATCACCGGCCGCTCGGGGTCCGGGTAGAAAATGGCGATGATTCCCAGACCGATTCCGTCGTCCGCCACGGCCAGCAGCAGCAGGAAGTTGACCGCCGGATGTCCCCTGCCGAAAACAAGGCGGGCCACCAGCCAGGCCAATGCAATGTCCGTGGCCGTTGGGATTGCCCATCCATTGGCCACCACGGCAAAGTCGTCGCCACGCCCAAAGAAGATGAACGCCAGCAGCAAGTAGAGCCCTGCCGGCCCCAATACTCCACCGATGGTGCCCAGCAAGGGATTGACCGCTTTATTGACCGGGTTTAATGCCCCGCCGGGCAATAACGAGACGGTGATCTCCTTGGCCGCAATGCCAAAGAAGAACACCATGAAGATTTCGTTGGTGAGGAAATGGGCCGTTATGGTATGACCGAACAGCTTGGCCTGGTCGCCGAACAGGTGGTAATCGACAAGTTCTTCGTAGAGCTGGTGGTCGAGGTTAGCCACCGCCAGACCGGCGAATACCCCCAGGATAAGCAGGATAGAATACTCGTGCGTAATGGCGATGAGTTGACGGACCTGGTCCAATGGACCCCCTGATTCCGGAAGATGGTGGGTAATGCCAGGTAGCATTGGAAATCAACCTAGTGGCGAACAGTGCGCACCCGAACCTAAGCGGTTCGCCTATGGCCGGCAGGGCCCGAAGCACGGCTCAGCCGACAAGTGCGCCGAGAAATTATATCACCCGTTTTGAAGCCATCGAAACCTGGGCCGGCCCGGATTGCTGAACTTGGCTGAACGTGGCTCAGCTTGACAACGATTAGGCCCTTTGATAGCATCACTGCCAGCTTTTACCCCCTGTTTTTACCGATGGGGGAGGATAAATGCACGTGAATTATTGTCATTTTTGGAGGCAACAGCGCCGGTGGCCTTTGTAAGCGGACTTAAATGCCGGGAATGCGGCAGGGAAAACCCCGTCGAGCCTCTCAACGTGTGCGAATTCTGTTTCGGACCTTTGGAAGTCGAATACGACTACGCCACCATCCGTGAGGTCATAAGCCACCAGCGAATCAGCGAGGGGCCGTTAAGCATATGGCGCTACCAGGATTTGCTCCCGGCCAGCGGCGACGATCCGGTGGACATTATGGCCGGGTTCACCCCGCTGTTGAAAGCGGGCAACCTGGGCAAGCGTTTGGGATTGAACAACCTATACATCAAAAACGATAGCGTTAATCCCTCCTTCTCTTTCAAGGACCGTGTGGTGTCTGTGGCCTGCACCAAGGCGGTGGAGTTCGGCTTCGACACCCTGTCATGCGCTTCCACAGGCAACCTGGCATGCAGCGTTGCCGCCCACGCAGCAAGAGCGGGCATCCGCTCGGTGGTGTTTATCCCATCAGACCTGGAACGGGGCAAGATAATTGGAGCGGCGGTGTACGGGCCGACGCTGGTAGCCGTAGACGGCACCTACGACGAGGTGAACCGGCTGTGCAGCGAGATCGCGGACAATTACCCGTGGGCCTTCGTGAACATCAACATGCGCCCCTACTACGCCGAGGGAAGCAAGACCCTGGGCTACGAGGTGGCCGAGCAATTGGGTTGGCGGCTTCCCGACCACGTTGTGATACCCAGCGCCTCCGGGGCCATGTTCACCAAAATCTGGAAGGGGTTCAACGAGTTGGCTTGCCTGGGCCTGCTGGACGGTGTTAAGGGGCTTCCCTTCGGCCCGGACCAAAACACGGTCCATCACCCTGCGGTGACCACCAAGATGCACATGACCCAGGCAGCGGGTTGCTCGCCCATTGTAACCGCTTGGCAAACGGGCCAATCCCAGGTCATCCCGCTGCGGCCGGATACCATTGCCAAGTCTCTGGCCATAGGCAACCCGGCCGACGGCATCTACGCCCTCAGAGTCCTCAGGGAGTCAGAGGGCAGCGCCTACGCCGTGCCCGAGCACGAGATAGTCGAAGGAATCAAGCTCTTGGCCGAAACCGAGGGCATCTTTACCGAGACCGCCGGTGGAGTAACGATGTCTGGACTGAAGCACCTGGCGGAAATCGGGGCAATCAAGCCTGATGAGCTCACTGTGGTCTACATCACCGGCAACGGGCTCAAGACCCAAGAGGCTGTGGAAGGTTTGGTCAATCCCCTGTGCATAAGGCCGACCATGACTTCCTTTGAGAACGCGCTGAACGAGCGTGTCGCGGTGGGGGGGTGAAAGCCGATGGGCAAAAAGAGGGTAAAGTTCACTTTTTTGAGTGAGCTGCTCAAGGAGCCGGTTATTTACCATTTGGGTCAGAATTTCGACGTGGTGACTAACATTCGCCGGGCCGACGTGCGCGAAGACGTAGGCTGGGTGGTGCTGGAGCTGGACGGCGAAGATTCGGAGATCCAGAGGGGTCTGGACTGGGTGAGCGCCATCGGGGTGCGGGTAGACCCTTTGAGCGGAGACGTTATCGAGGGTTAAGCCCTGCCGCTTGACCCTCGGTTCAAATTTTAGGAGGACATCCCGCGATGAGCATCTTGGTCCGAATCCCAACCCCCTTGCGCCGGATGACCAACGGCGAGGCCAAGGTGGAGTTAGAGTCGTCCAACGTGGCGGAGCTCGTTGAAAAGCTGGACTCCAGCTTTCCAGGCTTCAAGGATCGATTGGTAGACGAGAACGGCGACCTGCGTTACTTCGTAAACATATACCTGAATGGAGAGGACGTTCGGTTCCTTCAAGGTCTCGAGACGACCACCAACTCCGGGGACGAGGTCAGCATCGTACCGGCGGTAGCCGGCGGGCGCTAATTCCCGCCAGCCATTTAGCCGCCCCTAGCCTGAAGCCACTTCTCTTTTTGCTGCTGGCGTGCGATTTCGTTTGTAGGCTGGTAGCTACCCAGGAATTCCTGGCGAAACTCCTGGAACCGGCCTTCCAGGATCGCTCGTCGCATATCTGCCATCAACCGCATGATAAATCGCAGGTTGTGTATGCTGGCCAACCGGGGCGCCAGTAACTCCTTGGCCCGAAACAGATGCCTTAAGTAGCCAGCGGAAAAGTTCTGGCAGGTGTAGCAATCGCATCCTTGGTCCACAGGCTCTCCCTGCTCAGCGAACTGGCGCTTTGTAATGTCCACCCTCCCCTGGCGGGTGAATAAAGCGCCGTTTCTGGCGACCCGAGTGGGCAGCACGCAGTCGAACATGTCCACGCCCCGGGCCACACCCTCTACCAGGTCCTCGGGAGACCCTACCCCCATCAGGTATCGGGGCTTGTCTTGGGGAAGCCGGCCTGTCACTTGCTCCACAACCTGGTACATCCGCTCCTTGGACTCTCCCACCGCTAGGCCTCCGATTGCGTAGCCATCGAACGGGATCCCGGATATGTAACCGGTAGACTCGTCCCGTAAATCAGCAAACGAGCCGCCTTGGACGATGCCAAACAAGGCCTGGCGTTGGGAAGCGCCCGAGGAGAGGTGGTCTTGGTGGCAGGCGGCCGCCCAACGGTGGGTGCGCTCCATGGCCTGGGATACCTGCTCTTTTGGCGCTCCGAAGGCGATACATTGGTCCAGGCACATGATTATGTCGGCGCCCAACCGCCGCTGGATATCCATCGCAACCTGCGGGCTCAGCCGATGGGCGCTGCCATCGATGTGGGAGCGGAACTGGATGCCGCTGTCGTCCACTTTACGCAAGGCCCCCATGCTGAAAGCCTGGAATCCACCGCTGTCGGTAAGAATGGGCCGGGACCACCCCATGAACCGGTGGAGACCTCCCATGCCCGCTACCACGTCCACCCCGGGACGCAGATACAGGTGGTAAGCATTGCACAGCACCATCTCCGCGCCCAGGGACACCACTTCGTCCGGGGCAAGACCCTTCACGGTGGCTTGTGTTGCCACGGACATAAACGCCGGGGTTGCCACCCGGCCATTGGGCGTGGTGATCTCCCCGGCCCGGGCCTGGCCCTGGGTGCTACTGACCTGGAATGAGAATCCCGCCTCAGCCATCGCTTTCTAACACTCTCCGTTGGAACGCTGTGGCCCTGCGTTACCACGCTGCCGGATAGCCGCGCCTTCTGGCCGCTGTGGCTCCCGGCGCGTGTTATTATTTACGCGAGGGGACGCCCGGGCCTTCCAGGGCAAAGACCACAGAGAAACTGGGGCCTATGTTATCGCGAGGCCGTGCGCTCATGCAAGAAGGCGAGGTGTTTGGCTTTCCAACAATACGTGTTATCGAACTAGACTTAACATTATCATCTTTTTAAGTGCGTATAGCTTGACGTATATCCTATAATAGTGATTTATGTTTGGGCGAGATATTCTCGTATTTGTGGCCTTGCCCCAAAACTGTCATCCTGAGAGCAGCTTTCTCACGTGGCTCACCTGAAGGAGACCCTTCGATAGGCTCAGGGTGACACGTTGGGGCACTTTTGAGGCAAAGTCCGTAGTTGTCAAGGATTAGATATGTCTTTCCGGCCGGAAACCTGGCATGTATAGCGCAATTGAAGAGTTTCTAAGGACCTTCAACGTTAATTACCCCCTGGTCTGGGCCCTGCTTGTGATGGCGGTAGTAGCGGTTACCAGCCTGACCTTGTACCTATTCTGGGAACTGGTCTTGCGCCTGTTGTCCGCTGGCAGCGCCTCACGCCGAAGCCGCAGCAAGGAGCAGGGTTAGAGATGCTTTTCCCCACCGCCGATGTAATGGTCAACCCAGCCCTGCTGCTGCTGTTGGGTTTGATCCTGGGCACGTTGAGCGGCTTCTTCGGCGTGGGAGGAGGCTTTTTGGTCACCGGGGGGTTGTTGGTTTTCGGCATCCCCGCTCCCTTCGCCGTGGGTACCGGCCTCACGGTGATTATGGGGTCATCCATCATCAACACTCTGAAGCACCGCAGTTTGGGCAACGTGGACATCAAACTGGGGATTATCATGGTGTGTGGCACCATCCCGGCCCTATTTGTGGCCCAGTGGATCATCCAACAATTAAAGGTCGCCGGACTGGCCGAGCCCGTGATCCGGTACGTCTATGTGGTAGTACTGGCGGCCCTGGGTCTGTTCATCGTTAACGATTACTTGAGAATCCGCCGTCGCTCTGCGGCAGGACCGGGAGAGGTTTCGACCGCCAGGTTGGTCCAGCGAGTTCAGTCCTTGAGAATCCCTCCCCATTCGGTCTGGATTCCCGGATTCGGCAAGGTATCGACCTACGTCGCACTGCCTATATCCGGAATCGATCGTATATCCATATTCGTACCACTGGCAGTTGGCTTGGCTGCCGGACTTTTCGCCGGCCTGTTGGGCGCAGGCGGCGGGACGATACTGATGCCGATCCTGATTTTCGTGCTTGGAGTGCCAACCACTATAGCCATCGGCACCGATTTGTTTCAGTTGATCATCACCGGCTCGGTGGGCACCCTCATCAAGGCGGCCTCCAATGAGGTAGACCCGCTGATGGTGATCATCATGCTGGTGTCGGCATCTTTGGGCTCGCAACTTGGGGCCACGGCCACCAGGGTAATCGACGCCGCGCGAATACGCATACTGTTCGGGCTTACCGTGCTCAGCGGAAGCGTTGCGGTGGGCTTGGAGCAGGCTTCAAAGATGGGTGCAGGCAATGAGGCCCTGTCCACTGCGGCCAGCTTCCTATTGCTTGGGTTCGGCGGAGCCATATGCCTGCTGATCGCCGGTATGACCATTGCGGCCAAACGGTCCAAAGGGGTGCAGCCGGAGGTGAGCGTGGTCGAGGCTCCGGAGACTCATGGAGCAGGGGACTAGCCGATCAGGCCTTTGATTGTTTCCTCAACCAGCTCCTTGGGAACGTCGCGCCGCACCACGGCCTTGCCCACGCCCTCAAGCAGGACCCAGCGGTTGCCGCCACCCTCGACCTTTTTGTCCAAAGCCATAGCCCGCAGCACACCTTCCATTGAAAGCCCGGAAACCCCGGAAACTGCGGAGGCGCTGGTGGGCAGGCTGAAGCGCCGCAGCAGCTCATGATGCCGGTCCACCAGTTCGCCGGATATCATGCCCATCTGCTGGGCGATACGCGCCGCGCCCATCATGCCCACGGACACCCCTTCCCCATGGAAAAAGCTTCCATACTCGGTGGAGGCCTCCAGAGCGTGGCCGATGGTGTGGCCGTAGTTCAACAGGATGCGTATCCCCAGAGTTTCCCTCTCGTCTTCGCTGACTATCTCCGCCTTGATGGCCATACTGCGCCTGATTACCTGGGTGGAAATCTCGGGCTCCAAGTCCATCAGGGCCTCGGCGTGCTCCTCGAAAACGTCCACCAATGCGGCGTCCAGGATAAAGCCGTGCTTGATGGCTTCGGCCCAACCCTCGGCCAGTTCCCGCTTGCCCAAGGAGGATAGGGTCTCCACGTCGGCAAATACCCCCTGGGGCTGGTAGAAAGCCCCCACCAAGTTTTTGGCTTGGGGCAAGTTCACCGCCACCTTACCACCGATGGAGGCGTCGACCATGGCGGCCATACTGGTGGGCACCTGGACAAATGGGACCCCACGCAGGTAGGTAGCAGCCACAAAACCTGCCAGGTCGCCCACGACTCCGCCGCCCACGGCGATGATGGCCTGCCCACGCTCGGCACGGCGTTCCACCAGCCAATCATAGACCGATTGGACCACCGCGAAACTCTTGCTGGGCTCGCCCGCCGGAATGACGAAACAGTGGGCGGCGATGCCATACTTCTGCAGCCCCCGCTGTACGCGCCGTCCGTAGGGGTTCATGACGTTGCTGTCGGTGATGATGTATACGGGGCTTTTGATGCCCAGGTCCAGAAAGCGGGGGCCCAAGTCTTCAAGAAAACCCCAACCGGCAACCAGCGGGTAGCTTCCTCCCGAATGGCGCACAACTGCGGCCAGGTCCGCGTCGGCCATAGAACCTCCTTCCGGCATACGCGACTGATCAACGTGGTGGTGGGATCACTCCACGATCTGTTCCACCGCC
>JADFFS010000284.1 GCA_022568195.1 Chloroflexota bacterium | reverse complement strand
CGAGGGTTCGCTTCGGTCATGGCTGTCGCGCCCAGGCCAAGCCGGTCCATCACACCGGGCCGGAAGTTCTCCACCACCACGTCGGCCCCCTGGACCAACCCTTTCGCCGTGGCCAGGTCGCCGGCCTGCTTTAGGTCCAGCACTATGCTACGCTTGCCCCGGTTCCAGGTGGCATTTGCCGGGGTTTTCCAGCGCGGCCCACCGGGAGGGTCAACCTTGATTACATCGGCTCCCTGGTCCGCCATCAGCATCCCGACCAGCGGCCCGGCGATGTACTGTCCGAAGTCGATCACCCGGAATCCGTCAAGTGCGCCTGCCATGTCAACCCCCTATATTCCTATATGCGATCCAGTGTCCGAAACAACGTGGAAGAAGGCACTATCGGCCGGATGATTGTAACATTTGGCCGTGGATGGTGAGGGCGCCTGTCTCGGAATGGTAGAGTGGCGCGGTCACCCTCGGCATGACGTTCCTGTAGCAGGCCGGCGTAGGAGGCTAGAGTCCTTTAAACGGCGTACAGAGTGTGCGGGTTATCAACGAGCAGCTTTTCGATAGTGCGCTCTGAATGCTCTGAGCGCGACCTAAGTTCCTTGACCATGTGAACCTGGGCGGATGGGTCGGCTGCCAGGCGGTCCGTTGTTCCTGGCGCGTGGTGTCCGTAGTCGGTCCCCACGACTATGTGGTCTTCCCCGATGTAGTTCAGCAGGTATGGCAAGTCTTCGCCCAGCTCGTAGGAAACCCAAATTCGGTACTCCTCAAACAGTCTGGGTCCCCAGAATTGTGAGTCCGCCCGGACCGTTCCCGCCAGCTGGTGCAACACGAAGGGGATCCAGGAAGCACCGGTCTCGATGAACCCGAACCGGAGGTCGGGAAACTGCTCCGGTATCTTGTTGGCCACAATGTTGCGGAACGCGCTCAATGGAGGAAGCCGGCCGTGGGTGAAGGTGGCGCTGCGCTGAATGTCCACCAGGTTGTTCAGCGCCGGTGCTCCCTGCCCCTGGTGTATGCAGATGGCCAAGTCCAGGGACTGAGCCTCCCCATAGACCGGAAAGAAGTAGGGGTCGTCCAGGGTCCGGTCCCCCTCGATCCCGCGAAAGAAGATGCCGCACGCGCCGTTCTGACGGCCGAACTGGACCTCTCGGAGGGTCGCATCGATATCGCGCAGCGGTGGAACGACGACCCACTTGATCCGTCCCTCGGACTCGGCCCACACGTCGGCCATGAATCGGTTATAAGCCTGGCAGAGAGCGGCCTCCAGAGCCGGATCATGGGTCACAAAGGCGAGGAATAACGTAGGGTAAACCACCTGGGCGTCCACGCCGGTGATCTCCATGTCCTTAAAGCGCATGGGTAGGTCGATGAGTTCCCGTGCCTTGACGTCCACCCTGTCACGGATGGCGCTCTGGGCTGACGGTGTTACCAGTCGATTGCCACCCCGGCCCGCCGCCTTGGGAAAGATGTTCCCATCGATGAGCCACATGTGGTCGGACCCGCCGTACACGGTGTCGTCCGGCACGTTTACGATGACCGGGCGCCGAGGGCGCCATTCGGGTTCCAGGTAGTCCCACATCTGGGGGGGTTCAGCTATGTGGGTGTCCGGGTCCAGAACACCAGCCATGAGGATTCTCCTTCATCTGCCCGCAAGCGGGCATTAACCTTGACCCTGCCCTTAGTGGGTTGGCCATGATGGAGGAATATTACGTCGGAGACAGGGGATTTGTCCACGGTGAGCAACGGGATCGTTTCCAAACAGACCTTTTACCGGGCAGGCCTCATTGCTTGCGCTCCGGAGTGGCCCCCGGTATCAGGCCAGTGTTTGAATGGGTATTTCCAAACCAGAGTGACCCGGCAATGATCTGCTTCTTCCCGGGCTACGACCCTGGTCTAAACGGACATTTAAGTCTGATTTTGGCCAGTCACGCTGGCTTCTTATAGAACGGGTCAATTGGTGTAGGTATCTGACACAACGACCTGGTAACCGCTCTTCAATATGTCGTCTTCGGACCGGAGCGTGTTAGCGGCATAATCGCGAGGTACGATTACGAAATGGTACCTCCAGATGGGACTATAGCCTGAATCTCCGGGCCTGGTGTCGTAGATACCATACTGCCCAGTAACGCGCTCAGGTCTCCCATCAGGTCCGTCAACACTGTAGACCAGCACAAATTCCTTGCCCCATTTCTGCAGTTCCGGATCAATGTGGACAATTCCACAGGGCATCGCGAAAACAATCTCGCCACGTACCCACCGCGGACCGACCCGTTGGCCGTGGGGGTTGGAATAGGTCAACTGCGGGTCGCTGATTCCCTCGGTCACATCGCCGCTGTAGTGAAGTCCTCCTGACGAGTCAGTAGCCATTATCTTCATCTCCGTTGCCAAGTTAAAATAACGAGGGTGTTCCACCATAATTTTGTGCCGGTCCATGGGTGGGGGCTGCCCATCTGGATCGAAGGAGACCTTGAAATCAAAGGCATGCGTACTATAGCCCATGTCAGTAGTCATCTGATCAGAGCGGCAGATGCCGGCCCGAAAATCAGTCTTCGCTATCTTCGTAGAGGAATGCTCTGATCGACTCCGGTTCCATTAACGGGTAAATCCCAAACTCCGCGGGTATGATATCCGCCCATTCGTTGAGCAAGCGGTGTAGCGTTTCATGAGAATCTACGTCGAACACCGCCACTGCTCCCCGTCCGGTCCGGGGGTAGAAAGACCTGGCAAGGCCACGATCCAGTTTGTCTTCTGCCCAAGGCCAGAAGTTCTT
>JADFFS010000283.1 GCA_022568195.1 Chloroflexota bacterium | reverse complement strand
GGTACTAGCCGGCTGGCGGTCCGCTAATCGAGCCATTCGGTCAGATCACCGCGAAGCTCCACGACACGGGCGCCTTGCTGTTTAAGGATGGTCCCCCGCGCCTGCAGAGCATCCACGATCGCTACTCCCAGGACGCCGCCCAAATGAAACCTGCGCTCCGTCCAGTCCATGCACCCGTAGGCAAACCGGCGTCGGGTGGATTGGCAACCGGTTAGGTCCACTTCGCGCTGGCTCATTCCTTGTACCCCCAGCGGCGTCAGGCGGAAAGATGGCCTGGAGGCTTGCTCGTTTCTGGTTTGTTCGAGCCACCCTCGGTCCACAAGTAATTGGAAGAGGGTAACGCCAGCCACGCCCGCCAGATGCCCGTAACAAGTCCTCGCTTGACGGATTGGGGTGTTTCGCCGCACCTCCCGGGCAGCCTGGGCACTGGCGGGGGGTGGGGCTAATCCGGAGCCGGCCAACGCCTTCCCATGGTGGGTGTCCTTCACGCTGTACTCCAACTATCCTAGGCTAATTTCCGCCGCACCAGTTTACTCCATGGGGACAGTCAGTGGCGCTCGTGCGCCGGGTTTCGACCGCTAATTGACGCCATCGTAGGCCATTGTTACACTCGCTTCCGCTGTTGGTGGGCCGGCTGCCCCGGACACGAAAGGCACCATTTCTAACCGAAAGGGCGTTGGCCCCATAACTCTGGCACAAGGAGAAGGATGTATGCCGCTTGAAGGGAAGGTTGCTCTGGTCACCGGCTCGGGCCGTAACATCGGCAGGTCCATCGCTCTGGCGTTGGCCAAAGATGGGGCCAACGTGGTGGTGAACGCTCGGTCCAACCGGCAAGAAGCGGAAGCAGTCGCCGCTGAAATCCGAGACTTGGGCCGGAAGGCTCTGCCTTTACTGGCCGACATAGGCGACCGGGGGCAACTGGAGTCCATGCTGGACCATGCTCTCGCCGAGTTTGGCCGTATCGACATCGTGGTAAACAACGCGGCAACCCGGCCCCACAAACCCTTTGCCGAAATGAGCTACGAGGACTGGAGGGGCGTCCTGGCGACCGACCTGGACTCGGCGTTTTTGTCCACCAAGGCCGCGTTGCCCGGAATGGTGGAGAGAAAATGGGGGAGGGTGATCAACCTCAGCGGCCTGCAAGCGTTCCAGGGACGCCATGGCGGTGCGCATATCTCCGCCGCCAAGGTTGGCCTGATCGGGTTTACCCGGGCTTTGGCCACGGAACTGGCGCCCGATGGCATCCTGGTCAACTGCATCGTGCCCGGCCTGATCGATACCACCCGCGACGGCGAGGCTCGGACGCGTCCGTCCTCACGGTTATCCGAGATTCCGGTGGGGCGAATGGGGGAGCCGCAAGACATTGCATCCCTATGCTCCTTCCTTTGCTCCGACGCGGCCGGATTCATTACCGGGCAGACCATCCATGTCAACGGCGGAGAGCGAGACTTTTAACCGACTGGCGCTGAATACCTCCATCGCGCCCCAACCGGAGCCACGGCTCATGAGACTCACCACAATTCCAGGCCGGTTTGCATCATGAGGCTCTGGATTGCCGTAGGCGCTATTTTTGGCCTTCTGAGTGTGGTAGCCGGAGCCTTGGCGGTCCACTCACTTCGGGGCGTGTTGGAGTCCGGGGCGCTGGACACGTTTGGTACCGCTGCCCGGTTTCAGATGTACCATGCACTGGCCCTGCTGGCCACCGGCTTGCTCGCCGACCGAATCAGGTCCAGGCTGATTACATTGGCTGGCGGGCTGTTTACCGCCGGGACCGTGATCTTCAGCGGAAGCCTATATATCCTGGCGCTCACCGGCATCGGCGCGTTCGGGGCGGTGGCGCCCGTGGGAGGTCTGAGTTTGATTGCGGGCTGGACCGCGCTAATTTTTGGGATCTTGGGACATAAAGGGAGGCAATGAAGTTATGCCTTACGTGGAGCTTCCCGGCGTTGACCTTTGGTACAAAGACATCGGCGGCTCGGGTACTCCCACGATTTTCCTCCACGCCGCTTCAGGCACATGCGACAGTTGGGTGTACCAACTGCCGGCGTTCACCGCGCAGAATTACCGCTGTGTCACTTATGACCGGCGGTATTGGGGCCTCTCGCGGGATAATGCCACTGGAGACCAGCCTGGCCACGTAAGTGACGACCTCCACGGCCTTGTGGAACACCTGGGGCTGGACCGGTTCCATCTGGTCGCGACGGCCGCCGGCGGGATCGGCGCGTTGGATTATGCGTTGGAGCACCCGGAGCGGGTCCGTAGCCTGGTCGTCGCCAACACAATCGCCGGAATTCAGGACGCGGCCTACCTGGAAGTCCAGCACAGGCTGCGCCCGCCGGAGATTCAGGGACTGCCGGTGGAGTTGCGCGAGCTGGGAGCCTCGTACCGGGGCACCGACCCCGAGGGCACCAGCCGCTGGATAGCCATAGAGCGCGCCAGCCGCCCGGGGGGACCCCCTGATCCGCCCCAAGCTCCACGCCGCCCTATGACTTACGCGCGCCTGGAGACGATGCAGGTACCGGTACTGGTGTTGATGGGCGGCGCCGACATCCTTTCACCTCCGGCGATGATGAAGCTGCTGGCTGACCATCTCCCTCAGTGCCGGTCCGAGACCATGCCCGAGGCAGGGCATGCGGCCTTTTGGGAGCAGCCAGAGACCTGGAACAGCCTGGTCTTGGAGTTCATCGGTCAGCACTAGGCGTCAATGCTTCCCGCAACCCGTGCTTGTTCTTTGTGCGCTCGGTATGGTAATCTCGCACGCATAC
>JADFFS010000282.1 GCA_022568195.1 Chloroflexota bacterium | reverse complement strand
GGCCCATGATGGCCGTGCTTCGGGATGCTTGGTAATGAACTGGCGCAGGTAGACACTACCGGTTTTCTACTTTCACAAACTTCTGCACCCTCTGGTTGGCCGTGTCCACGGCGTACAGGTCCCCTCGCGAGTCGCTGTACACGTTGTGGCCGTTCTCGAAGGTGCGCCCCCGGGCCAGCAGCTCTCCTTCCAGGTTCAGAATACTGAGGCGCGGTATCTGGTCGGTCACGTACACCGTCTGGTCCCGGTCGATGTGTATCCCCATGGGAGACTTGAAATCGGTCCACTGGTCCAGGAATCCCCCGTCGGCATCGAATACCTGAACCCGGTTATTCTCCCGGTCGCACACGAAAATCCGGCCGTCCTGGGCTACACGCAGGCTGTGGGGCACCCGAAACTGGCCGGGACCGCTGCCGGGGCTCCCGAAGGATGAGATGTACCGGCCTCCGGCGGTGAACCGGTGGATGCAGGAATTCCCGTAGCCGTCGGAGACCAATATATCCCCCGAGGGCGCCACCGCTATGTCCGAGGGATGGTTGAAGGGGGCTTGCCAAGCTGCTTGATACCTGTTGCCCAAGGCAAGCAGCAGCTCCCCTTCGGTTGAGTACTTCAGCACCTGGTGGGCGTCTCTGTCGGCCAGGTATACGCCGTCGTCCGGCCCGATGTAGATGTGGTGAGCATCCTCCAATTCCCCGTCGCGCCGGGGCCAGGCGGCCAAAAAGCTTCCGTCTTGGGCGAAGACCATGACGGGAGGGCCGCGCCGCTGGAAGACATACACCCGGTCGCTGGAATCCACCGCCACCGCACTGGGATTCTGGAAGGAAGTCCCCTGGGGTAACCGCGCCCAGTCACCCTGGTACTCGTAAACATAAGCACCCATGCCGATGGTAATGGCCATATCTGAGCACCTCCCGGTTAGTGCCAGCGTGCTTGGCGCCGGGCCCGTCGTTCAGTTGTCCATCGGGAGCCGGCAAGGCCAGTTGGAGGGCAAGGTTGTTACGGTCGTAACGATGGAGGGAGGCCGCGGGGAGTTGGCGAACCCGGGCACGGTTCGGCAGGGTGAGTCCGGAGCTAATTCCAACGTGGTGGGCGGTAGTGGACTCGAACCACTGACCTCTTGCGTGTCGAGCAAGTGCTCTAACCAGCTGAGCTAACCGCCCTCGTGCCTGAAGTCTATCAAGGGGCTCTGGAGGCGTCAAGACGACCACCCCAGGCGTTATTTATATGATGACTAGACCTGCAGCCGGGGGGCTTCCTTACCGATGCGCTCCCGGTAGGTCTCGTTGGTCATGCCGAACAGCCCGTGCATGGGCATTACCCGCATCAGGAAGTTGCTTACTCCCCAGTGGTGCAGGGCGTGTATGTCTCCGTTCTTGAGGGCCTGGACCTCTTCGGCCGTCAATGGAAATTCCTTCATAGCCTCGCCGGGATCAGACTGTAGACGGGCGCGAAACTCGGGGTCCTCTTCGGAAAGCCACAGCAGCTTGTGTATGGCGTAGACGCTCATCTTCCATCCTCCAGGTCCCAGGCGGCAAAGACTGAGCCCCGCTGGCTGTCCAGGTAGTCGGGCAGTGCCCCGTCCAGAGCGCCGAACACCGTGGTCCAGTTCAAAAGCTCGTGGGCCACGTTGCCCGCCGCCAGCATTTTCTGCTCGGTGGCCCTGCGGGCCACACCTTGATAGTCGCCCTTTCTGATCAGTCCTTTCACCGTTTCCACCCAAGGCTCGTCGAACCAGGAGGTGTCCCGGGGACCTCCCACTTCCAGAGAAACAGACCCGCTGGCCATCAGGGCCACCCTCTCGTCGCCGTCCCAGTCTTCAACGAACCGCCGCACCATCCGGCCCAGGGAGTAGCACCGGCGGGCGGAAGGGGCCGGCGGCGCCAAGCCTCCGTTGTAGATGGGGATTATCGGGATATTCATGTCCGGCGTGATGAAATGGAGGGGCACCATGATGGTGTGCTCCAGCTTGACCTCCTGGGCCGTGGCCAGGTCGAAGTTGGATTTCAGCGCCGCCCGGTGCAGGGCCGCAGCCATTTTCTTGTGGCCCCGAAGAGAGTAGTGCGGCATATTGCACCCCGTTTCCGGTGTTGTCTCGGCTTCGTCTATCACGCCGATGCAAAAAGCCGGGAAGTGGTCGTAAAAGAAGTTAACGAAGTGGTCCGAAGTGAACACGATGATGACGTCGGGCTTGGCTTTTTCCAGGCGCTGGCGGACTTCGTTCATCATAGCTTCGGGCTTCAGTTGACCCGGCGCTTTGGAGACCTGTTCGGGCAGGAAGGGGGTGTGGGGTGTGCCAAAAGCAGTAACAATCTTAGCCATGGCTTCCTCCTTCTGGTACGTTTGGATTTACATCGGGTTCAGCGAGATCGTCACATTTTCTAAAGTCATCGACTGCCTTTCCACCTGAGCGCAAGAGAAAAAGCCCGCCGCCACCAATGGCGAACGGGCCACACATACGATAAACCGATTAAAGGTTTGTCAACGATTCACGGCTATTAGCGAGAGCAGAGACAGCGAAATGCGAATTTTCAAGATGGTGCTACGATGAACGGACCCAATTTGGTACATTCGTTGGCCAGGCGTTGGCGGGCTGAAGTGCCTTCAGGGACACTGCCGATTTGAAGTAGGCTCCCATAAATTTCGCAGTGAGCATCGTTGTCTGGTTCTGACTTGCGACGAATATCAAGTCCGATATCCCACACCAAGCCGGCGCTAACTTCTGCAACTCGTGTGGGTTCGTAAGCCCACCTGCGCGCTTGACGCTGGGCCGATTCACTCGGACTT
>JADFFS010000121.1 GCA_022568195.1 Chloroflexota bacterium | reverse complement strand
AGAAGGCATCATGGCGCCAACTGCTGATGGTAGCGGCACAAAAAACAGGCGGTCCGTGTGGTCGATAAACACTGATAATACAAATGGTCCCCACTCAGAGACATTTCCTCGGGAACTAGTTCGTCCGTGTATCCTAGCGGGGACTCAGCCGGATGACCTGGTGATAGACCCGTTTTTTGGCTACGGCACAGTAGGGTTGGTATGTCAGGAAGAACAACGTAGATTTCTTGGAATTGAACTAAACCGAAACTTTGTGGATGCGGCGCGGGAAAGGCTAGTTTTAGATGGCGAATCGTTATTTCGCACAATCCGCGGTGGATTCCGAGCCCTCTAATCCCATATTGGCTTACAAGTGCGGCCGGCCTAGCAGCGATAACCGGGTGGTTGGTGGGGTAATCGGGATCGCTTCGAGCTGGGGATACCTATAGTTTGGCAATCTAAGTTATGGGTATCCCCTGGTGAATTTGGCACGCGGGTGTAACCAGGACATGTGGCTCTCGACCAAACTCAAAGCAGCGGTTGTCGCCACGCTGCTGGAAGCAGTTGCCTGCGGAAGGTAGCTCCAACTCCGGCCACGGCCCCTTCTTTTAGGTTAAACCGGGTGCTGGCGGCGCTACCACCGAGCCAGGGCCGGCCGCATACCCGCCTTTTCGCTGCGTGACCACCAGTACCGGATCGGCGGTGGCCCTTACGAGGGCCTCAGCAACGCTGCCCAGCGGCCAGTGGTCGCCTCCCCGGGAAGCCAGGGCGATGATGTCATGAGGCTCCAATTGGGCAAGCTCGGCTATGACCGTCGCCGGGTGGCCGGCGAGGACCTGCCATCGAGTGTCCATTCCTGCGCCGCGGAACGTCTCGGAAATCTTTTCCAAGTACGCGCCAGCCTCCAACTCAGCCTCTTTTTCTTCCTCGGTGTCGGCGGGGCTGCTCTGCTGCCAGTCTAGCCACTCGACCCGAAGCCCCTGGATCACCCGCACAAGGAGCACTCGCAGCGACAACTTCCCCGCCAGGGCCTGGACATAGGGCAGCACCGTCTCGGCCAGGGGAGAGCCGTCCAGGGGCACCATTATCTTGTTCATCATGCCCTCGGTGGCTTTGCTGAACCCCCTGAACCAGCTACCGCCATAGGTCGCCGCTCTCTCCGGGGTTATCATGAGCACGGGCAATTCCGAAGAGTGGACCACCCGGTCGGTGACGCTGCCGAGTATACCCCGAGCGATCAGATTTCTGCCGTGGGTTGTCATGGCTATGAGGTCGCACCCATGCTGTTCGGCAGCTAGAACGATCTCGTCGGCGGCCCTACCCCTGGTGGTCACAGCCTCGGCCCGCACGCCGCCGCGGTTCAGCCGGTCTGCGACCTCCCGAAGCCGTTTGTTAGCTCTTCTTCCCAGCTCCTTGTACACACTCTGACGCCGGGAAGCCGTTCTCCCGTGGGCCAGTTCCTCAATCACCGAAAGCACCACGACGGGAATTTCGAGGCCTTTTGCCAGCTGGGCAACATAGGGCAGAATCGACTCGGTGACCTCGGAACCATCCAGAGGCACCAAAACTTTGCTGAACCCGCCATCTCCCATATCAGACTCCGGGCGTCCGAAGAAACCGGCGCCTATGAAATACTGGTGGAGGCCAAGAAGCCCCCTAGCCAGGGATATTTTCTAAAAGATATTTCGAAGTGCTCGCCTCTTCAGCACCCGTCGTGCCGTTGGTGGGGATCCTGGCGCGGATAGTAGTGCCCACACCAAGCTGAGATTCGATCTCCAGTGTGCCTTTGAGGGACGCGATTCGGTCTCTGAAATTTACCAGGCCAAAGTGCCCAGACTGGGGGGTTTCCCCCGGGTTATTTACATCGAAGCCCCGTCCATCATCGCTCATGTAAAGCAACAGCTCATCGTCTTTCCAGCTCAGGTCTATGCGTAGCTGCTTTGCCTCGGCGTGTTGAATGGTATTGGTCACTCCCTGTTGAACCACTCGATACAGGTTTATTTCCACGTCTTCAGGGAACCGTTGGTGGGTGATCCCTTGGCTCGTGAATTCAACCTCAAGGGGGTAGGGACTCTCGATGGGCCTGCCCGCCAGTTGCGCCAGATAGGCCGTAACCGCTTGTGGCAGGCCCAGGTCGGTTAACACGGTCGGGAATATCCCTGACACCAACTGCCTTAGCTGGCGGTCTGTATCTTTGATCCTGGTGATCAGGTAAGAAAATCCCTCCTCCAGCTCCTGGGACACCTGTCCCGCCCGGCGGCGCATAAGGCCTATTTTCATATTCATGGCGGCCAATGAGGCCATGGTCTCGTCATGGAGTTCTCCAGCGAGACGTTTACGTTCGGTTTCCCGGGCGGACTCGGCGACTTGAAGGCGTCTCAGTTCATGGGCCTCTTCCAACTCCCTGGTGCGCTCCCGGACCCGGTCCTCCAGGGTTTCCGTCGCCTCGGATATCTGATCCGCCATCTGGTTAAACGCGGTGGCCAGGCTGCCCACTTCGTCAGGGGAGTCGATTTCTACCCTGGCGTCCAAATTGCCGGCGCCAATCGCCTCGGCAGCCTCTTTCAGTCTTATGATCGGGCCGCGAATAAATTTGGATATGAAATAATCGGCCATAATCGCAGCCATGGCCACCAAACCGATTACTATGATGTGGGTGAGCACCAGTTGGTCGCGCAACCCGGCCGTGGCCTTGGTAGAAAGGGCCAAGCTGAAGGCCGCCGCGGGCGCGCCATCAACCACCAGTGGCCCGTAAGCCACCCGGTATCCTTCCTCCTCAATGGTCGTGGTGGTCAGCACGGTTTGGCCTTGTTTTGCCCGGGTCCATAGGCCGCGATCAACATGAAACGCTGCTTTGAGATTTCCGCCCAGTTTAGTACCGCCGTGAGCTTGGGGATTTCCGGCGGCGTCGAAGAATACCAGCAGAGGGTCCGACCGGTCGAAATTCAACTGGGACAAAGCCCGGTCGTCAAACAAACGTCCGGCCAGTAGGGTACCCACCAAGTTGCCCCTGTCGGTGATAGGCTGTACGGCAGTCAACATCCAACCTTGATCGGTTGGCAACAACCTGGTGGTCCTAACCTTCGTCAACGTGAGGGGTCCAACATGTTGAGACTCGTCCGCAATAACAAGCCCTGGGGACGAGTATTCCCTGGCTAATACCCCACCGGATACATCGGAGACTCGCAGGTAGTCCAGGCCCGATCGAATCAAGGCCGCTTGGACATTCTGTTGTATCCCAGCGGCGTCTCGCCGGTTGATGATGCCGGCCAGCACAGGATCATTCGCCAATGCATCGGCCTGCATGGTCAAGGCCGACTCGGCTTTGGCGAATTGTTGGGAGATGATCGCTACTTCATCGCGCAGGCGGGCCAGACTTGTATCGTTCTCCAGGCGGGTCATACCATTGACCACCAACGGCACCGTCACCCCAACCACCACGGCCAGAGGAAGTAGCACCAAAAGCAGTAACTTGGCGGCAAAAGATAGCCTGAACTTAAAGGGGACACCAACCCTCCACACCCTGGATTCAAGTGGGGCCGATGGCGCTGACATGGTGTTTCTCCTCAGATTCTCGGCTGCGCTGTAGCGTGCCCTAGCTCTTGCCTCTCAGACCGCGCGAGATTATCCCGACTTTGCTCACGCGGGTTTCAATAGCGGGTTTCAATAATTGTTAGTGGGGGCAGCGTCAGGTTGCTGGCGAAGTGGGATCGACCTGAGGCTTCCGAAGGACCAGCGGCCTTGGGGCGGGTGGACTTCGCCCCCCTTAGCCGCCCTTTCGGTAGATCTGCAACCGGTGGCGCATGCTGTCCACGATGTAGATCCTTCCCTGGCCGTCCAGCTTCACGGCCGTAGGCCCCCACAACAGCTTCTCTATGTTGGCGGACACTTCCCGGTCGTACTCGCCCCGCGGATTGATCTCTGGATCCAGGTTGGCCTGCAATCGGGCCGCTCCTTCGTCGGGGTTGGCCTGGAAGTAGTCGGTGGCCCAGGTGGAGGTCACCGAGTCGCCGCGCATACTGGCTAGGGTTTCGCCGCTGGGACTCAGCACCTGCACCCGCTCGTTGGCCCAATCGCAAACGTAAATGAGCCCTTCGGAATCCACGGCCAGGCCCGAGGGACGGTTGAGCTGCCCAGCGCCGTTGCCGGACGCCGATTCAGATCGGGGCCACTGCTGCAAGAATCGGCCCTCGGGGTCGAACTTCTGTATTCGGTCGTTGCGCCAGTCGGCAACGAACACGTCTCCCTGGCCGTCCAGGGCAATGCCCCAAGGCATGTTGAATTGCCCCGGACCGTCTCCCAGCTCACCCCATTTCCCCAGGAACTTTCCGTCCTTGGTGAACTTTTGTACCCGGTGATTCAGGCTGTCGGTGATGTAGAGATTGTCCTCGCGGTCAAAGGCCATGGCCGAGGGGCGGTCCAACTGGCCGTCACCCGATCCAGCCGCGCCCCACTGGCCCAGATAATCGCCGTTCTTGGTAAAAACGGAAACCCGTTGTAATGCCTCGTCGGCGACGTATAACCGGTCGTCGCTGTCGAAGGCCAAGGCGCTGGGCCACCAGAACTGGCCCTCGCCGGTGCCGCCCGTACCGAACTCTCCCAGGTATTCCTCGTCGGCGGTGCAAATTGTTACCCGTTTATAGGCTAGCCGAATGCCTATCTCGGGTCCCGCGCGGTTGAGCACGTACAGGACCCCCTGGGAGTCCAGGGCCACGTCCACCGGGTTGTTGAAGCCCCGCCCCTGGTTGGCCAGGAACCCGACGGTGTGGCTGTATCGGAACAGTACTTTCGTGGTCATATGTTAGCTCTCAGCGATCAGTTTTCAGCCATCAGCTTTCGGCACGGGACGGGTGGAGGACGTTGCGAGCGTTCCCGATGAGTGCTGACTGCTGAAAGCTGACGGCTTTTATCTACGTCAGTTGGTATTCCCGGGTTGCCACGATCATTTGCAGCAGTTCGGCCACTCTTTGCTCCGAGCAGGGCACGAAGTCGGGGCGGTCGAAGCGCAAGTCGCCCCGGGACTCCACGTACTTGACCAGCTCGCTTCGGGTGTTGTCGGACACTTCTAGGCCGCCGGCCAAGTCCAGGCAATTATCGACAAACTGACCCGGTGACATGACCTGGCCCCTGGAGCGCAGTTGCTTGACGATTTCGCGAACCCCGGGTTGGTTGACGTCTCCCACCTCTAGAGCGGCGGAATTTATGCGCTCCACCAGCGTACCGGTGTCAACCCACTCGGTGCCGGTGTGCCAACCCTCCACCGAGGGAGGATTCAGGATTTCCTGGCCCATATAGCTGGCATCCTGGGCCAGATTCACGATGGTCCAGTCGGGGAAGCGGTGGCTTCCGGCCAGGCGAGCGGTGCCCACCACCAGCTCGGCAGGGCTTTTAACCCGGGCGAAGCGAACGCTTTCGGAGCGGAAAAAGCCGGAGAGGAACAGCGTATTCATCACCGTACCGATGTGGCCGTTGGACCGGCGGAACTGGTCCGCCAATTCCTGGATGGCTTCTTCGTCCGGCGTATCGGCGACAAAGAAGCTGTATAGCTTGCTGGCGATAAACCAGGCGGTGGCCGGCTGATCGCAAATGATATCGATGATGTCTTCGCCGTTGAACCGCCCCGTGTTGCCCAGGAAGGTCTTGGGGTCGTCGTCGTGGTCCTGAGGGTCGTAAACGAACTGCCAATCGAGACGTCCGTGGGGCCAGATGGAGTCTCTCGAAGCGCGTATGGCCATGTATTCCGCGTTGGCGATGGTCCACCCGGTGAAGGCCCTGGCACATGCTTTGACGTCGTCTTCGGTGTAGTTGCCGATGCCCATGGAGAACAGCTCCAGCAGCTCCCGTCCATAGTTCTCGTTGGGTGCATCCTTGTGGTTGTCTTTATTGTCCAGCCAGAAGATCATCGCCGGGTCCCGGGATATCTCCAGCAACAGGGTTCGAAAATAGCCCAGTCCGCAGCGGCGGAAGGTGTTGGTTTGATTGACCACACCCTTGGCGTGGTTCAGTTTGCCGTAAGCGGTGGCAAACAGACCATGCCAGAACAATGCCATCTTTTCTTCCAGAGGACACTTGGTGTTGATCATGCGATATAGCCAGTGGGCCTGGGAGCTCTCGATGAGCATGAGGCTGTTCTGGTCCGCGTGATACCGCCGGACGACATCCTCTTCCACCGGAGGAGCTTGCTCCGGATGAAGCAGTTCCTCCACCGTGGCTTCATAGCCCTTGGCGAGGTAGCTCTCCAACTCCGGCTGTGTGGCTCCGAATCCGGCCCGGCGCAGTAGATGGGCCATCAAAGCCTTTCGGTCGTCCACCATCGTCCAGCCTCCTCTACGCAATTGGTTCGAGACGGGTCCCGAACATGCCTGCGGGCACAACTTCCATTAGTGCACGGTAGTATAGCATTTATCCCGAAAAATGTGGTTCGACAAGCCTGTCCTGAGCGTCGCCGAAGGACTCACCACGAACGGGAGGTGGCGTCTTTACCGTTCGTCCTCAGCCGGTCGAAGGACCCAACAGCGGACCGGCCTAACCCTTACGGTAAGGAGTGTAACGCGGTGGTGGATCGATTCAGGCCCGCAAGGCGATCCACTGGATAACAGGCGCTTCTCCACGCGTGTCCAGGCGTGATATTGATGAATTATTTGAAAATAATTTTAACAGAATTTTGGAAATCTCCGAAAAATTCGTCCAAAACTACCTTGACAACATCCACTTTATTGCCTTTATCTTATACTGGGTTGGGAGGCCGGGTAGCTGACAGACAAATCGACCGGAAAAGGAGGGATTTAGGCGACGCATTTAAGAAGACTATTTTTCATAAGCAGCTATGTCAATATAAAATTCCGCCGACACCGGCGGAACCCCGTTAAGCCAAGTGTGGTGATTCTTTGGCTAATCTCGGTTTCTCAAGCTATACTAACGTTATAATCTTTCAAAATTTTCCTTACTGGGGGAAATGGGGGACGGCTTCGACGGGGAGCGGGATTCGAATAGATTTCGTAGAAGGGTTTGGGTGTTACGATGATGTCGACAGCTGTAAAGGTAATTAGCGACGGTGTAATTAAACTCGATGGTGGCTCAATGTTCGGACAGGTGCCCAAGATGGCCTGGGAGAATAGCGTAGTCACCGACCGTAAAAATCGAATGACTCTGGGCCTCAACTGCCTGCTTCTACAGGTTTGCGGAAAGAACATTCTGGTAGACACGGGCGTGGGATCCAAGGATGTTGACACGGATCGGGAGACTCTGGGATTGGTGCCCAGCCGCTTGCTCAAGGGGCTAAAAGCCATGGGTTTGGGTCCCAAAGATATCGATGCCGTAATTCTTACTCATCTTCACTTCGACCACAGCGGAGGGTGCACCAGGCTGGACCGGGCCGGGAATATTGTCCCCACCTTCCCCAAGGCTTCGTATTACGTTCAAGAGTCTTGCTGGGACGAGGCCTGCCACCCCAACGAGCGGTGCCACATCACTCACCGGGTTGACAACTTCCTTCCCATTGAAGAGCGGGGCCAGTTGGAGCTGCTCGATGGGGACAAGGAGATTTTCCCAGGGCTAAACGTGGTGGTAACCGATGGCCACTCCAAGGGTCATCAAATGGTGATGTTCAACCACGGCGGCGAGCGCATCGTCTTCCTGGGAGACATAGTGCCCACGGCCCACCATTTGAATTTGCCGGTCATTTCCGCTTTCGATGCCTCTCCGGAAGTTACGTTGGAGCAGAAGCGGGACCTTTTGACCCAGGCCGAGCGGCAGGGGTGGCTGTTGGTGTTTTCCCATGGCCACGACATCAGGGCAGGGTACCTGGAGCGCAAGGGAGAAATGGGGTACCTGCGGCCGGTAGAACTGTAACAAAATATCCCCCGATGCGGTCTTCATTCGGGGTTTCGGCGGCGGGCTGCTGGCCTTGGCGTTGCCAGGTGCGGGTGATCTGCCGCTGATTTATTTTGGTTCCACGGTGCAGGGTAAGCCCGGGAATTGGAGCGGGCGCCCGAACCAGGCTAAACGACCCGGGCAGCCACCTGGTCACCGTCCAGCTCCACTAGCTGGGCTTGGGTGATGGTGTTGGCCAACTTGCCGGGGTTGTTGGTATAGACCCTGATGTAGTTGTCGGTGAGTCCGCTCCAAATCAGGGCCCCATCTCTTTGCCGCTGGGTTTCCCACAATATCCGCCGGGTCAGTCCTAGCTGGCTGCTACGGAAGCCGGAAAAGCCGTCGCTTGCCATTGCGATCATCTGGGCTGACCGGTCTTTTTTCGCTTGCTCCGCCACTTGCCCACCCAAATATACCGCGCTGGTTCCCGGCCGCCGGGAGTAGGGGAACACGTGCATATCGCTGAATTGCATGGCCTGGGCGAAGGACAAACTGTCTCGAAACTCGTTGTCGCCCTCTCCAGGAAACCCTACTATCACGTCGGCGGTGACGCCCGCTCCGGGGATGGCGCGGCGGACCAGCTCCACGGCGCCGGCGAACTGGGCGGTGGTGTAGCGGCGGCGCATCGCGGCCAGCACTGGGTCGCTGCCGCTTTGCAGCGGGATGTGGAAATGGGGGCACAACCGCTGGTCCTGCCACAGGTCCAACAGCTCTCCGGTGATTTCCTGCGGCTGCAGGGAGGAGACTCGCAGCCGAGGCACCCCAGTATCGGCCAGTAACCGCCGGATGAGGCCCACCAGGTTGATACCCGTAAGATCGAACCCGTAGGTACCCAGTTGGGTCCCGGTCAACACAACTTCCTGACAGCCCTGATTCACCCGGAGATTGATCTGTTCTACCAGTGCGTCTGGGTGGATGCTGCGCTCCCGCCCCCGAACCTTCGGGACGATGCAGTAGGCGCAAACCTGGTCGCACCCCTCCTGGATTTTGACCATGGCCCGGACACGCTCCCTGGCCGGGGGTCTGGTTACCCGGATAGACGCGGCGCCGGCATCCGTCTCTGGCAATGAGACCGGCGGCGCCCGGCCGTCTAGAGCAGCCGTGACCAATGCGGCCAAGGCCTCCTTCTGGGTGTTGCCGGCCACCAGGTCCACGCCCTCCAGCAGTTCAAGCTCTTTGGCGGCTCGTTGAGGGTAACAGCCGGTGGCCACAACCAAGGCGTTTGGGTTAGCGCGCCGGGCTGACCGCAGGGCTTGCCTGGCCTTGGCGTCGGCGGCGGCTGTGACGGTACAGGTATTGACCACGATAACGTCGGCGCCGCCGGCCAGGTCCACCAACGCGAAGCCCGCTTCGGTGAAATGCCGGGCCAATTGGTCGCTGTCCGCCTGGTTCAGCTTACAGCCCTGGGTCTGGATGGCCACGGTTCTGCGGCAGGTCTGGTCCCCTGGATTTTGGCGGCGCGATGAGCCGGTTTCTACCCCGAGGGCGAAACCCGGAGGCTGGAGCCGGTGGGCGCCGGAGCTATTAACGGTCATCTTGAAGCACCATATCCCAAAGGTGTTCCACCGCCGCCATAACGTCTTCCAGAATTCGGAACAGGTGGTCCACCCTGGCCCGGGAATCACGGACCCGGGTCACCGTTTCTCCGAATTTCGATAGCTGGGGGAAGGCCTCGCGGATGCGCCGGTCGCGGCGTTCCTGCCCCACCTGGGTTGCGTAGGCCTGCACCGCTTCGTCGCCTTCCAGGTCTTGGCCCCGGCTCAGGGCCACGCCCTTGACCGCCAGGGACAGACTGCCCCACATCAAGTCTTCAGCCCGCTCCCACCGTCCCGCGCGCATCTGCTCCAGCGCGCTTTCCAGCAAGCGCAGGCTCTGGGACCGGTAGCGGGTGATTCTCGATGTGTCTACGGCCATGAGGACTCTCTTCCGAAGCGAGTACAGGCTTTATTCTAACAGGAGATACCTAAATTGGTCGCCGCTGAGGGCCGCTAAGGCCCCCAGTCGGGGCTGCCGTCACCAGCTGAATTGCTGGTGAGCCGAGTCTGGTTGGAACCGTCCGCGTTCATCACGTATATCTCGCTGTTGCCATCCCTATTGGACTCGAAAGTGATCTTAACGCCGTCGGGCGACCAACGGGGGCCTTGATCGGTGGCTGGGTTGTTGCTGAGATTGACCTGGTTAACGCCGTCGGCAGACATCACATATATCTCGTGGTTTCCATCCCTGACGGACTGGAAGGCGATCTTTGTACCGTCAGGAGACCACGATGGACAGCAGTCCAGCGCTGAGTTGTTGGTAAGACGCGTTTGGTTGGCTCCACTGGCGTCCATGACATAGATTTCGCCGTTGCCGTCCCTGTCTGAATAGAACGCAATCTTACCGCCGTCGGGAGACCAACGCGGCCGCCGGTCATGTGCTGAATTGGAGCTGATGTTGGTCTGGCCGGAGCCGCTGTCGTTCATGACGTAGACCTCAAAGTTGCCGTCCCTGAATGACTCGAAAGCAAGCTTGGTGCCGTCGGGGGACCAGCCGGGGTTGGAGTCGCTGGCAGGGTTGTTCGAGAGGTTGGTCTGGTTGGAGCCGTCTTGATCCATCGCGTAGATTTCCTGATCGCCATCCCGGTCGGACCAGAAAGCGATTTTGCTACCGTCGGTGGACCAAACTGGGTCCAGGTCATTACCGGTGTTGTTGCTAACGTTGACCTGGTTGGAACTGTCGGCGTTCATTACGTAGATTTCCAGGTTGCCGTCCCTGTTGGAGTAGAAGGCGATGCGACCGGTCAGGGCAGGAGGCGCCGGCGCGGGCGTAGGGGTTGGTGGCTCAGGAGTGGGTGTGTCCGGCGTCACTCCGGGCGGGACCGGCGTGGGGGTTGGCGTGGGCCTGGGCGTTGCGGTGGGCACGGCTGTTGGAGGCGGACCTACGATGACCACGCCTCTGGTTGGCGTGGGGGCCGGGGTGGGCGTGGGGATACGGGCGCCGATCAGGAACTCCACGGACCTGTCGCCGTCCATACGGACCGTGGCGGTGTACCCGCTGTGGGTGTCCACTCCCTTCCAGATGGGCTCGTAGCC
>JADFFS010000281.1 GCA_022568195.1 Chloroflexota bacterium | reverse complement strand
CCAACCATGCCCCTGTAATTTCTGCTGAGGGTGATATGATGCCTGTCCCAACGGTCGTGGCCAACTGGAAAATGAACACCACCATACATGAGGCTACCCGGCTGGCGGTGGGAATCCGGGATGGGCTCGGCTCGGTTTCCGGTCCGGAAGTCATCCTCTGCCCTCCCTTCATTTCCCTGCAAGCAGTGCGGGACGCCGTTCTGGGCTCGCAGATCAAGGTTGGGGCCCAAAACATGTACAGCGAAGCCTCCGGCGCGTTCACCGGCGAGGTTAGCCCAGCGATGTTGCGGGAACTCTGCGATTACGTGATCCTAGGGCACTCGGAACGGCGTCAGCTTTTTGGGGACAACGATGACTTGGTCAACCTAAAGGTCAAAGCGGCCTTCGAGCATGGGCTGCGGCCGATTCTTTGCGTTGGTGAATCCTTGGAGCAAAGGGATGCGGGCCGCGCGGGCGCGGCGGTCGCGCAACAACTGCGCACCGGGCTGGCTGGGGTGGTTGACATAACCGGCCTGTTAGTTGCCTACGAGCCGGTCTGGGCCATCGGCACCGGGAGGGCGGCCACGCCCGAGATCGCCGCCGAGATCATGGGTGGCACCATCCAGGGATCCCTCAACGCCCTGTTTGGCGACGCCGCAGCCCAGGTACCGTTGTTGTACGGGGGCAGCGTCAACCCCGATAACGTGGCAGGCTTTGCCGCCCAGGAGTGCATCCACGGTGCGCTGGTTGGCGGGGCCAGCCTTCAGGCCGACCAGTTCTTGGAGATTGCACGGTTGACGGCTCGAGCCAAGGGGTAGGGCTAGAGCCGCTTGCTGGTATTATATGGATGCGGTTCGCAAGTCATTCGCTAATTCCACCTGGCAATCAACTTAGGGTGCCCCAAAACTCCACACCAGTTATCTTCATCATAGGCCCCACCGCTGCCGGTAAGACCCGGCTGGCGGTGGCCCTGGCTCAAAGGTTTTCCGGGGAGATCGTCAACGCCGACAGCCGGCAGGTCTACCGGCATATGGATATCGGCACCGCCAAGCCCACACCCCAAGAGCGCGCCCAGGTCCCTCACCACCTTCTGGACCTTCTTGATCCCGGCCAAGATTTTAGCCTGGGTTCGTTTCTGTCCTTGGCCCGCGCTCAGATCCAAAAACTCCACGAAGAGAACAAGCTGCCCATCGTTGCCGGTGGCACCGGACAATACGTTTTTGGCTTGCTGGAAGGGTGGCAAGTTCCCGAAGTACCTCCAGACCCCGCATTCAGGGAGGCCAAACAACAGGAAGCGGAGCGGCTGGGCGGACAGGTCTTGTATCGCGAGTTGCAGGGAATCGACCCTGAAAGAGCGGCTGAACTGGACCCGCGCAACGTGCGGCGGGTGATCCGAGCCCTGGAAATCCATCGGGCGTCACAGCGGCTGCCTTCCGAGTTTCCCCGCCGGGCTTCTCTGGTTACTAATCCTCTAGTCATCGGGCTCGGCCTGGCACGGGATACTCTCTACCAGCGCATCGATAGCCGCGTAGACGGGATGATGGCCGGGGGATTTCTGGACGAAGTCCGGAGCCTCGCCCAGATGGGCTACCCCATGGGCAAAGGCCCCCTGGCCAGCCCCGGTTACCGAGAGCTGGGACAGCATCTGGCCGGGGAGATCGACCTCCCGGAAGCAGTGCAGCGTACCAAATTCCAGACCCATCGCTTGGCCCGCCGCCAGGGGACATGGTTCAAAGCTGGGGATTCGAGGATAACCTGGTTGGATGCAGATCAGCCGGACTTGGATGAACAGGCGGGCGATCACGTGGGCAGATTCTTGGCCAGCCTGCCCGCTGTGGTAAAATAGGCCAGCGTCCCGGTAGGAGTCGGGCCTATGAAATTTACCAAGATGCACGGCGCTGGCAACGATTACATCTATATAGACGCCCGCGCTCCAACTTTCGATAACGAGGACTGGCCCAAACTCTCCCAACAGATGTCGGACCGGCACTTCGGCATCGGCGGAGACGGCATCATCCTGATCATGGACTCCGACGTTGCCGATCTCAGGATGCGGATGTTCAACGCCGATGGCTCTGAAGGCGAGATGTGTGGCAACGGCATCCGGTGTTTCGTCAAATACGCCGTCGAGCGCGGGATAGTTGCCCCTTCGGACGGAAAAATCAAGGTAGAGACCCTTGCCGGGATCCGCTCCATCGTCCCCATCTACGACGGTCAACTGCTTGCCGGCGCCCGGGTTTCCATGGGGGAGCCGCGATTGAATCCCGAAGACCTGCCGGTTGTGTTGGACCCGGCCATGGGATACCGAAAGGGTCCCGTGCTCAGCTATCCGTTCCGTGTGGATGGCTTGGATTTACCGCTGACCTTCGTTTCTATGGGTAACCCTCACGCCGTGACATTCCTTGATAAACCGGTGGCAGAGTTTCCTTTGCACATCATTGGGCCCCGGGTAGAGCGCCACCCCATGTTCCCTCGCCGGGTCAACTTCGAGGTGGTGAATCTGGTTGAGCCTGGCCAGCTCAAGGCACGGGTCTGGGAGCGGGGGTCGGGTGAGACCCTGGCTTGCGGCACTGGGGCCTGTGCCATCGCCGTAGCTGCCAGGTTGCAAGGTCTGACCCAAGATTCTGTTGACATAACCTTACCCGGGGGTACCCTGACCATAGATTGGGACGGTGAGGGCGAGGTCTACTTGGAAGGTCCCGCGGAAGAGGTTTTCAGCGGGGAGTGGCAGTACCGGAACTCTCCATGATAAGAAGATCGAGGAATTCGGCCGCATGAAATTTTCTAGCCGCCTGGACAAGCTGGCGCC
>JADFFS010000280.1 GCA_022568195.1 Chloroflexota bacterium | reverse complement strand
GCCCCACGCCGGGGTAGTCCAAGCCCGCCGAGATGCTGTGGGTTTCGAGGATCTGCCCGTGCTCGTCCTGCAACAAATAAGACATGGAGCCGTGGAGCACGCCGGGCCGCCCGGCAGTCAGCGCCGCCGAATGTTTCTGGCTGGCCAGCCCTTCGCCCCCGGCTTCCACTCCCACCAGCTTCACTCCTTCATCATTCAGAAAGGGATGGAAGGTACCGATGGCGTTGCTGCCCCCGCCGACGCAGGCCACCACGTAGTCCGGTAGACGGCCCTCGGCCTCTAAAATCTGCGCCCGTGCTTCCTGGCCGATGACCAGCTGAAAATCACGCACCAGCATGGGATAAGGATGGGGGCCGACCACGCTGCCGATGAGGTAGTGGGTGGTTTCCACATTGGTGACCCAGTCCCGAATGGCCTCGTTGATGGCGTCTTTTAACGTGCGGGTGCCCGATTCGACCGGGATGACCTCCGCTTCCAGCAAGCGCATCCGGTAAACGTTCAGCGATTGCCGGCGTATATCCTCGGCCCCCATGTAAACGATGCACTCCAGGCCCAACATGGCGCAGACGGTGGCGGCGGCCACTCCGTGCTGCCCGGCGCCGGTCTCGGCGATTACCCGGCGTTTCCCCATGTACTGGGCCAGCAACCCTTGGCCCAGGCCGTTGTTGATTTTGTGGGCGCCGGTGTGGGCCAAGTCCTCCCGCTTCAAGTAGATCTTGGCGCCGCCACAGTGACGGGTCAGGTTCTCGGCATAGTACAACGGCGTAGGCCGCCCGGCGTAGGTGCGTAGCAGGTGGCTGAGCCTCTGCTGGAATTCGCGATCTTCCTTTGCTCGGTGGTAGGCCTGCTCCAACTCCTCCAATGCGGCCATCAGGGTTTCGGGCACGAATTTGCCCCCAAAATCCCCGAAGCGGCCACGTTCGTCAGGCAGGCTTGATGTTTGTTCAACCACCATGGGCTCGTACCTCGATTTTTGTAGCCGTCAGCTATCAGCTTTAGGGTTGGGGGCTGATGGCTGATTGCTCTTTTGCGCTACGAATGAACTCCCTGATCTTCTCGTGGTCTTTGTCCCCGTTGGTTTCCACGCCGCTGGAAACGTCCACGCCCCAGGGCCGCACCGTGGCCACCGCCTGGCCCACATTGTCCGGAGCAAGCCCTCCGGCCAGCAAAAAGGAGCTGCCTTGGCGGGATAGCTGGGCGGCGATGGACCAGTCGAAGCTCTCGCCGGTGCCCCCTTGTAGCCCTTCCACCAACCGGTCCAAAGTGACCAAGTGACCGGCTTCTCTGTAGGCGTTGATCTTTTGTATCAGTTCTTTAGAACCCTGCTCAGGCGATGCCGAGTTGGGGATATGGACCACCTTAATCACCTTCGCCCGGATCTGGGTACAGTAGTCCAGGGATTCCTGACCGCAGAGCTGGGCCAGGTCGAGCCCGCAGATCTCTATGGTCCTGTTCACTTCTGCCAGGTCTTGGTCTGCGAAAAGCCCCACCACCTGGGGCGCGGCGCCAGCATCCTTGAGACCGGACACTATGACCTTGGCAGCCTGGGGCTCCAGGCGCCGGTGGCGCCCCGGCACAAAAACCAGGCCGATGAAGTCGGCCCCGGCTTCCGCCGCCACCAGGGCATCGTCCAGGTTTCGGATTCCGCAGATTTTTACCTTGGTCATGGCCCCACCGAGGGGATGGCCTGACCGGACAGCTCCCGGACTTTTGCGGCCACGTCGTCCGAGGTCAACAGGGCCTCACCCACCAGAACGGCGCTGACCCCCAAGCCGGCCAGCCGCCGTAGATGCTCCGGACGGCTGATACCGCTTTCGCTGACTACGATCTTGCCCTTGGGCACCTGGGTAGCCAGTCCTTCGGTTACCGCCAGATCGGTATTGAAGGTACGAAGGTCCCGGTTGTTGATGCCCACAATTTCGGCTCCGGCGTCCAGGGCCACTTGAAGCTCAGTTTCGTTGTGGACTTCAACCAGAGTGCTCATGCCCAAGCTTGAGCTCAGTCCCAATAGCTCTTGGAGTAGCTGAGGAGTTAGGATGGCTACGATCAGCAGAATGGCGTCGGCGCCGGCGGCCCGGGCCTCGTAGACCTGGTAGGGATCGAAGAGAAAGTCCTTGCGTAGCACCGGGGCCTGGCGAGAAGCACCGGCCGCCTTGATCTGTACGATGTGGTCCAGCTCCCCCTGAAATCGGGGGTCGGTGAGTACCGAGACGGCGGCGGCCCCGTTGCCGGTGTAGGTGTCGGCCAGGTCCACGGGGTCGAAATCGGCGCGGAGCAGGCCGCGAGACGGCGACGCTTTCTTGACCTCGGCGATGAGCTGTATTCCGCCGGAGGACAAAGCCCCACCTAGGTCCAGAGGCCTGGGCCGGGACGCCGCTCGGTCCTGGAGTTCCCCAAAGGGTATTTCCAATTTTTGTTGGGCCAACTCGAGTCGCTTGGCGGCTACGATTTCGTCAAGAATGTTCGGCATTTAGGGCAGGTTAACCTCTTGGTCCCTGATCAAGTCTCTTTGCGCCCAGGCTTTGGCTCAACTCCACCAGGTGGTCCAGCTTACCCAGGGCAGACCCGTTGTCGATGAGTTCTGCAGACCGCTGGACGCCCTGGCGTATGTCGTCAACCAGCTCTCCCGCCAGAAGCACCCCGGCGCTGTTCACCAACACCACGTCCCTTACCGCACCGGTTTCTCCCGCCAAAACCCGGCGCATGGTGTCGGCGTTTTCCTCCTTGGTGCCTCCCCTGATGGCATCTATGGAGGTCTTGGGCAGGCCGGTGTCATCCACACGTAACGTC
>JADFFS010000013.1 GCA_022568195.1 Chloroflexota bacterium | reverse complement strand
ACCAAGTCCGTCTCACAAGCAAGCCAGCCAGGCACGGTGAGCCCGTTTGGTCTCCCGATGGAAGCCAAATTGCCTTCGTGTCGGCGAGAGACGGCAACCATGAAATTTACGTCATGAACGCCGACGGCTCTGGCCAGACCCGCCTCACCAACAACACGGCTATCGACTTCGACCCCGACTGGGGGCCTTAGCCGTAGCCGTGGAGAGTCTCGTTGACCGGATGGAGGGAGCTGGGTATGATGAGCAGTAGCCAACACGCCTCGTCTGGTCAAGAAATCGGTTAGGAAAAGGGAGTCGCGAAATGGCCGAACACTCGTTCCAGGTCATGCTGGAGTGGGACCCAGAGGAAAGTCTATGGGTCACCTATGTGCCGGCCCTTGATCTCCTATCAACCTATGGAGAGACTAAGGAACAGGCGATAGGGAACACCCGGGAAGCCATCCTTGGGTACATGGAGGCTGCGGCAAAGCAAGGCTTGCCCGTGCCTACCGGCGGCGCCGAAGCCGAGCTGGTGTGCATTAACATCCAGGTGGGATGACCCGCCTGCCAAGAGTAACCGGCAGGCAGGTACTCGGACGCTGCGGAGAGGCGGTTTTGAGCTCACTCACATCCGAGGTAGCCACCACTATCTGCGCAAGCCCGGCGCGGATTCTTTGGTGGTTGTGCCCATCCATGGCAACCGGACCCTACCGCTTGGAACCCTTCGATCCATCTTACGGCAGTCTCGATTGACTCCCCAGGAGTTCGTATTGTTGCTGCGAGGCTAATCGCCACGCCCCTTGACCAATCGACCGAATGGCGCAGGTGAGCTAGGCGCTGTCATCCCTCGTTTGAAGTACGATAGGTCGAAATGACCAATTGGTCACAACGCAGGATGGGCATGCATGGTCAAGAGGGTAAGTGCGGCACAAGCAAAGGCGCAGCTTTCAGCATTGGTGGCAGAGGTCGCCTATGCCGGCCAGCACGTTATCATTGAACGGCGTGGCAAGCCGTTGGCCGCTTTGGTCAGCGTAGAGGACTTGGAGCGTCTAGAGCAGGACCGGGAGGCCTCGCTCCGCCCCCAAGGGGCCCTCGCCCTGGTGGGGGCTTGGCGGGACGTCGAAGACCGGGACCTGGAGGGAGCAATTCAAGAAATCTACTCCCAGCGGGAGAAAGACCTGGGCCACCTTGTGGAACTCGACCCCTGACTTAAATGCATTTTCAAGCCGCACGCTTACGCACGCTGTTTTTCCTCATCGCCCTAGCCCTGTTTCTAGCTGGCTGCGGCGGACCCACCGACGCTCAGGGGTACAACAGCAGCGGCGTCAAGCTGTTCGAGCGGGGGCAGGCCGAAGAAGCGCTGGCCGAATACAATGAAGCCATCCGGCTGGACTCCAGCTTCGCCGTGGCCTACTTCAACCGGGGCCAGACCTACTTCGCTTTGGGCCAGCCCCAGAAGGCCGTCCAAGACTACGCCGAGGCCATCCGGCTAAACCCCGATCGCGCCCAGGTCCGATTGGTCTACGCCAGTAGGGCCATGGCCTATACCCTGTTGGGCAACGACTCGGAGGCACAGGAAGACATCGGAAGGGCAGTGGAGTTGGGACACGACCCGCGCCTGTTGCTGCGGGCAATCGACGAGCTAAAGAAACAACGCTAAGACTTCAATAACGGCCGGTGGACCGTCAGACTGGCGGAGCCGGTTTCAAAAGATAGCCGGATGTCTGGGTTTCCGTGGAACGTGTTGTCCCGGACTTGAACGGGATGGTAGCGCGTAGCGTCGTGCCTTCGGACGGTACAGAGGTAATCTCCATGGTTCCCTGGATAGCCTCCATCCGGTCGTTCAGGTTGGACAGCCCGAAATGCCCGGATGAAGGGCTTTCCTTGGGGTTTTCCACATCGAAGCCGACTCCGTCGTCGGCGATGGACAGGGTGATTTCATCGTCACCCCAGGTCAAACCGACCACCAAGTTTTTGGCCTGGGCGTGTTGGATGGCATTGTTTAAGCCCTGCTGAACCACCCGGTACAAGCCAATCTCTACATCGCTTTCCAACCGGTCGTCATCGAACCCCGTCACGTGGAATCGGAGGTTTAGCGGTTCGGGACTCCCGATAGGCCGCTTCGCCAGATCCTCCATGAAGGAGCGAAGGGCCAAAACCAGACCCCGCTCGGTAAGGGCCGACGGGAAAATGCCTTGGACCATCTGCCTCAGTCGGACGTTGGTTTTCTTTAACCTGCCGCCAAGTTCTGCCAGGCTGGACTCAACGTCTCGCATATCCCCCGGGGAGCCCTCGGAGACCTTACCGGCTTGGCGCCGCAGCAGGCCCACTTCCAGAGACAGGGCCGCCAGATCCGACATGGTTTCGTCGTGCAACTCCTCGGCCAGCCGCTTCCGTTCATCTTCCCTGGCCGCCTCGGCCGCCACTCGCTGCCTGGACTCCTCTTCTTCCCGATTGTCGGAGGCGTATTCCTCGGCCAGCTCTTGGGCAAGATTGGAAGCCTGCTGATACGCGATCTCCAGCTGTCTCAGATTTTCCTGAAGCTCGGCCGCCCTCTCCTCCCTACTGCCGGTCTGCTGGCCCAAGGTTCCGGGTAGCACAACCCCTTGACCGGGGATTTCCCCCCTGGGTATTTGTATCGTTTTGGCCGTATTCAGCCCAAACATGAAGGAAATATCGGTCCGGGAGAGCGAGATCTGGTCGCCATCCATGAGCGGATGGGGTTCGCTCTCGATGTTGCGGCCGTTCACGAATGTTCCGTTGGTGGTGCCCAGGTCCCGCAACTGATATCCGGCATCGGTGCGGAAAATTTCGGCGTGCCTGCGGGACACCGCAGGCTCGTTGACCACCACGTCGTTATCGGGCAACCGGCCCATGGAAATGGTCGGCTTGGCCAGGATTATCGTCCGGCCATCATTGGGGCCGCCTTTTACCATCAATACGGCGTGGTCGCTGGGGCTCCAGGCTGTGCTCAAGGAACATCACCAGTCGGGCGCGGGAATGGACAGCTTGTACTGCCGACTCTGGCACGGAATCTACTCCGGCCGCTGCCGGATAACCGGGCCCCGCGCCGATCACCTTGTGGCAATTATTTTAGCTAACCCCCTCCGCTCTGTCCATAGTTCAACGTGCAAAACCACGGCCGCCGCCAAATGCCCGGCGGTGATAGGCAATCAGTCCGGCAAAGTCCAAACCGTATGTGGGCCACGGCGTCTTTCCCAGGCCAGCCAATTTCATAGTCCGGCCGGACCATCGCAAAATTCGGTCGACGTCAGGAGGTCGTAACCCGTATTCAAGTCTCGTTGACACTGGGTTTGTCTTCCAGTACATTCGCTGCCAAGCTGTTTGATTTTTGAATCAAATCTCACGGAACTGTCAGCCCGCCGCGCGGCCGGATGGCGGCTCCCGCGGGGAGTTCGGACTAGGCCGCACCACTGCCTACCAGATGGATATGGTTACCCATACAGATTCTCCCCCGATCGCAGATTACGGTCTCATCGGCGACCTACACTCCTGCGCCCTGATTTCCAAAGCAGGGTCAATCGATTGGTGTTGTCTACCTCGTTTCGATAGCGCATCGATTTTCGGGCGCATCCTCGACTGGGACAAGGGTGGTTATTTCCAGGTAGCCCCCACAGGCATCCAGTCGGTGGAGCGGCGCTACATCCCCGGTACCAACGTCCTGGAAACCACCTTCGTCACCGACAGTGGGACCGCCACACTAACCGACTTCATGCCGATTCGGGATCACTCCCACGAGATGGGACCCCGGGAGCAAGCCCCCGACCAGCAGATAGTCCGTGTCTTGGAATGCTCCAGCGGCAGCGTGCACTACAGGATGGAGTGTTATCCCAGGTTCGAATACGGCAGCATAGTGCCCCACGCTCACCACTCCAGTGAAAATACCGGCTTTGCCCATGGTGGCGCCGACGCCATTTCAGTTTGGTGCTCCGCGCCGGTCCGGGTGGTGGACGACGGCTTCCTTGCAGAAGGTGATTTGAGCGCAGGCCAAAAAATGTGGACGGTGGTGGCCTACCGCTATCGTTTCTCCCACGAAGTGGATTCATGGGACGAAGCCGAGCTCAGCCAATTGCTGGCCGAAACCATCGGCTACTGGGAGAATTGGTCTTCGATATGCACTTACACGGGCAAGAATCGAGAGGCCGTGCTGCGCAGCGCATTGACCCTCAAAGCCTTGACCTACGAGCCGTCAGGGGGTCTGGTCGCCGCTCCCACCACATCCCTCCCCGAGGTGATCGGGGGTTCACGCAATTGGGACTACCGGTTCACCTGGATTAGGGACGCCTCCTTCGCGCTCTACGGGCTGTTCATCCTGGGATATACGGCCGAAGCCCGAGCGTTTAAAGAGTGGCTGGAATGGGCCTCGACCGGACGGGCTCGGGACCTGCAGATAATGTACGGCTTGGGGGGAGAGAAGCGGCTCACCGAAATCGAGCTGCCGGAGATGATGGGGTATCAGCATTCCCGGCCGGTCCGCATCGGCAACGGGGCGTATTCCCAGTTCCAGCTTGACGTTTACGGTGAGATTCTGGACTCGGCGCATTTGTACCGGAAGTTTGTCGGCGAGATCGACTCCGAGTACTGGGAGTATCTTCTGCGGGTTGTCCTTTTCGTCCTTGACCACTGGCGAGAGCCCGACGAAGGCATTTGGGAAACCAGGGCGGGACGCCAGCAATTTGTGTTTTCCAAGGTCTGGTGCTGGGTGGCCCTGGACCGGGCCATCAAAGCCGCCCGGGCGCTGCATCTACCCGGCGATGTTGACCTGTGGCGGCGAGTCAGGACAGAGATTCGCGAGGAGATTCTGGCCAAGGGATTCGACCAGCAACGAGGCGCCTTCGTCCAAGCCTACGGCAGCAGCACACTGGACGCCGCCAATTTGATGTTTCCGTTGGTCGGCTTCATAAAAGCGGATGATCCGAGGATGTTGGCCACTATACGTGCGGTGGAATCCGAGTTGACATCGCCTCAAGGCTTTGTATACCGTTATAAAGATTTCGATGACGGGCTGGGCGGCGACGAAGGCATATTCGTCATTTGCACCTTCTGGCTGGTGGATGACCTGATATTGCTCGGCGAGATAGACCGCGCCCGCGTTCTGTTTGAGAAAATTCTGTCTTACTCCAACGATCTGGGCCTCATGAGCGAAGAGATCGACCCCGTATCCGGTCAAATGTTGGGGAATTTCCCCCAAGCCTTCTCTCACCTGGGCATCATCAACACTGCCGTGCACCTGGACCAGGCTGAGAAGAAACGGGAGAACAGCAGCTCCGGCGGTAGCTAGCCAGGTACTGGGGCTAACACAGATCGAGGCGAGAATGTCCGAATACGAATATGACCTGCTTGTCATCGGCTCTGGCCCCGCAGGCCAAAGAGCAGCGATTCAAGCCGCCAAGCTGGACCGCCGCGTTGCCGTGGTCGAGAGGAATGAGTCGGTGGGTGGTGTGAGCGTCAACGTCGGGACCATCCCCAGCAAGACCCTGAGGGAGGCGGTTATCTATTTGTCCGGCTACCGCGAACGAGGCCTTTACGGCGAGTCGTACATGGTAAAGAAGGACATCAAGCTGCAGGATCTGCTGTTGCGCACCAACCACGTCATACGCAACGAAATCGACGTTACCCTCAGCCAACTCATGCGCAACCGAGTCGAGTTGTTGACGGCCGAAGCCTCCTTCACCGCACCCCATACCATACACCTGAATTATCCCAATGGCAGAGGCCAAAGGGAGGTCACCGCCGACAAGATCGTAATCGCCACCGGCACCTCCTCCACCCGGGACGAGAACGTATCCATTGCCGGGAAGCGGGTGTTCACCAGCGACGACATTCTGGACTTGGACGAGCTACCCAGGACCCTGGCCGTGGTGGGTGCCGGCGTGATCGGCTGCGAATACGCCAGTATTTTCGCAACCTTGGGTGTCCGGGTGACGTTGATCGACAAGTATCCCCGGCTATTGACCTTTGTCGATTCCGAGATCGTCGACGCGTTGGTTTACCACCTGCGGCGGAACCGGGTCATCTTCCGCCTGGGCGAACAAGTAACCCAGATTGAGCCCATTGACGACGAGCGGGGCCAACGGGTCAGGATCTACCTGGCCAGCGGCAAGCAGATCGTTAGTGAGAAGGCCTTGTACAGCATAGGCCGCACGGGACAGACGGCCGGACTCAACCTGGAAGCCATCGGTGTTACACCCGATGAGAGAGGCCGGATCAAGGTCAACGAATGTTTTCAGACCGAGGTGCCCCACATCTACGCCGTGGGCGACGTGGTCGGCTTTCCCAGCCTGGCGTCCACTTCCATGGAGCAAGGCCGCTTGGCGGCGTGCCACGCCTTTGACATTGAGGCCAAACTTCTGCCGGAGCTCTTTCCCTACGGGATTTACACCATTCCTGAAATTTCCACCGTCGGCCGCAACGAAGAGGACCTTACCGAATCGTCGGTTCCCTATGAGGTGGGCAAAGCCCAATACCGGGAGATCGCCCGGGGCCAGATAATCGGCGACAGCACCGGTCTGTTGAAGCTGATTTTCCACCTGGAGACCCGCAAGCTGCTTGGCGTGCACATTATAGGCGAAGGCGCTGCCGAGTTGGTGCACATCGGCCAAGCGGTTATGGCCTACGGGGGCCCGGTGGACTATTTCCTCGACACAGTCTTCAACTACCCCACCTTGGCCGAATGCTACAAAACAGCAGCATTCGATGGGGTGAATAGGCTCGGTCTCTAACCACGCGGCCGTTTGTTGCGACCCAGGCCTACCACCTTCCATCGCAGTTTAGCCTTTCGCATCTCCGGGCCCACTTGCCCCAAAGCGTAGTGCGGCTTTGGCGGTCGAGCGCGTACCTTCCATCGCGGGCGGAGACGGGACGCCGTGATGTGGTTGGCTTTCTCTAATCCCCCAAATCGTTCGGCATAATTCGATTTGGTAGCCACGCCGTGGCGCAACAATTAGTGACTTGGCCGAAAGGTAATCTAAATAGCCAAGCAACCTCTATGTTATAATTTGAAACGGAATAATGCCGCCCGCCAAAGACGGATTCACCACCTGCGGGCGTTCGACGCGGCCAGGTGATTCAACCTTTCGTTGGAGACTGATAACCGGGGCTCGTCGGCCGATTGGCCTCGCCGATTGCGTGCATTACAAGGCTGGTCCAGCCTCAAGCATCACCTATTTGTACCCTGACAGGCGCCAGATGACGCAAGACTTCCCGAAAATACTGGTAGTGGCCAAAGACGCCCGGGTGCACCGGCGTTTGGCCGACTCCATCGATGGCGAGGGTTACTCGGTAACCTCCTGCAAGAACGTCCGGGAGGCGCTGGACGTCATCGCAGAATCCCCGCCCCATGTGGTCTTGGCCGACATAGACCCTCAGGGCCAGTTGGATATTCTCAACGCCACCAAGGAATTGGACGCTGCCGCCAGCCTGATTTTCGCCACCGATGGCGCGAGCTCCACCATCACAAACCACGTGCTGAGCAACGAGGCGTTCGGATGGCTGGCCAAACCTATTCGCAGGGTCGAGGTTCGGGCTATGGTCCGATCCGCCCTGAGGCACCGCAGTTTGGTGCAGGAGAATACCAGACTCTTGGAAACCCTGAGAATCGCGGCGTCCAGGCTAGACCAGCATGCCGGCGCCCAGCAACTCGCCAGCAACAGCCCCTCTGGCAGCACCGTGCCCCAGGGGGAGCACGATCAGCCGTCGGCGGCCCACGCCCGGGAATTAGCCATCGAAAATGAGAGGCGAAAGAACCTAGAAGCAGAGTTAGCCCGGTCCTTGGAAATCCGGCGCCTCCAGGCCCGGCACGGGGCCACCGAAGAGGAACGAAAGCAGCTCTCAGAGACGCTTCACGACAACGTTATGGTACCGTTGACCGCTATTGGCGCGGAGTTGGGCCTGATCCGGCGGAAAGCAAGCCAGGTGTCCCCGGAGTTGGCCGAGGACGTGGTGGACCTGGGCGCCAAGATTAAAGAAATCGACCGCGAACTCAAACAAGTTGTCTGGAACATTTATCCCTCGGTGTTGGTCAACTTAGGCCTGGTACCGGCAATCAGGTCCTACATGGAACAGCTAGCGTCCCGGCCCACGCGGGGTCCACACCCGCTGGAAATCGAACTGAGGTCCCGGGGGTTCGACAATGGGCGCCCTTCGGAAGAGGTGGAGCTAGGCCTCTACCGGGCGATCCAGCAAGGGGTGAACAACGTCATCCAGCACGCTCATGCCAAGCGGCTGGTGGTTGACCTGAATTGGACCGATGTTGGCCTGGACATATTGATTGCCGACGACGGCAGGGGCTTTAATGTCCACGACTTGACAGGTGAGGTGCGTCCCGGACACCTGGATCTGGCTCAATTGCAAGACCGGATTGAGGGTCTTCAAGGAACCATGGACATCGAGTCCACCGAGTCCGTGGGCACTACAATTCGCGCCCGTATTCCCATCCGATCCAAATCTGAAAGCAATGCTGAGTTTCAGGTCTCAAGCTATCGTCTAAGCGTTGGTCGTGTATCTGACGGCCCCGAAATAGTGCCTGAAGTCGAATAGCCCCGCTCGCACAGGGCCTGATTGCCAGGCTGAACGTGGTTGGAGCATCTGGAATGCATAAGTTACGAATCCTAGTCGCCGATGACTCGAAGATGATGCTATCGGCCTACCAAAAAATCCTGCAAACCCAAAATAACCTGCAGGTTGTAGCCTTGGCCTCCGATGGGGAAGAAGCGGTTAAGCAAGCCGAGGCGACGCACCCAGACGTGGCAATCTTGGACATCAAGATGCCCAAGGTCAACGGCTTGGAGGCGGCCCGCAAAATCTTGGCTAATTCTCCAGGAACCGGAATCGTAATTATATCCGCGTACGACGATACCCAGTATTTCGTGGAACTGCTCAAGTACGGCTCTAAGGGAAAGGCCTATATCCTGAAAAGCTCGATGGACGACTTGGACATCCTGCTGGACGCAGTTGAAGGTGTAGCACGGGGTGAGACCATTCTCGACCCGCACCTGAGAGAGCGGCTGCCACAGACCGTTTTGGATCAGCTTGAGTCGCTTTGACGACTTGTCCCGAAGCATTTCATGCTGCTATCAACCATTCGATGCACGAAACCGCCAATCCACGTGGGGCAGGTACCTTGACACAGGCTGGACAGGCTGGACAAGATTGATAAGCATTTGTCCAACGGATTATTTGGTTTAATGCAGCGCGTTAATTCCCCTCGGGCAGGTTTGCGGGTACTCACGAAGGAGGCGACACTGTGGTCAACGAGGAACTGGAAAATTATAAAGAGGCCAGGAAGACCGTGGAAAAGGATCGGGTGGTGCGCACATTCCTGGTCCACCTGGCCGTTTTCATAATCGGTAATATCTTCTTGGGCGTCTGGAACAGCTTGACCTACTATGTCAAAGGCAACGAACTCTTGTGGTTTCCGATCCCACTGATATTCTGGGGCGTCGGCGTTTTAATCCATTACACCATCTCGGTGGCTTTATTCAATGAGTGGTGGGAGCGTGACGAAAACGTGATACAATCGCGTGAATGACGGCAGCAATTATTCATTCTCCGAACATGGACGCGCAGATGCCAGCATGGTACCATGGATGCGGGACCTCATCCTCTGGCACGGGGCTTGAAAGATGGATAAACTGCGGGTCATTGTCGCCGACGACTCGGAATTTATGCGGGTCGCATACAAACGGATACTCGAGACCCAAGAGCACCTGGAAATAGTCGGAATGGCTGCCGACGGCGAAGAAGCCGTCAGGCAAGCCGAGAGCACCAAGCCCCAGGTTGCCATCTTGGACGTCAGGATGCCCAAACTCAACGGCATCGAAGCCGCCAGTCAGATTCTCGCGAACCAACCTCAAACCGGCATTGTCATCATCTCGGCCTACGACGATCCAGAATATGTTCTAGAGTTGCTGAAGCATGGCACCCAAGGAAAGGCCTATTTGCTCAAGACTTCCATCGACGATATCGAAGAGTTGATCAAAGCTGTCGAGACGGTGGCCAAGGGTGGCACCGTCATGGACCCGGCCATCGTGCAGCGTCTGGTGGATTCATACTTGGTCCAGCCCGGATTCCCTTTGGCCAACCTCTCGGAACCGGAGCAGGAAGTACTCTCCTTGATGACCGATGGCTATTCCGAAGTCACCATTGGGGAGATGCTGGGCCTGGACCAAGCTACTACAGAAGAGCACATCAGCTCGATCTACGCCAGATTCAACCTCCACGTTTCCGCGGGCTATGACAGCCTGGTGCATGCCATCGTATCTGCGGTGAGTGAAATCTCCAAATCCCGCTAGCCGTCATAGAGCCAACACGGCCCTCCCCTCCGCTGCAATCTCCTTTTGAACCGGGTTTTCTACTGGGGGGCTCGTTTGTTCTCCGCAAACCCGGTTTTAAATACTATGGACATAGGTAGGCTCCGGTGGTAGTCTACAAGGGTATAGCTGTATCTTTTAGCTATGCATAGCATTATTCCATCACATTAACGGGTTCAACATGGGAGGATTCTCGCATGCGCGACGACGACAAGCGCTTGTTAGGGCGGTGGGGCGCATTATCCAAGGACCAACGGGGGATAACGGGGCTAGAAACAGCAATAGTCCTGATAGCCTTCGTGGTGGTCGCCTCGGTGTTTGCCTTCGCGGTTTTGAGCACCGGTCTGCTCAGCGCCGAAAAGAGCAAGGAAACGGTTCTCGGTGGGCTGGCGGAAACCTCGTCCACCATAGCCATACGCGGTGACATCATAGCCGAATCCAACACAAATAAAACCTTTATCGACAGCATCAAGTTCACATTAAGCAGCGCCGCTCAGGCAGCAGACGCCGTGGACCTGTCCAAAACCGGTGTCGTGGTGACCTACCTGGACGCCGACCAAGCCATCAACTGTAAGGACAAAGACTATACCTTCGATAACGACCCCGAGACTACGGAGTGCAGGTGGAAAGCCGTTTGGATCATCGGTAACGGCGAACTGCTGGACCCCGGGGAGCAGACGGACATGACCGTGACCCTCACGAACCTCACACCGTTGCTGCCCAAGAACAAAGAGTTCACAATCCAAGTGAAGCCCAACAAGGGCGCAGTGGTCATCGTCAACAGGACCACGCCGGGGGAACTCAAAAAGATCATGTCCCTTAACTAGAATAATGCAAAGCGACCCCACCGGCGCATCAGTGGGACCCGCAATGCTGGTATTGTAACCAAGATAATAAATACGCACACGGTAGGCAGTGGGCAGCAGGGCTGAGAGTGTAGCAAGCGAGGTCCATCGGCTGGGTGGAAGGGAAATTAAACCTCTTTACCATCTGGACATGAAGAACGATTATGGAACTGGAAGAACGGATCGAGCTACTAGAGCAAGGCCTGACCGAGCTCAAGGTGGACATCAAGCGCCTCCTAGTTGACCTAAAGGAGTTGGTCCTTAGGGACCAGAACCCACTTGGAGGAGAAGCCGCGGACGCTTCGCCTTCCAAGCCTGGTGGCATAGTGGTCATTGGGGTGCCTGGAATTGGGTCTGGATAGGATCTCCACCCCAGCCTAGCCTTCCCCCATTGAGAGGGAATGGACCGTTCCTCTCCCAGTTGACGGGGAGCGGAAGAATGGGGATGCAGCGAAAGAAGGTAGTTTTATCGGGAAACGGTACTAGAATTCGAAATACCTAATGGCCTCCGGGTTTGTTGTGTTGGGGTGACCAGGGTACGCCCAGGGAGGGGAGTAAGCCATTGTGGTCAGGATTTAGACTCCAGAGGCTAAAAAATGGAACTAGACGAAAGGGTCGATTATATCGAGAGTGAGATCACCCTGATTAAGGGAGAGATCCAGCAAGCCTTGGTCGAGTTAAGGGACATGGTTACCGTAATAGAAACCCGTCCCACAGAAAGCGAATCCCAAATTATCGAGATACGCCAAGGCGCGAGTGTCGCCACCGGTGAGGCTCCGAAGCCAGCGGTAGAAGAACCCGCAGCAGAGCCGGTGGAAGAAGAGGAAGAGCAGCCGGTAGATGAGGTTGAGGAAGAAGAGGAGCCAGAAGAACCTATCGAAGAAGAGCCCGAGCCCGCCGTAGAGCCGGTCGATCAGTCCACCGGTGGCCAGCTACCTGTGGACGAGATGCAACCGCCCCCCGATTGGTTCCAGCAACTGGATACCGTGATGCCCGACATGGGCTCGGACCCAAACCAGCAGGGAGCTTCCCAGTTCCCTGAGTCTGGCGGTTACCAACTCATTCCCCAAGACTCCAGCCAGTTGGCTGTTCAGATTCGCGCGCTGGACATCCACTCCGTGGCCAACATCATACGGTGGGTCGGCGGGCTTCGACCCAGGATTGGTCTCACCCAGCTGTGGACCCTGCTGGAGATATACGAGACAACTGGCCATATGCCGGAGAGTATCGAAGACCTGATCCTGGAGGCAGCCAAGTTGGACGCCCTTCCAGGCGCCACGGACGCTCCGGGGTTCACCCTGGAAGAATACATTGACTCCATATTGCAATTGCACGCCATCGTGTCCGGGCTGGAATACCGTCAAGGTGGCTACGGGCGCCAACCGGCCCAAGCCTCTTCTTCGTCCAACGGGTCGGCAAGGATGCCCGGCCACTCTCCGGATTCGGCACACCTCGGTTCGGACCTGGGCCAAGTACCCGGACAGCAAGCGCCGGCCGGGGTCTCCGGAAATCGGCATCACCCTGACGGAGTTGTACGAGGCTACGGGGAGTTCGACAGATTGGACGCCAACCTGGTGTCTAATCTCATGCGTTGGGCCGGTACGGTTCAGCCCAAAATCGGCCAGGATCAGTTGGAGACCCTGCTTCGAGTTTACAAGCTGACCGGAAATCTGCCACCCGCTGTGGAGCGTATGCTCTTAAAGGCGGCTCAACTGGAAACCCTTCCCAGTGACATAGACGGTTCCGGGTTTACTCTCCAAGAATTCATTGACTCCTTGCTCAAGTTACACGGCATAGTCCACAGCACCGAATACCAGCCGGCCCAGGGCGTCACGGATTTTGCGCAGGCACCCGCGGTGATCAAAGACAGATATGGATAAAGTCCTGGTTACCACCTTGCTGACCATGGCTGCGGTGGTGGCCGCCGTAATGGTGGTCAACACTATGCTGCCTGCCCTGGGTAGGAGCACCAGCGCCGTGCTTTCGTCCAGTTCGGCGGCTTCGGAACGGCTGAAAACAGATACGGAGATTATTCACGTCGCCACCGACACCTCCGGCAGCCCGAAAATAGTGTATACCTGGGTCAAAAACGTGGGAGGAGCCGAGATAACGGCGATTGACTCCTCCGACCTTTTCTTCAAAACCTCCACCACCTTTAACCGCCTTAGCTATAACGCCAGTTGCAGCAGCGACTGCTGGTCCTATACCATCGAGGGGGACACCATCTGGAGGCCGGGAGCTACCATCAAGGTCACCATTAACCTGACCACTTTGGGTACCGGCGACTACCTGGTTAGATTCATAACCCACAACGCCGTGTCCGCCGAGAAGGAATTCACGGTCTAACTAACCATGGGAATCAACATAGCCGGGCTCATGGTGCTCGGTGTGATGATCATCGTATTGTCCCTCATGTCCCGGGTGTCCGTCGCCTCCAATACCGCCCTCGGCCTCACCTCCACGGAAGCCGTAGGCCGGGCCGGAGAGCGGGCCCGGACCAATCTGCAGATGATCAGCGCCTGGGGAGGCGGCGGAACATTGACGGTGCAGATCAAAAACACGGGCCTCACCTCCGTGTTTGACTATCCCCACATGGACTTCATCGTAGACTACACCGACTCGTCGAACAACCGGGTCATCGCCCGCCTCACCTACACCACAGGAGCATTGGCCGATAACCAGTGGAAGAAGACCTCTCTGACCCCAGACACCTTCCAGCCCAACGCCTGGGACCCCGAAGAGATTATCACCCTGGACGCCAAGCTGAATCCTACGCAAAAGGCCGACTCCTCAGCCAGGGTGGTCGTGGCAACTCCCAGCGGCGTGGCGGCAACCGCGTCTTTCACGGCTAAGGGGTTCTTCTGGTTCACCAACGCCTTCGACATAAGCCTGTCAACCACCTCCTTGTGGCAGGACATAGACCTGTCGTCCTACGTCCCCGTGGGAACCACCGGAGTCATAGTCGAAGCTGTGAACACCTCCAGCATCAACAACTTGAGCGGGGTGGTGCGGGGAAAGGAAGATACCCGGGATTACATGTCTAATCCTGTGTTCGAAGCGATGACTAATAAGGTCCACCGGTGGCAGATAGTTAAGGTCGACGGCAACCGGCTGATTCAGGGATGGATCGAGCATGGGGACATAGACTTCAAGCTGCGAGGCTATACCATAGGGTCAGACCCGTCGTATTTTGCCAATCCGCCGGACATCACGCCCGCCACGAAAGCCCAATGGGAAACTGTTGACGTGTCCGCTCACGTGGACGCCGACGCCGACGGCGTAATACTTTTCGTCGACTCCACCGATGGAGGATTAAGAAAATACGCCATCCGCGAAGTTGGAAGCACCTTTTTAGCCGCCGGACTCGACGATCACGAGATCGGTAGGTACTCGAGCACCATGTACCTGGTGGGAATTAACGCCGCTAACAAGTTTGAGGCGTGGCTCGAAGAAGTGCTCACTGTAAAGATCTACCTGGTGGGCCAGACCAAGGACTCGGTGGTGTACAACCTGGAGGATGTGGCCGTTGCCGACCCGGTCACGGGCTCCTGGCAGGAGTTGGACGCCAATACCTACAACGTTCCCATCGAGGCCAACGGGCTGTTCCTACGCGCCGGGGCATTGACCGCGGTTAACAAAAAACTTGGGTTTCGACACGGGGACTCCACCGATGACTGGAACGGGGACATCGAACGAATTACTTATCTGCTGGCGGGCACCGGCATCAGGGCTGACGACGTGTGGGATGAATACATGGAGTCTACCAGCTCAGAGGTGTTCATAGCGGCGTACACCGTGGCGGTGACGGAATAAAGCAATGCCGGATGGATCACGATGGCCATCAATGTAGCCGGACTCCTGGTGCTGGGCGTGCTGATCGTGGTGTTGTCCCTCATGTCCTGGGCCTCGATCGTTTCCAGCACCGCCGTCGGCCTAACCTCCGCGGAGGCCGTTAACCGGGACGGGGAGCGGGCCAGGACCGGATTGACCTTGGTCAGTGCCGAGGGCGGCGGCACCACCCTAACTTTGCAGCTTAAGAACACGGGCCTCACCTCCGTCTACGACTACGCCGCCATGGACTTCATCGTCGACTACACCGACGCCGCAGTTAACACGGTGGCCACCTACCTGGCTTATACCACCGGCACATTGGGCGCCAACCAGTGGAAAATGACCTCCATCTCGCCCGACTCCTTCCAGCCCAACGCCTGGAACCCCGGCGAAACCATTACCCTGGACGCCCTCCTGTCCCCCGCACAGAGCGACGACACCATAGGGAACGTTATCGTAGCAACGCCCAACGGTGTGCTGGACACCTCACCCTTCTCCGCCAGGGGGTTCTTCTGGTTCACCAATGCCCAGGACATCAGCCTCACTACCACCGGCTCCTGGCAGGACATAGACCTGTCGTCCTACGTCCCCGTGGGAACAACGACCGGGGCCATCGTCGAGTTGGTGAATACCGGCACCACCGGCAATTTAAGTGGAGTGGTACGGGGCAAGAAAGATACCCGGGACTACATGTCCGATACGCTATTTCAAGCGATGGCCGGGGAGACCCACCGGTGGCAGATCGTCGAGGTGGACGGCAACCGGCTGATTCAGGGATATATCGAGGATACCGCAATAGACTTCAAGCTGCGGGGGTATACCTTGGGGGCAGACCCCTCGTATTTCAACACCCCGTTTGACATCACTCCTCCGGTTAGCCAGGAGGGGCTGTGGGCCACTGTAGACGTGTCCGCCTACGTGGGAGGCGCGGCCGACGGGGTTATACTTTTCATCGACTCCACGAAAAACGGTGATGTCAAATACGGCATCCGGGAGACCGGCAGTAGCTTCCCTGAACCGCAGTCGGATCTGCGGAAGTACTCGAACACCATGTATCTGGTGGGCATCAACGCCGCTGACCAGTTTCAGGCCTGGATCGGTGACGTGGCGACAGTGAAGGTCTACCTGGTGGGCCAGACCAAGGACTCGGTGGTCTATTACATAGAAGATGTGGCTGTTGCCGACCCTGCGCTGGATTCCTGGCAGGAGCTGGACGCCGATACCTACAGCGTGCCAACCGAGGCCAACGGGCTGATCTTCCGCGCCGGGACAACAGGGGGTAAGGCCAGAAAAGCTGGCTTTCGACACGGGGACTCCACGGACGACTGGAACGGGGACATAGAAAGACGGTCGCACCTGCAAGGGGGCACCGGCATCAGGGCGGACAACGTGTGGGATGAGTACCTGGAGCACGCCCAGGTAGACGTGTTCATCGCGGCCTACACCAAGGCGCTGACCAATTAGCCCGAAAAATCTGTGGGGACAGAGACCTGGATGCTTGGGTGGAGGGCAGCCCGCTGCTGGAGATGAGGCTGAGGCTTAGCTAGGGAACTGTGAAAAATCCCAGGGCGTCTACGCCGTGGGGGGTTACTACAGCCACTGTCCCGGTGGAAGCCGAATCCAGGGTGTTGCCCAGTAACGCGTCCAGGGTCAACGTCTCCGATTCGTTCCAAGTGTTTGGTTCCAGGGTGTCCGGCGAAATCGAGGTTCGTTTCCACTGGTCGGCTGCCAGAGTCCCCGCTGTGTGGGTCAAGCGGGTTATGACCGTGGCGTTGGAGGACACGTAGCTTATGATGAAGTCCATCTTGTCAAAGTCGGCCACGGAAGTGGCGCCCGTGTTTTTGAGCTTCACAGTGACACTGGTTCCGCTGGCGGTTACGCTGGTGACGCTGATATTGGTCCTGGCCCGGTCCTCCGCCCGGTCAAAAGCTGCCTTAGAAGCCAGGTCCATCATGGTTCCGCCAGCGATGGTGGCCCGAGCCATCAGCGTAATTACAACCAGCAATAGCGCCAGTATCAGCATGGCGGCTACGCTATCTGCCATCGCGTCCTACACGAAAACGGTTTTGTGGCGGTGATATCTGGGGCAACAACCAACGGATATGGTCGGGTGGCCTATTCCCCACGACAGTTACAATCTGTTTTGGCGCGATAGCTGTGCTCAAAGTCGCGCCGAAGTGTCTGATGCTGGGCGAGCGCGGTAAGAGGACCTTGGCTAAACATATAAAGATATAGTATCACGCGGCGTGCCCCATTCGAGCCTTCAGACTAACTCGCATTACGCCTTATCGGCCCGCTCTATCGCTGTTCCAATTGATCGCGGTCCCGCCGGCATCCCGTGCCATCGACAAATTAACACCTGTATAAGGCGCCAGCCAAGTTGAAAAAGCCTTATTCACAAGCTGTTTTCGGGCAGGTTAAATTGGCTCTTTCGTGATACAATATTGATAATGACGCCATGTAAACGGGCGTGGAGAGTCTAATGGTAACCAGCGACGTTGATGCGGCGCCGGGAGAAGTTGTCATTTCCACGGGCAGGACAGAGATGGATGCCCGGTTGGGTGGAAGCGTGCAGCGGGGCGCCCTGACCTTGATAGAGGGTGCGCCGGCTTCTGGAAAAAGCGTGATATGCCAGCAGTTTGCTTATGGCGCCTTGAACTCGGGGGTCGACGTCGCTTACTACACCACCGAGACCACCGTAAAAAACCTGTTGACTCAAATGAGCTCCATCAATCTGGACGTGACCGATCACTTCCTGATGGACTTTCTTAGAATCTACCGGATGCAGATAAGCGGTAGAAACGAAAACTCCGTAGTTCTCTTTGACCGGTTGGCCGATCACATCGAGAAGCTGCCGAAGAACTACGAGGTAATCATTGTCGATTCCGCCACGAGAATAGTAACCCATGGCCAAGAAGTTGGTATTGTAGACTTCTTCTCGGCATGCAAACAGCTTTGCGAGGACGGCAGGACAATTTTCCTGGTGGTGCACACCTACGCTTTTGGCGAGGGTATGCTCCAACGCATTCGGTCGCTTTGCGACGCTCACCTCAGCTTGCGCTTGGAGGAAATGAGGGACCTGGTAGTGAAGGTAATGGAAGTGACCAAGGTCCGTAACGCGGACCGGCAGGACAATACGATGAGCTTCGACGTTGAACCAGGAGTGGGGCTGAAAACCATTCCCCTCTCCCGAGCCAAGGCGTAACCATGGCCACCAGGGTTGCCGAAGTTGCCAATGTCCACGGGCACCCAGATGATCCCTTCGATTGCCCAGCCTTTCGCATGCTGCCGGCCATGCTGCAGGAGCAATCCAGGGAAAAGCCCCACCTGTGGGAATACCTCCACGACCTGCGTATAGACGAGATCGGGGTTCCCGAGTTTACGGCGACCCTTGGCCGTGCCCACAAGGGCATGAAAGACCCCAACGTGGTTTACCCGTCGGGTAAAGGCGTATACATACACATTCACCCCGACCCAGAGAACAGCCGGGACCGGTACAACACCATTGAGCCGACAGGAATCCCTGGGCTGGCCCAGTTGATGCCCTTGGTGGATGCCAGGTTGGTCCACGTGGTCGACGAAATCGCCGGCTCCGATGACCCCGAAGTGAGGGCCATGGCCCTATTGGACAGCCTGGAAAAGATTTGCACCCCCGAGGAGGATCGCCACGGGCTGTTCGGCAAATTTTTCAAACGGGACGGCCATCTGAGGGTGACCCCGGCGGAATACCTCGGGTTGAGGTACCTGATCGTCAGGGATAAGGTTGGGCTGGGTGTCCTCGAACCCCTGATTACCGACCCCTACATCGAGGATGTGAGCTGCAGCGGTGTGGGGCCTCTCTTTGTGGAGCACAAGGTTTTTGGCGCACTGACATCCAACGTCACCTTCGATACCAATGAAGAGTTGGACCGTTTTGTGGTCCGCCTCTCCGAAAAGATAGGCCGCCCGGTAACCTACCGCGAACCCCTTGTGGACGCGATCCTGCCCGACGGCTCCCGCGTAAACATAGTCTACGGTGGAGACGTGTCGAAACGAGGGAGCAACTTCACCATCAGGAAGTTCTCGGCAACCCCGTTGAGCATCCTGGACTTGATCGAGTTCGGCGCCCTGACCTACGAGATGGCTGCCTACCTGTCCTTTATCATGCGGGAGGGCATGAACGTCTTCATCTCGGGTGAAACAGCTTCGGGCAAAACCACATTGCTCAACGCCATCGCCGCCTTTATCCCGCCCCCGGCCAAGATAGTCACCATCGAGGACACGCCGGAAGTGCAGTTGCCCCACCCCAACTGGATCAGAGAGTCCACAAGAGGCGCTTCCAAGGATTCGTCCGGGTCCGCCGTGACCATGATGGACCTGCTCAAGTCAGCGCTGCGGCAACGGCCCAACGAAATAATCATCGGTGAGATCCGCGGTGAAGAGGGAGCCGTGGCCTTCCAGGCCATGCAGACCGGCCACGCCTGTATGGCCACCTTCCACGCCGCCACGGTGGAGAAGCTGATTCAGAGGCTGACCGGCGCCCCCATCAATATCCCCAAGGTCTACATCGACAACCTCAACGTGGTGGTCATCTGTAGCGCCGTCCGCCTACCGAACGGCAAGGAAGGCCGTCGAGTCATCAGCATCAGCGAGATCATTGGCTACGACTCGATTTCCGATTCCTTCTCGTTCATCGAAGTGTTTAAATGGAACCCGGTTACCGACGAACACGAGTTCGTGGCCTACAACAATAGCTACCTGTTGGAGCGCGTCATCGCCCCCAAGAGAGGGATGGCGCCCAAAGACGTTCGGAATATCTACACCGAGATGGAGCAGCGCGCCACGGTGCTGAGGAGTCTGGCCGAGCAAAAGTTCACCGACTTTTACGATTTCTTCAACGTGCTCTCCAAAGCATACAGAGAAGGGCTCTTCCGATAACCGGCGCTTTGGTTCCGGTCGTTTTGCGCTCCCCAGATGGAATCAGGGAAACTATCGAACCAACTTTTATAACTGTATTTAAAGGTCAATGACTACCTCAGCACCGCCAGCATTATCGTCCCCAGAAGAGATTGAGAAGGTCTCTTCGGACAACATCGTCATTGCTTTCGACCTTCTCTCCAGTCTAACTTACATGTCGTGCCTGGCCATTGCCCAGCTACCCCGGGAGGCCATATTCAGGAAGGCTGGGGAGCAGCCCCACAAGACCGCGGTCTTCTTCCAACAGGTATTCCTTTTGGCCGCGCGGCTCGGAATGGAGTACACCGAGGCTCTCCAGTCGGTGGCCGGAAGGGCCAAGGCATCGAATATCAAGAGCCTTTTGCTCCGATTTGCCAGCACCATCTCCTCAGGGGAATCGGAGGGGACCTTTATCAAGGAAGAATCCAGACTCGAATCTAGGAGATACATCGCCGAATACCAGACCAGCATCGAAAACCTAAAAAAATGGACCGACGCCTACGCCGCTCTGCTGGTGTCGGTCACCTTGATCGTGGTGGTGGCGTTGGTCTCCGCCATGACCGGCGGGCTGCAGCAAAACTTCGTGGTTTTGATGGGCATGGCCACGTTCTTCATCACCGCCGTAGGGGTGTACCTGATACTGCGCACGTCGCCCTATGAAGAGATGGCTTTTTCCAGCAAAACTGGCATGCCACCGGACAGGCGCAAGGCAAAGTTTCTCTTGATGACCCTGGGCGGCATCGGGTTACCCCTAGCCGTGGCCATGGGCTTTATCTTTGGACTCGGCGCCGGCCTTCTTACCATCGGGCTCATGCTTTTTCCCACAGGCTATTTCGCCGCCAGGGACGCTAAAAAAATTTCCGGGCTGGACCAAGAGATTTCTACCTTTCTGCGAACCCTGGGAGCAACCGCTGGGGCGAAAAAAACCACCCTGGGTATGGCATTACCCGATATCGACCTGAAGTCCATGGGTGGTCTGGAACCCCACATTTTGCGCCTGAAAAACCGCATCGCAAACCAGTTGCCCCCGAGTTTATGCTGGGAGCAGTTCGCGGCCGAAGCGGGAAGCGAGTTGGTCCGCCGTTCCACTGGGATGCTGGTGGAGGCTGTAGAGCTGGGCGGAGATGCCGGGGAAATCGGGGATATTGCCTCGACGTATGCTTCGTCGGTGGCCGAGATGAGGGGTATACGCCGCTTGACGGCAGGCAGCTTCACCTTCCTGGCTTACCCCATGCACGCAGCTATGACCGGGCTACTCATGTTCATCATGGCGATCATCAGCACCTTTAATGCCAAGCTGGAGGAAGTTTCGGCTTCGGTACTGGACCAGGCGCAAAGCGCCACGGCTTCATTGGGGACGACAGGGTCGGGCCTGGACATGTTCCAAACCCAGGATTTGGGGATGACTACAGCGGTGGTGGCGTTCGTTGTACTGGTGTTAACGGTGGCCAATGCTCTGGCTCCCAAGTTCGCGGCGGGGGGCCATAACTTGACACTGGTTCAAACCTTCAGCATCACCTCAATAATTTCTGGAGTCAACTTCTTGGTGATCCCCCGGGCCGCCACGAACTTGTTCGCCGGGTAGAAGCAGGAGAATAGTACTTGGAAAACGTGGCAAATCTCCTGCTGGGCACAGTATTAATCTTCTCCCTGGTAGCGCTGTCCGCGCTGGTCTTAATGCGTGGCAAGCGACGCCGCAAGCTGGGAAGCCGTCCCGCACCAATGGACGCCAACAGGCCGGGAGGACCGGCGGACCCCGTGCAGACCGAAGGTACCGGGCTCTTCGAGAGAGTATTCGGGATCTTCCGCCGCGGCAAAAAGGGGGAGCAGTCCTTGATGCCCGGTGGAGTCTCGGCGCTGACCGACTTCGGCACTATACCGGTTGAAGATCCCGCACAGATATCTGAAGGCGGACTGGCGGGGGAAACGCTTTCCCAGGATCAAGATGCATTGCTGGCGGCTGTGACCACGGACGCCCCCGAGCAGCTAACCACCGCCGAAGCCGACGCCTTTCGTGCGTTAACGGGTGGGGAAGCCGCAGAAGGGGCCGACGGTCAATCCGGCAACGAAGACGGCAGTCCCTCGGATTCGGATGGTGACAAGGCGTTCGATACCATGACCCTCGATAATACTTTGGAGGGAGCTTTCAAGACCGCTCGGATCGTGGATACCAAGCGAGAAGCCTTGTTGGCGCGGGTGCCTTTTGTAGACTCCCAGGATTTGGTCGAAGAAATAAAGAATCTGGCCACGCGCATCAAAGTTTACGTTCCGGACGAACCGGCAAGCTAAGGCTGGCTATCTCCGGGTTATCATGCCGCCCACGGTTCACTTGGTGGACCGTGGGGCCTGCAACCGTCGGCCGGGCGTGGCGCAGTACACTGCGGCGGCCCGCGCTCTCGGCAGATAAGTCCTCGATAGTCTCCACGGTTGCAGTTGCAGGTTGCAGTTTCCTGGCCCCAGGCTTGCACTATTTACACCCTCATGGCCCCAGGGCATAGGCCTCCGCAACCACATTGGGATAATTGGAACGGTAGAAACCGCGGAACGGCTGCGACCGAGCACTGGAGGCCGCCACCGGGGTAACGATTCGAAATCCACAAGTGGCGTGAAGGGGTGGTGGGTATGTTTGATGTTCCCAGGTGCCTAATAGGGTCGAGAACCTACGGCTGCGTCTCCTACCCCAACCCCCGAACGCTCCAACTCCGGGTCCCAATGGCCCTTATGGCCGCCTGCTTGGCGGTTTTTCTGCTTGGTTGCGGTCTCCTCGGCGGTAATGGAGAGGGGGAAGGTGATGGAGACGCCGACAATCCCCTAACCCCGCGCCCTGAAATCTTGACCAAGCTGGCCAGCGTATCAGCACAAGGTGGTGAGGCCGCGGGTGGAGGCGAGACGCCCCCGGAGCCCGAAGCTCCCGCGGAACCGGAACCTGATTCCGCGCCGGAGCCGTCGGTCCAGACAGAGGAAGAAGCCCGCAACCTGGTCTGGGTCCACCTCAGTCAATGCATCAACTTCGCCGCCAGTGACTTGCAAGCTACTCAAATAACGGGAGATTGGTTCGTGAAAAGCACCGGCGAGTCAGAGCGTCGAACCGGTCTTTGGAAGGTGGGGGCAGCTGCGGGCGCGGTGGAGCCCTACGACGTCTTGTCCCGCCAATGGCAGACGGTGGTGGAGTCCGAATGTAGCGCGGAAAGCCTGAGCGCCCTCACCACGCCCACCCCGGTACCCACGGCTACTCCTGCGATAGCCGACGGCGCCCGCGCTGTGGCGGTGGTTTGGTCTTATGTCGCCCAATGTCTTCCTGACACGCCATTGGAGAACTTCGAAGCAACGTTGAGTCCCGTCCTAAACCAATGGGTGGTCACCACAAAAGCCGAATCCCTGACGGACTTCGGCGCCTGGACCGTGGACGCCGCCACTGGGGCTCTTGCCCCTTACGCCGGATTTTCCCGAGAGTGGGACTCGGTGGTGAAGCTAGAATGTAACCCAGATGCTCTGGCATCCTTGTTTACGCCTACCCCCGTTCCCACGGCAACTCCGGCAGTGCTGGACACCGTCGAAGCAGTAACCACCCTGTGGTCCTACCTGGTAAAGTGCTCCCCCGACCTCACCACCGAAGCGTTGGAAGCCACGCTGAATCCGGCCAAAGGCGAGTGGATCGTCATTACGAAACCGGGCTCCGAGACAGACTACGGGGTTTGGACGGTTCGGGCCAATGGGAGCATCTCCCCCGGGAATCAGGAGGCTACCCGAAGGGACCAGCGAGCCCTGTCCGGAACATGTTAGCCGCAGGTTAGGCCCGCCGGCTGTGTTGTCACTGAGTCAAGTCGACCACGGGCGACAACTCGGCCGGGGTCTTCCGGTTGATCAACAAAACCGCCCCCCCAAGCGCGTGGACCCGGATGGTAAAATCCCTGCGGGTCCCCAAGGCGGGAGATAAGCCGGCCAGGCTCACGCGCAGTTCCACCGCCTCACCGGCGTCAAGCAAGGGACCATTGCCGATTAGCCAAGACGTCGACCACTCGGTTCCTGGGATATTCAAAGCCTGGTCGCGGTCAATGTAGCTGATGATCGTGCCCGCGGGAGAGATGTCGGCGGCCTCGTGGGATTGGCCGCCGCTGGCCAGGGTAAAGGCAATATCTTTCAGGGCTGTCCTCTTTTGATTGGAGGCGCCGACTACCGTGCCTCGAAGAATAAGGGTGGCAGTGCTCTCCGACAAGGCCTGCCGTATCAACTGCTCGCTTCTCTCGGCGGCGTTGCCTCCAGCCCTAAGGATCGCAACAGCAAACGCTACCGAAATCAACACCGTGGTGATCAGAATGATGACCATCTGAATTGCGTTGAGACCACGCAAAGCAACCTGCCTCCGTCTCAGGCCGGCAGTCCCCGTTCACCAAAAAAGCGAACGCCTGGTCACCGCTCGTGGCAACCAACCACTGGCTCATTCTCGTCCTCACCACATCGGGAAGGGCGTGGCCCCGGAGCCCAAAGGCGGCCCCTGGCGTTGGTCCTGACCGCGAATGGTCTCTGATGCGATTTTGGGGTAACGGCCGGGTTTCACGTTCCATGCGAATACCGGGAGCTCGGCCCGTAACGCCGCCCTAATTCAGACTCAGACTGCGAAATAGCTCCGGAGGCATGGTCCGGTTAATGAGCAGCACGGCCCCTGTTTGGGGCTTAACTTGAATGCTGAATTCTTTGCCTTTACCCAGACGCGGGGTTAAACCCGTCAGCGTAACCACTATTTCTACCTGCTCGCCTGGATCAAGAATAACACCTGAGCCGGTCAACCAGGTTACCGTCCAATCCGATGCAGCAATATTTAGGGCTTGATCCTCGTCCACGTAGGTCAGGATCATCGCTTTGTCACTTACCTCTACCGCCTTATACGATTGGCTGGCGTTACTTAGATTGAACTTAATGGTGTCAACCCCGGTAAGAGCTGCGTTAACGTTCGCCACGACCGCGCCGCGGACGTTCAAAGTCGCAGAGGCTTCCCCGACAGCGCCAAGCACCGTCTCTTTGCTTTTTTCGGAGCTGATCAGGCCGGTACTGAGGACCGCGAAAGCAAACACCGAGGCCACCACCACGAAGGCAATAAGAACTATGGCCGTTTCAAGGCCGGTAATGCCCCTTTGATCCTCTCCCAGCGATGTGTACCTGCCCATCGACTTCCTGCCCGCCCTCTGGTGTGATTTTCGGCCAGGAAGTGTTTATCCCAGCCCAAAATATGGCCCCTCTTGCGTGATAGCAACAAATTCAGAATTGGATACGCCACCAAGGTCCATCGGAGTGTAATGTTGGCTCTCAGTCGTGTCAACGATATCTGGAGTCGTGGTTACCTGGGATCGGAACCCTTTGCGCACAGGAACCTAGATTGAAAATCGCTGTATGCGTCAGTATACTTGAAGAAAGAGGGTTGAACAGATTTCCTGTCTGATTTATTTCTCCACGTACTTTGCTTCCGGCTCCCCCGGCTCATTGAAATCCGGGAAACCTGGGAAACCCGGTGCAATTAACTTGCCCGAGACAACGCCGTTGCAAGATAGGCGGGGCTTACCGTCATCATGTTAAATTTCCTACGATTGGGTTGAACTAAAGTAGTTGGCGGACTAAATCCGCCTTTGACCGGTAGGCCCCTTTACCGGCGGATTGCCGGCCTCGCAAAGATACCACAAAGATGTTACGCGGAAGGTCATCGCCTTGGGTCTACTGAGAAAGGACGAACAATCAAAGGCCAATCTCGATGACATGGACTTCTTTCGGGAACGGTTCGAGAAGTTACAAGAGAATGTCGCCAGCGTAGTAGTCACTTCCCCTCGCAATCTACGGTTTGCTCTCCTAGGCCTATTTGCTCAAGGCCACGTTCTGCTGGAAGACCTGCCCGGCGTTGGCAAGACCTTGCTGGCCAAGACCATCGCCCAATCCATTGACGGTGTCTTCTGCCGGATACAATTTACCTCGGACCTCTTGCCCAGCGATATCACGGGCACGTCGGTTTTCGACGTCAAGAACCAAACATTTGACTTCGTCCCGGGGCCCATTTTCGCCAATGTGGTGGTTGCCGACGAGTTAAACCGGGCTGGCCCACGCACCCAATCGGCGTTGCTGGAAGCCATGGCCGAGAGGCAAGTCAGCGCCGATGGCACAGTGCGGCCCCTGCCCCGGCCTTTTCTGATCCTGGCTACTCAGAACAACATAGAAAAGCACGGGACTTTCCCTCTGCCCAACTCCCAGCTGGACCGCTTCATGATCTCCATGTCTTTGGGGCTACCGACGCCCGAGCAGGAGATGGAGATTCTACACCGGTCTGAGCACGGCGTATCCCACGTTGATCCCACGCTCACTCCCGCCGACGTGATTGAAATGCAGGAGACAACCCTCCGAGTGGAGGTGGCGATGCCGGTGAAGCAGTACATCGTAAACCTTGCCGGGGAGTCAAGGCAGCGCAGCGACATCTCCGTGGGCGTCAGTCCTCGGGGGTCCGCCGCCTTACTGTGGGCCTGTCAGGCTTGGGCCGCTTTCGATGGACGGCCATTCGTGATCCCCGAAGACGTTCAAGAGTTAGCCCCCTACGTATGGGGCCACCGAATCATCGTGGAGCAGGAAGATGGCGTGGGCTCTGGCCGTAATGCCATATCGCGGCTGCTCCAGTCCGTCGCCGTGCCTGTGTAACTGAGCGTCCACTCCCATGATTACCGCCAAAGCCACCGGCTTTATCAGCGTTGCTATTCTTTTGTTCCTGGTGGGGCGGGTAACGCTGGTCGGATGGGTTTACCTGGTAGACGCCGTCTTATGGGGAATCATAATTCTGTCGTTTCTGGTGCCCTGGCTGGGCGCGGCCTTTCTGGAGACCCAACGGCGGGTGGACCGGCCAAAATCGGGGGCGTTGCACCCCGGACCCGCTGAGGGGGACCTTCTCCACATTGACGTCTCGGTGCGCAATCGAGCCTTTTTCCCCAGATTCCTGTTCAACGTCTATTATGATTGCCCCGTGGCTGCGCCGGACAGCCGGCTAAAACGGTTCTTTATAGCCCAGATGCCGGCCTGGGGCCAGGTGAATCTATCTGCCACGGTCACCGCCTACCAACGCGGGCTCCACCATCTCGGCCCGGTGACCGTGGAGTCTTCGGCCCCCTTTGGCCTATTTCGCCGGAGGGTTTACCGCACGGCTTCTGAGCCGGTCCTGGTTTATCCCATGGTCCACCCACTGCGCCGCCTGGCTTTGGTGGAAGCCCGGTACGGCGAGTCGGTTCAGCCTCGAAAATCGTTGGCCGGCATGGATCCCGTCGGTTCCAGGCACTACTTCCCCGGCGATCCCCGGCGCTACATCCATTGGCGCAACACCGCCAAGATGGGCCGGCCGATGGTCAAGGAGTTCGAAGACGCCAAGGATCCGACACTGGATATAATCTTCGATGCTATCCAGGTGGAAGGCGAGGGCAAGGATACTACCCTGGAATACAGCATCAAAATAGCAGCCAGTGCCGCCGACTACGCTATACGAAACCAGGGAACCGTAAGAGTCTGGGGGGGCAACTTGCGAGGAGAGACGGCCGGCGTCTCCGAGGGTGACGGCATGAGTTGGCCCGCCCTCCTGAGGCAGATGTCGTTAATGCAGGCCGGAGAAGGATGGGGGATTGCCGAGTCGCTAAGCCGGCTGCCTCCGGGGTGCAGCGCCTTGGTGATCGTCTCGTCGGACGACCAAGAAGCAATCCAGGCGCTGATCAGAGAGGCCCCGCGGCTGGAGCGGTTGGTGGTGGTGGCACTGGCTGGATTCGGCGAGACTGAAACAACTGAAACAAGGGGCTCTGGCCTCAGCGCCTTGGAGCGCTCCAGGGTCTCCGTGCTGCTATGCCGGCCCCACCGCCTTCCCGATGCCCTTGAATCCCTGGAGCGGTTGGGCGGGCTCTCTTTTGACCGGTCCGCCGCTGGCATACCCACCAACGGTACGCCCACCGGGGCTGCGGAGTAAGACCTTGGTGCGTCTTTCCAACAACGCAGGCAACCCGAGATCGACCACGGCGAATCCACCGGGAGCGCGGGCGGCCGGATTTCGGAAACTATTGCAGCTACTAAGGTTGTGGCTGTCGCGGTTCTTTTCTCCCAGGACCGAGGACTCGCCCCGGTTGCGGTTGCTGGGGCTGGCCTCCCTCTGGCTGGCGGCCTTCGGGATGAGCTGGGTTGGGGGTTCGTTGTGGCTCAGCCTGGGGGGCGGCGCCCTGGGCACCCTGGGCCATTGGGTAAGCTGGCGCTGGCGGCATCAACCGTCACGGCTACGGCCGGTTTTGATAGTCGTCTCGGTGATGGCCCTAGCCTTTCTGATGCGCTTCAAGGTGCTGGAGATTTTCAGCGGCGATTGGTTGCCGGCGGGACATTTCCTGGTCCTGGTGCTGGCCCTGGCCAGTTTCGACCTGCGGACCCGGGGCGGCCTGTATACCAGCCTGGGCATGAGCGGCATTGTCCTGTTTTTTGCCAGCCAACAAGCCTTCGACGTCAGCTTCGGCATGTTCGTGGTCGGCTTTGTGGTTTTGATCCTGGCTTTCCTGAGCGTCACATTCCTCGAGGACGGCATCCGGGGAGCCCAAGTCCACTGGGTGCACGGGCGGCCGACGGCGCTGATTTACTGGATTGGGACGGCCTGCGCTGTTTTCACATTGGCCGGCGTGGCTTTTTGGTTGATGCCCCGGGGGCAAAGCGCCTTCATCAGGCCGGCCCAGGTGACTATTCTGCCCTACACGGCCAGCACCATCAAAGAGGCGCCGCCGCTGCCGGAGATCGTGCCTGGAGACGCCTCAGAGACACCAGAGGAGACCATCGGCTCGCTGAGCGCTGCTCCTGCCTTGGGAGACGGCGCTCCACGACGTAGCGAAGAACCCCGTAGTCCCGATGACCCCTTCAACCCAGTAGTCTTATTCGTTCGCAGCAAGGTCGCCAGCTACTGGCGGGGGCAGACCCTGGAACGCTTCGACGGCCAAAACTGGACCAGTAGCCGTACTCCCCAGTTCGTGGTCCGAACGCGTGATGGACCGACCGTTCTCCTCATCAATCGAGAAAACTTTGGGCGTCGGAACCGTGTCCGGTACTACCAGACCTTCTTCGTGCAGGAGGACCATCCCACCTCTGTGTTCATGGGCTACCAGGGTCTCCGTATCTGGGCCGATAAAGAGGCCTTGAAGGAAAGGGGAGTGAGCCGCGGTGACTCCTACCGGGTGCTTTCTGCCCATCCCAGATACACCCCGGAACGGCTACGAAACGACGCTGCGCGCAACATCGATCCCCGGTTAACGCATTTGCCCCTCGGCTCAACCCGGATCAAAAATCTGTCCCGAAAAATAACCGAGGGCGCCACCTCCGACTTTGACAAGGCCGAACGCATCGTCAATTTCCTGACCCAAGAAGGGAAGTTCGACCCCAACCGGCCCGGCGACTTGTTATCCTCGGCGACCCCGGACCAATTCCTGTTTCAAGGTAGGCCGGGCAGCGCATTGGACTACGCCAGCGCCACGGTGCTGCTGGCCCGTGGCGCCGGGCTGCCAGCCCGCATGGCCGTGGGATATCTGCCCGGTGTCCGCGACCCGTTGTCCGGTGCTTACATGGTGCGGGAAAGCGACGCCCACGCCTGGGCCGAGGTGTACTTTGCACGCTATGGCTGGGTACCCTTCGATGCCGCCCCGCGGGAAGACCTGGTTGTGCCGGGCGGGGGCGGCTCCCGGCTCCACCGTTTTTTCCAAAGCGGTGTCGGCGAGAACATCTACGGAGCGGCCAAGGCGGCTCCGGCCCGGCTGGCCCCGCCCACGCTGGAACTGCTGAAGAATCCCCTGTTTTCCGTCCTGGGGCCGTTGGTGGCACTGGTGATGTTGGTGGGAAGGTGGCTGTACACCCGTTCCAGCAGCGACAAGGCAATTATGCCTGGACATCGATTGCCCTACTCCAGCCTCCCAGGCAGACGCCGCCGTGAGTTGCTGCGATTGTATTACCAGGTAGAGAGGCTGCTGCGGCGCCGGACTGGGGTACGCCGGTCATCTTGGCAGACGGTAGGCAGCTACACAACGCTGAGGGCCACAGGACAACCGGAGGTCCAGGGACACCTATCCTGGTTCGCCAGGGCGGTCTGGCACGCGGCCTATAACCCCGTAGAGGTCCCAGAAAGTATGCTTGAAGAGGCGCGGGTGCGCTTGACACAGCTCAAGTCCCAAGGCCGATGGTAAGTCTGCAGGGCCGTATCCAGGGGGATCCCGTGGCTGAGTTCATGGGTTCTCGACCGCCGGTCCAACCGAGGGGGCACACTCCCGCTCAAAATGCGAAGCAGCCATTTGCGCCGCCGCCAAGGGGAGTTGCCCGGGAGCGGGAGTTTAGCCGAAGTAGTGTATCGAGTCCGACGGCCGGTCGCCCTGTCTTTGCCACTGCAACTCGAATATCAGGCTGGGTCCGGAAACGCCCTCAAGCTGGACCTCACGGCCCTCGTCGAACTCAAACTCGCCGTCGTTCTCGGTAATCCGCTTCAATGCAGCGGCAATAATGATGCGGCCTCCCTGAGCTTGGTCGGCAATGCGGGCAGCCAGGATAAGGTCGTTGCTCAGTTGATCATCGTCGCCTTCGGAAGCCTCACCGTAGTTCAATCCCATGCGTACCCGAACCGGTTCCTCGGGGTGGGCATTGTTGTAGCCAACAAACGCCCGCTGAGTATCCACGGCACACCGTAGAGCCTCCGAGGCGTCGGGAAAAGATATCATCAATCCGTCCCGTATGGACCGGACCTCGGTGCCTCCGTGGGCTTGGGCCTGGTCTCGTACGATGGAGCCGTATGCGCTCAAAAGGTTTTTGGTTTCCTGCTCGCCCAGCTTTTGGCTCAGGGCGGTAAAGCCCTCGATGTCACAGAACAAAAGGGTGATTGTACCGTCTGGCCCGGCTTGAGGCCGGAGGCTGGGGCCTTCGATGGTCGTGACCGAAGCGATGGCCCGAGCGGCCGTCTGGTTATCGGTCATTGCGAGGCGTTCGGTATGCAGACCGTGGCGCTTGACACGCTCCTCCAAGGGCGCCATGCCCAACTCGCTGGCGATGGTCAGGGCCTCATCCAGCAAAGAGATCGACTTGCCGCGATCTCCCGGAGCGTTGCGTTGCAACAGCATGTCCGCATAGTCGCTGGCGGTCCAGGCGTACTCAGGCCTGTAGCCAGCGCGAAGACAGAATCCCAGGGCGTCCTCAAAGTGCCCAGTTGCATCATCGGTCCTGCCCATTGTGTCCGCCAGCAAGCCCTGGAGCCTGTCCGTGCAGATTATCCCGCCGGCCGCCACCTGGGTTCCCTGCACCGTTTCAAGGGCTTCGTATTGCTCCTGGGCGGCGTCGGCATCGGACCTCAGCACCGATACCATGCCCAGAGCGATCCTGGCGCGGACGGCCAAGTATGGGCTGGCGGATGGGGAGGATAGGACCGCGTTGGCGGCCTGTTCTGCGACCGGCAGCCGGTCGAAATCTCCAGTGATTCGGGCCACAAAGGGAATCACCGTGGCGGCATAAGTGTGTTCGTAGTTGGGGCCGGTCACCGCCTGGCGCATGGTCTCCAGCAGCCGTTCCAGATATCCCTCGCCATCGCCGAATTCCCCAACTTCGTACTCCAACATGGTCCGCCCACCGAGAATGCGTGGATCACGTGGCGCCGCGGTAAGGCCGCGTTCGCTAAAGGTACGTCCGACAGCCCAGTCTCCTTGCAGACGGGAAACTGCCAGGTTGAGTGACAGAGCACTGGAAAGCCAGAACCGGTCCCGTAGCCTTTCCGCCAGAGCCAGACTGGCCGCCGCGTGGAGCCGTGCCCCCTCTCGATCACCGGTGAACATGAGGCAAGACGCCGCGTACAGATGCCCGTGCATTTCACCATCGACCTGGTTCAACCGGCGGGCCAAGTCAATCACCCGGCGGCTCTGTTCCAAACTCTTTTCGAAGTGAAGGTGGAATATGTCCACGAAGGCCGAATCGGCCAGGCTACGCATCTCCAGCTGGAGATCGCCCTCCCGCTGGGCGATGGCCAGGGCCCTGCCCGCAGTTTCCTGGGCCCCTTCGTAGTCTCCTTCCTCCACCCCTATCACGCGCCCATACCGTGATAACAGCCCGCCTGCCTCATGGGAGTCCGGTGGAATCATGGCCAAAGCCCGGGCCACCAGCTGAGTCACTCCAACCCGCTGGCCGGGCAACGGCGGCAAGGGATACTCCCCAACAGCCACTGCCTTGACCACGTCACGGCCTTGCACGTAGAAGTCCAGCGCCTGGCTGAGGCTGGACACTGCCTCCCGCATCTCATGCCGCTCCAAGGTGGCAAGCTGGGACCGGCCGATACCGAACATGAGGGCCGCCGTCTCCTCGTCCATGCCCCTTTCGGACCCCCCGGCGCCGCTCTGCCCATGTTTGGCCTGCAGTGCCCGCTGAAAGTAGTCCAGAGCTTCGTCGGGAGCGTGGGTTTCCAGGGCCCGTTCTCCAGCCATCAGGGAGTAGCGCACCAGCCGTTCCGAGCCGGTAACCGTCACGGCCTCCGCCAAGTGCTGGGCGATCTCCGCGGCGTGGTCTTGGGAATCGCGGCCGTACAACTGCTCCAAAACCTCTGAGATGACTGCGTGGAGGCGTACCTTCCTGGTATTGGACATCTCCTCCAGCAGAGTATCTCGGATCAGCGCATGAGCAAACCGGTATCGGCCCACCTCCATGGGTATTTCATCGATCACCCGGGCCGAGAGTCCCTCCTCCATCACCTCCAGCAGCCGGTTGGAGGGCATATCTTCCACCAATCGACCCAGTAGTTCCAGGGAGAACTCCCGCCCGATCACCGCGGCCACGGTCAGGGCTTGCCGGCAGCCCTCCGACAAGGGGTCCAGCCTCTGCCCAATCACCTCGCGGACTCCTTGAGGAATGCGGACGCTCCACCTCCGGCCATCTCTGGCCGCTTCGCCGGCCAGGGCCCCTTCCTGAACTAGCAGGCGGGCCACCTCGGTGACGAAAAAAGGATTGCCTTCGGTCTGGCGGAACACCGCCTCTACCAGTCCCGGAGCCGGCGTACTACCTGACACTATCTGGATGAAATAGGCGACCTCTTCCTGACTCAATCCCCGTAACGGTACCCGTTGGAAGAGCCTTTCCCTGGTCAGTTCTCCCAGGGCCTGGGACAAAGGATGCCGCAGAGACACTTGCACGTCCTGATAGGTGCCAAGCAGCAAAAGCCGGGTGCCCCGGAGCTCCCGGGCAACGAACTGGAGCAGGGATAGGGTGGGCTGGTCGGCCCAATGCAAATCGTCCAGAATAACGACCAAGGGCTGTTGCCGTGAGGCGGCCTTCAAGAAGTTGGAAATTGAATCGAACAAACGAAAACGGGCCTGGTCGGCACTGGCCAACGGAGGCGGGGAGGTCAGCTCCGGAAGCCGCTCCCGGACCTCGGTCACCAGCTCGGCGATATCCGCGGCGCCGGCGCCCAGCTCCGAGCGCAGCCGTTCCTCATCCCTGCCTTGAACGTAGGACCGAATGGCCTGTATCCAGGGCCAATAAGGAGGCGTGCCCTGCTCCCGGTAGCAACGTCCCCAAAGCACTTGAGCGCCCCGCAGACCGGCATAGGTCGCTAGTTCCTGGGCCACCCGGGTTTTGCCGATCCCCGTGTCACCCGTGAGCATAATCAAGCGGCCACGCCCAGACAAAGAGTCTTCCAGAGCGGCCCGCAAATCCCTCATTTCCCGCTGCATGCCTACGAACTCGTAGGTCGCCAGCAGATCCTGAGGCGGCGGCTCATCACGGGGAGCCGTGTCACCAATGGCTGCGGCGGCAGCATCGGATAGATCGATGGCTTCCAGAGCCTCAAGCACGACGGCGGCCGACTCGGGACGCTCGCTGGGGTCCTTGGCCAGGAGACGGAGAATTAACGCCTCCAACTGCCGGGGACACTGGGGGTTGTGCCAGGTGGGGGCCACCGGAGGGGTGTTGATGTGCTGCCCGATGACGGCCATGGAGTCTTCACCCACAAAAGGCGGTCTTCCGGTAACCATCTCGTAGAGCATGGCCCCCAGAGAATACAGGTCGGACTTTGGTGAGACCTCGCCGCCCATGGCTTGTTCGGGTGGCATGTAGGACACCGTGCCGACTATCATGGCCGTCTGGGTTAGCCGGGAACGGTCCAACACCACGGCCAGGCCCAGGTCGCCGATTTTGGCCGTGCCGTCGTTGGTGAGCCAGACATTGCCGGGTTTGAGGTCCCGGTGCACCACACCCATGGAGTGGGCGTATTGAAGGCCACGGCAGACTTGCTGGGAGATTGAGATAGCTTGGGCGATGGGAAGCCGGCGGTTGGGCGCCCTCTCGATCATCCCTTCAACGTCGCCGCCGCCCATCAGTTCGGTGACCATGTAGGGCTGATCTCCATCTTCGCCCAGGTCGAAGACAGTGACGATATGAGGGTGGGATCCCAGGCGCCCCATGGCTTGCGCTTCCCGGGTTATGCGGGCTTTGGCGATATCGTCCAACCCTTCGGTCCGGATCAGGGCGAAAGCAACTTCCCGGTCCAAGAGGGTGTCGTGGGCGAGGTAGACCCTTTTCTTGCCGCCCTCACCCAGGAGCCTTTGCACCTGGTAACGGCCGTTGGCAAAGACCATCGGCTGCTGGTTGAGAGGAGCGGCGATGGTAGCTCCGGGCGGAACCTGGGACGGCTCGGCCGAATCCGGCTCTTCAAGTGCTCGATCAGCCGCAGACAGGAAGCTCAGGGCGTCGGGATTGTCGGGGTCCAGGGCAAGCACAGCGCGGCCACGGTCACGAACGAGGTCCCAGTCTAGCTGAGAGACTGCCGTCTCAACCTCGTCTAAGAGGCGATCGATCTGCCGTTTGAGCCGCTCACTTGCCACGCCGGTGCGCCTACGGGAGGGGAATTTGCTGTGGAGCCTCAGTCACGTTGGAGTAACCAACACTTCGCATTTTAACACCGCTGTGTTCATTGACAAGCGCTCGCCGCTTCCCAATGGGAGGCGGCAGCCGGATTTTTGCGCGCTGAGCCTCCTTGATAGGCATCTGCCCGGTAGGGGCGACCATTCGTGGCCGCCTTGGTTCCATCGCGTACCTTTGCACACGCCGGCAAGGGCGGGCAGACGCACGAGTCTGCCCCTACATAATCATTTCCTACCTACGACCCGCGGTGGATAATTTTGACGCAAACCCGTTTATAGCGTCCGGTTGACCGGCTATCCGGCCGCTGCTACACTCGCTGCGGTTTAGCCCTATGCCTCATTCAGCCGCTTCCGGTCCCCTACCGCCAGGGTGCTGACAAAGAAACATCCTGACTCGGGAGGTACGAAATGGACTACCAGAACCTGCTCCTTGAAAAGGAAAATAACGTAGGTATTGTAACCCTGAACCGTCCCGAAAAGCTGAACGCTATCAGCCGGGAGCTCCATCAAGAGATGATGCAGGTGTGCCGGGAACTCAAGGACGACGACGAGATAAGGGTCGTCATCTGGACCGGGGCCGGCCGGGGCTTTTGCTCGGGAGTGGACCTCACCGCCAGCCGGGATAGGCCGGAGGTCTCCGGCCGGCAGGAAAGGCTGGACGAGTTCGGTTGGGTGGGCCGCCAGGCCATGATGGTTTCCCGGGAGCTGAACAAGCCCACCATAGCCGCGGTCAACGGCGTGGCTGTGGGCGCAGGCATGTCCCTGGCCCTGGCCTGCGACCTACGGGTAGGTTGCGAAAACACCAGGTTCAAAACGGTGTTCATCGAGCGCAGTCTCAGCCCGGATTCAGGTATGTCCTACTTCCTGCCCCGCATCGTTGGCTCCAGCCGGGCCTTTGACCTGGTGTTCACCAGCCGCTTCGTGGAGACCGAGGAGTCCTATCGCATCGGACTGCTGGACCGCGTGACCACCTCCGACAGACTGCTGGAGGATGCCAAGGCCCTGGCGGCAGAAATAGCCTTCTGGCCGCCGGTGGCGATGCAGATGTCCAAACGAGTCCTTCAGAACAGCATGGAATCCCGGTTGGAGGAGCAGCTTCAATACGAAACCCACGGCATCGTATTTGCCCGCCGGGCGCCCCACGACGTGGAGGAGGCGGCCGCGTCTTTCCGCGAGCGCCGCGCCCCCAGATTCACTGGAGAGTGAGCGCCGAAACACCTGGCCTAGACCTGCCCTACGGGCCCTTCGACAAGCTCACGAAGATCGGTAAAGATGTCTCCTTCCGTTCGTGGTGAGCCCTTCGGCGGAGTTTACCCTGAGGCAGGCCGAAGGGCTCAGGACAGGCTCGTCGAACCACATTTTGAAACGGGTCTACGGGTCGAACAGCACCCCGGGATTGAGCACCCCATTGGGATCCACCGCGCGTTTGGCGGCACGTAGAGCCTCGGCAAAGGGGTCGGGCCGCTCCAGTTGATACCAGGGTTTGTGGAGCCGCCCAACGGCGTGGTGGTGGGTAATGGTTCCGCCTGCCGCCATAACAGCATCTGACGCTTCTTTCTTGATGGCGTCGTACATCTCGATCTCCGCCCCGCGCCGTCCCATGCCCGCGAAGGTGAAGTAAGGGGCGGGACCGTCGGGATACACGTGGGTGAAGCGACAAGTGACAACGCCGCCGCCGCAGATGCGGTCCAAGGCGTCCTGCAAGGCCCCACGGACCGACGCATCCAACTGGGGCCACCGGTCCCAAGTGACGGCCGTTTCCAAGGTGTCCTCCACGGTTCCCAGGCCGGTGGTCAGGTTGCGCTGGTACGGCGCCCCCAGAAACGCGCTGCGCCAAGCTCCCACCGCGCCTTCCCGACCGGTACTGCCCCCGGGCTCGCCGGAAATCCTTATCCCGTCCCCGTCCACGCTGCCTCCGGCATCACTGGCGATGGCGATGGCCTGGCGCATCAGGTCACCCTGGGGAAGCTCCGCCGACTCGAAGCCGATCACCAGCAAAGCGTGGTTTCCGTCCATTCCCGCGGCGCTGGCTGATTCACCAGGGTCCAGCAACCGGCAGTTGGCCGGCCACAGCTTCGCCTGGACAATCTGCCGCACTGCTTCGGCGCCAGATTGGAAAGTAGGAAAAACAACCCCGGCCGAGGCTCTGAACTGGGGCCTGGCCTGGATGCGCATCCACGCCTCGGTGATGATTCCCAGTACCCCTTCGCTCCCCATAACCAGACGGTCTGGGTTGGGACCCGCCCCACTGCCGGGCAGCCGCCGGGACTCCCAGACACCCACCGGAGTGATCATTCGCACCGACTCCACGAAGTCGTCGATGTGGGTATGATTGGTGGCGTAATGCCCGCCGGAGCGGGTGGCGATCCAACCTCCCAGAGTCGAGTATTCGAAGCTTTGAGGGAAGTGACGCAGGGTGAACCCGTGGGGCCGAAGCTGCTCCTCCAGAGCGGGACCGTACACGCCGGCCTGAATGCGGGCCGCCCGGGACACGTCGTCGATCTCCAGCACCCGGTTGAGGTTGCCCAGGTCGATGGTCACCACGCCGGATGAATCCTCGCCCGGCTCTATCCCACCCACGGTGGAGCTGCCTCCTCCGTAGGGGATGGCGGCATAGCCCGATGAGGAGCACCAATCCAGGATGGCTTCCACGTCTTTTTCGTCCCGGGGATGGGCCACCACATCCGGCGGGTTGGGAAACTGGAGGTTGAAGGCCCTGATCCGGTCGCGGAAGCTTCTTCCGTAGCTGTGGACGGCCCGGTCATGGGTGTCGCTGGAGCAGACATCCGCTAGAGACGCGGGGGGCTTGATCCTGGGCTGGCGCAGGGCCAGACCAGCGGCGGTGGGAACCGGGACCGGCTCCACCGCAACGCCGTATCGCTGGGAGAGTTTGGCCGCCATTTCCTGTCTTTGCTGTACCGTTGGTTCGTCGGCCTCCATGCCCCAAGCCCAGAAACTTCTCCTTGCCCCGCTGTCAGCCATGTCGTGCACCTCTCCCTTCGCCGGCGGCTGATTCTGATTATAACAACCCCCGTTTATAACAACCCCGGGGCCGTTTGACACCTGCCAGGGCGTTTACTACACTCAGCCACGCTGCTAGAGGAGCCAACGACACCCAGTTTTCCGTATTTGGGTGGCACCCACTTAGAACAAGGGAGGTAGCAAGCAAACACCATGGCCGAAGAACGCTGGAGCTTGAAAGGCGACTATTTCGAGAACTGCAACTGCGAGGTGCTATGCCCTTGCGTCGTCCAAGGCGGCCCCGCGGTTCCCACCGAAGGCCACTGCGACGTGGCCTTTGCTTTTCATATCGAAGAAGGAGACTACAACGGGATTGCCCTGAACGGTCTCAATTTTGTGGTGGCCGTTTACACGCCGGGAAACATGGGCGAAGGCAACTGGACCATGGCGGCTTATGTGGATCAGCAAGCGGACTCGGAGCAACGAGAGGCCATCGCCCGGATACTGTCGGGCGACATAGGAGGCCCCGCCGGACGATGGATGCCGCTAACCAGCAATTTCCTGGGCATCAAGTACAGCGCAATCACCTACGAGGCCGAGGGCCACACCCGCCGGGTCTCCATCCCCGAGATCATCGACTTCAGCGTGGAAGGCATCGTGGTAGGCAGCCAAGGCGAGCCCATGCGCTTGACCAACACGGGCCACCCGGTGAACCGGGACCTGTACCTGGCTAAGGGAACGGCCAGCACCTATACCGACCACGGTATGAGCTGGGACAACACCAGCAAAAACGGGCACTTCTCCCAGTTCGATTGGCACTGGCCCTAGGCAGAAGGCAAGGCAACCTGCCGGGTAGACGGCTGGTCAGCGGGCCTGGTAAACGGGAGTGAGCCAACGGTCGTATTGGGGGTTCAACCCGCGGACCACGCCGGACAGCCGCTCTATGAGCTGGGCTACTATGGGTCCGGTTTCACCGTCGCCCACCTGATAGCGGTCTACGCTGCCGATAGCCTGGACCTCCACTGCGGTACCGCAAATAAAGGCTTCGTCGGCGACGTACAGCTCCGTTCGCTCCACGTCCCGTTCCACCACGGGGACGGTTAGCTCC
>JADFFS010000120.1 GCA_022568195.1 Chloroflexota bacterium | reverse complement strand
AACCAACATTGCCAGGTACGCGGCACGCTTCCCCAGGTACCGCAGGCTGATGGAGAACGCGGGCTTCACCGAAGAACTGCAAGCGGTTCGGCGGGCTTGGAACGAAGGCGATCAAGAGAAAGCAATCGGCCTAGTACCGGCAGAACTCATCGACAAGATCGCGTTGGTGGGAACCGCCGATCAGTGCCGGGCCAGGCTGGAAGAGTACCGCCGGGCGGGCATCACCCAGCCGATCATCTCCCCTCGGGTTTCCGGCGCCAACCCCAAAGAGGAAGCAATGCAAATCATCCGGGCGTGCGCGCCCCGGTAGCTGACCGGTCTTGCAGCGGTCCAAACCTCAGATGTGGCCGAGCAAGGACCCCACGTTTCTTTAAAGGGTTTCCCAGTTGACCTGGTTTTCGAAGGCCTGGGCCGCCCGAAAGATGGTCGCCTCGTCGAAATGTCTTCCCACAAGCATCAAACCCACCGGCAGCCCGTTCGACATCCCGCAGGGGATGCTGATGGCCGGGTGTCCGGTCATGTCGAATGGAGCGGTGTTGTCCAGCATGTTCCACCCGTGGCTGATCAAACCCTTGATGTCGATGTCCGGCTCGTACCGGTGGGCCTTCATCGGCGTGGTGGGCATTGCCAGAAGGTCCACCTGGGAAAGGGCCTGGTCGTAGCTGGCCCGCAAGCCACGGCGCAGATTCTGAGCCTTGGCGTACAGCCTTCCGTGGTACCTTTCGCTCATGTACGACCCGACCAGCAGCACCAGCTTGACCTGAGGCGGAAAATCGTTGGCCTGGGACTGGCGGAACTTGCCCAGGGTCTCAACTAATCCGGGGTTGTAAAGGCCCGACCAGTGGTAACCCATTCCGTTACTTCTCAGCAGGGCGGTCGCGCCCTCGGCGATCAGTCCCCAGACAATTCCTCCGGCGTCCAAGTGAGGTGCAACCGATACCTCTTCCGTGTGAGCCCCCAACTCCTGGAACACCCCCAACGCCTTGTGTACCGCCGCGTCCACGTCGGGCTCCGACAATCCCAGACCAAACCCCTCCTTGAGTACGCCGATTCGCAAACCGTTGACGCCGCCAGTCAATGACTCGGTATAAGGCTGGACTGGCACCTCGCCCTGTCTCGGGTCCATCGGGTCCTTGCCGGCGATGACCTCCAGAGTCAAAGCAGTGTCGGCCACGGTCCTTGCCATGGGACCGACATGGTCGAAAGTGTTGTCTATGCCCACGATACCGGTGTAAGGCACCAGCCCGTGAGTGGGTTTGAGTCCGACCACGCCACACCAGGACGCGGGGATTCGGATGGAGCCTCCCTGGTCTCCGCCTATGGTAATGTCGATGTCGTCGTAGTAAAGCGCTGCCGCGGACCCGCCGGAAGAGCCGCCCGCTAGAAACCGGGGATCGTGGGGGTTGAGCACCGCTCCTTGGGCGCTGGTGTCGCCGGCTCCGGAGAAAGCGAAGTTGTCCAGATTCATAGTGGCGACGATGTCCGCACCGGCATCCAGCAGACGGGTCACGATAGTTGCGTCCGTCTCGGCCACATAGCCTTCCAACACAAGAGACCCGCAGCTCATGGGCATGCCGGCAATGCAGGTGTTGTTCTTTATGCCAAGCCTTTTGCCGTGCAGCTTTCCGGAAGAGGCGCCGCGTAACGTGCAACGCCGCACGATGGCGTTGAATGGGTCCTCCGACGGCTGGGGCCGCTGTCCCGGGTCCCGGTCACTATACTGTAACGGCTCCCGGGGTGAGGGCATGCGCTCCAAGAGCTCGTAGGACTGGAACAGACCCGGAATCAATTCCTGGAAGGCGTCCAGCTCCTCTTGGCTCAACTCGAAGTAGTTGTCCGCCGCCAGCTGGTGAAGGTCCTCGGGGGTGGGTAGTCGCAGTGCCATTAAGATCTCCTTCCAGAGGTGGATCATCCGCTACTTGGGTGGACCGTGCTATATCGGCGGCCTTCGGGTGTGCCAGTCGGTGCTCTGCTGGTAGGCGTAGGCTACGTTGAGGACCGTTTGCTCGTCGAAGGGTTTGCCGCCGATCTGGAGACCGATGGGTAGATTGTCCGAGGTAAAGCCGCAGCAAATGCTCACGGCGGGGGAGCTGGCCAGGCTGAAGGACGTGGTGAGGCCCGACCGGTTTCGATTGGTTTTCTCCTTGCTGTCTATCACCGGGTCCGGCTCTATCTTCGGCGCGGCAATCCCCATGGTGGGCATCAAGAGGACGTCCATTTCGGTCAGGGCATCCAACACCTGCTGGCGCAGCAGGGCCCTTAGCTTTAAAGCCTTGTAATAGGCCAGGCCGGGCGTGAGGCTCCAGGTGAGGTAGGCGATGCGGTTGTCATGGTTGATTTCCTGCAAGCGGTTACGTATCAGCTCCCGGTAGTTGGTGGGCGCCTCGACGCGCAAAACAGTGGAAATGGTGTTGGAATGGCTGGTCAGGGGTATCGAAATCTCCTCGACATGCGCTCCCAGCTCCGCTAATGCGTTGGCCGCATTTGACACAGCGTCCCGGACCTCCGGCTCCACCACGTCGGCGTACAGCAACTCCTTGATAACGCCGATCTTTTTACCGGCCAGGTTGCCGTCCAAAGCGGCGCGGTAGTCGGGCACCGGTACGTCCCACGTGTAGGGGTCTTTGGGGTCGTGACCGGCGATGGCCTGTAGGGTTATGGCGCAGTCTTCCACGGTCCGTGTAATGGGTCCAACGGTGTCCATGGACCACATTCCCGGTCTCAGGCCGTGGCGGCTGACCCGGCCCCAGGTAGGTCTGAGGCCAACCAGGCCGCACCAGGAAGCGGGGCCACGGACAGACCCTCCGGTGTCCTCCCCCAGGGACGCGGCGCACAGGAACGCAGCCGTGGCGCCCCCGGATCCGCTGCTGGAACCGCCGGTAAACCTCTCCAGGTCCCAGGGGTTGCGCGCCGTGTCGAATGCGTGGGACAGGCTGGTGGTGCCGAACTCGGTCATGTTGAGCTTGCCCAGCAGGATGGCTCCCGCCGCTTTCAGCTTGGCTACCACCGTGGCGTCCTCGTCGGGCACGAAATCGCCGAAAATCGGGGTGCCCGAGGTGGTGCGGATGCCCGATGTGTTGAGCTGGTCTTTGACCGCCACCGGCACCCCGTGCATCGGGCCACGGTATTCGCCTCGGTCCAGGGCAAGTCCCGACTCGTGGGCGTCCTGCATCGCCTCTTCCCGGGTGACGGTCAGGTAGGCATAGAGCCGGCCGTTTAATGCGTCGATGCGGTCCAAGTAGGCTTCAACCGCCTCCACTGGAGATACGGAGCGATTCTTGATAAGCTCGGAAAGCTGGGACGCGGACAGAAAAGGAATTTCGGCTTTATCCATCTCGATGTCTCCTCAAAAACTGGCGGCCAATTGACGCCATGCCTGGTATGCGAAGCGCGCCGCCCTAAGATTAAACCTTCAGGTGGGTTGGGTTCAACCAGAACGGGTGTAGCCGTATCCTCTTTCGATTGTCACCCCGAGCGAAGAGAGGGGTCTGGGGCGATGCGGGGCAATCGCCCCACCCCAGATTCCTCATCTGCCTGCGGCGGATTCGGAATGACATCTGCGCGTTGGTGGCGTTCCCTGCGTCGGCCTTGCATAATCGAAAGCCCCGTTTACCGTATCCGGCCTGGTTTCCTGATAAGATTCTGTTGGCGATGGCCGGAAGCGTCCATTCGGCCATTCATTCTTCGCAGGCGTACCCGGCAAGTTAAAACAAGGAGAGGGTCATGGCTATCGTAGGGTTGGACCATTTGGTGGTGAACACTAAGGACGTCGACCGTGCCATCGAATTCTATCGAGACGTGCTGGGCATGGAGATTTTGAGGCTAGACCAGTTTCGCAAGGGCGAGATCGGCTTCGTTTCGGCGCGGGTTTCCTCGGAGATCATAATCGACCTGCGGCCCAGCCAATCCGGGGAGCAAGTGACCCCGAACGTGGACCATTACTGCCTGGTCCTTGGCCCCACTGACATGGAAAAACTACATGCCGAGCTAACGGCCAAGGGGATAAAGATAGAGGGAGACGTGCATCCGGCCTGGGGTGCTCAGGGCTACGGCCAGCAGTTCAAAATCTTGGACCCCGATGGCAACAAGATAGAGCTACGGTGTTACCAAGCTACCCAATAGCAGGACCCAACTAAGGAGTCATTAATGAAAGTTGGCGTGAACCTTATCAACTTTGGACCAGGGGTGAACCCCGAGTACCTGAAGCGCTGGGTACAACTCTCGGAAAACCTGGGTTACCACCTGATAATGACTTCCGACCACATAGCGCCAACGCCAGACGTTCAATCCCGATATCCCGCGCCCTTGTACGAGCCGATCTCCTTGCTGGGCTGGCTGGCCGGCACCACCACGGAAATAGAGATTGGAACGACAGTCATGATCGTTCCCTATCGCAACGTGCTGGAGATAGCCAGGGCCTGCGCGAACATTGACCAGCTCAGTGGTGGACGTTTCATCCTGGGGGTAGGCATAGGTTGGGCCCAGCAAGAGTTCCAGGCTTTGGGCGTACCCTTCAAATCCAGGGGTGCTATGACCAACGAATACCTGGAGGCGCTCAAGCTACTTTGGACCCAGGACGTCGCTTCCTATCAAGGGAGGTTCGTCTCCTTCGAGAACGTGCACACTGAGCCGAGGCCGGCGCGTTCTCCCCATCCGCCGATCTGGGTAGGTGGACCCAGCGATGCAGCCATGCGCCGCACGGTGTTGTACGGGGACGCATGGCATCCGATTCGTATACGCATGGACTGGTTCCGGGACACGGGCATCCCCCGCCTCAAGGAGATCGCCGAGGAAATGGGGCGTCCCATGCCAGACCTGTGCCCAAGGATCAGGCTTCGCCTGACGGACTCGCCTCTCCCCGACGGCCAGCGCATCGCTGGTGAAGGCAGCCTGGACCAAGTGCACCGGGACCTGGCAGAGCTGGAAGGCCTGGGGTGCGCCTACGTCCTTCTGGATACATACTGCGATGACCCCGAGGCGATCAGGTATGGCGAGGCATCCTGGACGATGCTGGCAACGATGGCGGAAAAGGTCTTGGACCTGGGGAATCGGACGGTCCGCTGATGGGTAGATGATTTCCCCGGAGCCTAAAACAGGCCCTTAAGTAGGAGGAATTTTGCTGAACCGTGGACAGCGCGAGGAACCGGTTGACGCCAACGGATTCCACGACCGTGGCAACGTGTACAGCCGCCATGGTAACTACGAACGTGCGGTCCAAGATTATAACCGGGCCATTGAGATGGACGGCGATTTTGCTGAGGCATACTATGACCGCGGCTGCTCCTATCATGAGGTAGGTCTGAATGAACAGGCGATAGCCGACCTGACCCGGGCGATAGAGCTGAACCCTGAAGCCGCTCGCTACTACGCGCGGCGGTCCCTGGCCTACGTGTTCACCGATCACATCGACCTGGCGGAAGCGGACGAAGAGATGTGCGACACGCTTAGAGAACGGGGCTTCGAGTAGTGGGGAAAAGATCGAACCAAGGTCTCAGTTTTGCGCAGAGGTGAGTTTTAATGATGGAGGGAGGCCGCAGGCCTGAACCTGTCGCAACACTGACGAATTACCTGGTGGTGAGCGCCCGGTGCTCCCGCTGTAAAAGTCCCATACGAGTGCCATTCTCGGAACTGGCCCAAAGCCAGCGCCTTTCCTGTGGAAGTTGCGGCCTGTCCTGGGAATTCGATCTGGATGCTGACGCGCTGAGCTCCATCGACCGGAATTTCCGGCGGCTGGAAGACCCGATACGCGACCAGGAAGCATGGGTTGAAGTCCGGAGCTACCCGTGAACGAGTTGGGTTGTCATCCGGATGCGAGGGGTGGAGGTCCCACGGTTTCATCGTTCCCCGCCGTTGCTCGTTGCAGGGCGATAACCGCGTTGGCCAGGCTGTGCAGGTCGGCGATGGCATCAGGATCGGCCAGCTTGCCGTCTTGAAATTGGCGTGATTGCAGATAAACCCCGCCGGGCACCAAGTGAACCCCGAACCAGGCGAGGACCGGGCGCAACTGAGTGTCTATCGCCAGGTAGTGATGGTCCGTGGCGCCCATCGCCACCAATCCGCATACCTTTCCCTTCAAACCTTCCACCGGGACCAGGTCAAGCAGGTTCTTCAAAGACGCGGTGAAGGACGCCCGGAATATTGGGGTGGCTATCAGATACATGTCCGCTGCCAAGACCTGCTCGACCACAGCCCCCGTATCGTCGGGGTAATCGGATAAGGCCCGACCGTCGGCGAAGGATATCCGGTGGCCGCCCAGATGGAGCAGGCTGGTGGTGACGGATTCCCATTGATTGCCGGTGGGTTGCAGCGCAAGTTGCAGGGCCTGGTGCAGCCGGCCCGGCTGAGTCACCGACCCGTGGATTCCAAGCAAGGTTGGCAATGGGGCACCTTTAAATCTTGGCCTTTGACGTGGCTTGGGCTGCCGGCGCCGCGTACCGGTTCACCGGTATGGGCAAGCCCAGGTTTCCGCGCAGGGTGTCGCTCTCGTACTCCGTGCGAAACAGGCCGCGCTGTTTCAATATGGGCAGGACATGGTCGATGAAATCGTTGAACCCGTCCGGCAACACGGAGTTGTTCAACATAAACCCGTCCGCCGCGCCCGCTTCGAACCACGCCTGCATGGTGTCGGCTACCTGATCCGGCGTTCCGATGAAGGCGCTTTTCGGCGTCGTGGACCGTAGCGCCATCTGACGCAGCGTCAGATTCTCGTCCTTTACGACTTGTTTAATCCGGTCGGTGGCGCTTTCCCAGCCGTTGCGGGCGAAGTCCCCCAGGTCCGGGAACGGCTCATCCAACTCGAACTGGGTAAAGTCCAAGTCGTTGAAATACCGGCCCAGGTAGTTCAATGCTTCATCTATGCTGACCAGACCGGCGATCTCCTGGTACTTGCGTTCCGCTTCTGCGGCGGTTTCCCCAACGATGGGATTACACCCCGGTAGTATCAAGATTTCGTCAGGGTTCCTACCGTGCTTGGCCGCCCTCCCCTTGATGTCCTGGTAGAACGTGGCCGAGTCCTCCAGTGACCCCTGGCCGGTGAACACGGCGTCCGCGACTCGGGACGCAAACTCCTTGCCAGCCTCCGACGATCCTGCCTGGATCAGCACCGGCTGGCCCTGTTTAGACCGGGAGATGGTCAAGGGGCCCTGTACCGAGAAAAACTCACCTTGGTGGTTCAACCGGTGCAATTTCTCTGGATCGAAAAACACCCCGGACTCCTTATCACGGATAAAGGCATCGTCTTCCCAGGAGTCCCATAGTCCCTTGGTCACTTCCACGTATTCTTGGGCCATCCGGTAGCGCAGGTCGTGTTGCGGGTGTTCCGGCTTGCTGAAATTCAGGGCGGAGCCTTCCAGTGGCGATGTGACGATATTCCAACCCGCTCGCCCGTTGCTGATGTGGTCGATGGACGAGAACTGCCTGGCGACCGTAAATGGCTCGCTGTAGGTGGTGGACAAGGTGGCAGCCAAGCCGATGTGAGTCGTCTCCATGGCCAGCGCCGCCAACAATGTAAGGGGCTCAAAACGGTTGAGGAAGTTTGGATGGGATTTTTCGCTGATGTACAGGCCGTCGCCGAAAAACACAAAGTCCAGCTTGGCGGATTCAGCCTTGCGGGTCAGATTTACGTAGTACTCCAGATTGATGGCGGCATCGACAACGGCGTTTGGGTGCCGCCAAGACGCCATGTTGCCACCGGTTCCGGCAAGAAACGCGCCTAAATGCATCTTACGTTGATTCGTCATCTTCCGGCCCAACCTTTTTTTGATTAAGAACCCGCCGAGCTATCCGGGTTCGGGGTCTCCCGAATTATAGAACTATTCCATTGAGCGAACAGTCTTAGTCTTTTTGCCCCACCGCGTAAAAAGGGCTACTCCTATGACTAAAGCAATCGCGCTCATGGGGGCCAGAAGGCCAGGAGCGACGTTACCCCACCCGTCAAAGAAAATCACTTCAAACCAGAGTAGAGATAACACAGCGACCATAAGGTATACTACAGCGACCTTAAAGAGGGTTTTAGCAAAAGCTTTAGAAATAGTTATCTCGTGTCTAATTTTGCCCCACCTCAAAAGTGATACTCCCATAGCTAAAGGAATCACAATCAGGGGGGCCAGAAGGCCGTGGGCAATCAGGTCTTGAAAAAAGTACCAGCTCTTCCCCCACGTGCTCCCAAAACCCTCTCCCATGGAAACTGGCCCTAACACAGCGACCATAAGGTTTAATGCGGCGGCCACAAAGAAGGTTTTAGCAGAAGCTACGGGCTTCCAGGGGGCGAGTATACCAGCAATAACGCTGGCAACACCCACAATGGGAAGAGAGAATACCCAAGCCAACAGCACTGCTGGTGAGGGACAGCTGGCGTGGGTACAGAACATAGCTATCATTGCCAAAAAAAAGGGCCATGCTATAGCTAGCCCACCAAAAATCCCGATAGCTACCGCTATACGCCGGACTAATATACCTGCTGTTCCCTCGGTATCCGTCCTAGCACTCTTACCCCAAGGCACCGAATACCATCCTCTTTCGTAGAGCCTACCACTCCCCAATCATCTGCTAAGTTAATTGCCAACGCTACATCCCGTGGCACTAGTGGGCATAGGGCCAACCTAGTCCGAGCGCTTGGGACCGTGCGCCCAATTCTTATCCGGATTTTCCATCGATCCACCGGTCTATTGCTCTTCGGCTAACTACGTACCTCCGTCCTAACCTTCCGTAGCTGGGTAGGTCGGACTTTCTGGCCAACCCGTCAACCAGCAGGCTGCTGGTAAAGGGGGCAACCAATCTTAGGGCTGGTCCTTCATGGAACAGTGGATTGAGTAAATACCTGGCTCAGTAGCTCGTAGGAACGGAGGCGTTTTTGAAAATCCCGGATAGCCGTCACGATGAACAGTTCGTCGACCTGATAGCGATGCTGCACATCCAATATCTTACGTCGAACTGTTTCCTGGGAGCCATGGATAACCTTACCCTCTTGGACCTCGTAGGTGAACTTCTCCTGGGACTGCCGCCCGAATTCCTCGGCTGCCTCCACTGAGAAGACAGTGAAGGTCCTGCCGCTTTCCAATGTAATTCTCACCGGGGTGATTTGCGAAGCATATCCTTCGGCTTCACCGTCGGTGTCGGCTGCCATCACCGGCAGCGCCAGCATCGCATGTGGCCCAGCGCCGTTGGTGGCGTCGAACCGGCTGCGGTAGGTTTCAATAGCCTGGCGCATCACCGCTTCATCGTGATTGAGAAACAGGGCGAAGACGTAGGGCATCCCCAGGCTTGCCGCCAGCTCGGCGCTGGAAGGGGTGGTGCCGAGCAGGTACAAGTCCGCCGGCTGCGGGGGGGTAGGGCTTGCCTTTAAGCCGTAGAGTGGATGGGATTCCTCGAGTCTATTGTGGAGAAATCGATCCAGCTCCAGCAGCTTCTCCGGCAGCGGTGTGGTCTCCGGTCCCATTTCCTGCTGCAGCGCCCTGGTTGATTGGGGAAGGCCGCCTGGGCCACCGCCGATTCCCAGGTCCACCCTTCCGGGAGCGAGAGAAGCCAGGACGTTGAAATTTTCGGCCACTTTGTACGGACTGTAGTGCTGCAACATCACACCGCCGGCGCCGACCCGAATGTGCGTGGTCTTGGCCAGCAGGTGAGAAATCAGCACCTCTGGGGACGACCCCATGACCCGGTTGGACCCGTGGTGTTCGGCGACCCAAAACCGGTGGTACCCCCATGCTTCAGCCTTTCGAACCAGCTCGATGGTATTTTGAAAGGCTTCGGTGGCGGTCTCGGGGCCGTTCGCCGGACATTGGTCCAAAATACTAAGCTTTAAACCGGCGTTTCCCATGCGAATTTTTAATACCTGATGTCACAGTTCAGTCCTATTGGCGCCTCCGATTTTACACCCCTGGCGGGCAGGGCGCACGACAATGAACTTTCCAAGCCACAGGTCGCTCCAGGTAGGCCAAGCTGCCGGCCCAAGACCACCAATTGCCATTCATTTGATATGGAGACTTAATGGCTTTCACGATGGACAACCCATGTGTTCCGACGTAACATTCCCCCATAATCAGCCTATTTGCTCCAAATCAACGAATTCTCGGAAGCTGCAAGCATGGTAGAGTCCCGTCCCACTAGCGACATAGCCCGTGTCTTCGTGGGCCGTGAGCAGGAGATGGCCGAGCTCAAGGCGGCCCTGGATGATGCCCTTTCAGGCCATGGGCGTCTGGTCATGCTGGTTGGCGAGCCTGGCATTGGCAAGACGCGCACCACTCAAGAGCTGGCGTCCTACGCCGAGAATCGTGGCGCGAAGGTCCTCTGGGGCCGGTGCTACGAAGAAGAGGGGACGCCGCCCTACTGGCCATGGGTCCAGACCTTGCGGTCGTACGTCCAACAAGCCGGTACGGAACAACTTATCGCGGAGATGGGACGCGGCGCCGCCGCCATCGCCGATGTCGTCCCCGAGATACATGACAAGATCACGGACCTCAAGCCTTCGCCCGCCCTGGAGCCTGAGGCGGCCCGATTCCGCCTTTTCGACACAGTTACGACCTTCCTGAAAAACGCGGCGCAGAATCAGCCCCTGATGCTAGTGTTAGACGACCTCCACTGGGCAGATCGGTCTTCTTTGTCATTGCTGGAATTCCTGGGCCGAGAGTTGGGGGAGTCCCGGCTCTTGTTGGTGGGCTGTTATCGTGACACCGAGCTTTCCCGGCAGCATACCCTGACGGAGACCTTGGCCCAGTTATCTCGGGAGCCAGTCTTTCGGCGCCAAGTACTCCGCGGCTTGGGTCAAGATGATCTTGGGGAATTCATCAATTCAACCACCGGCGTCCAGCTTCCCCAAAATCTGACCGACACTCTTTATGCCCACACCGAGGGCAACCCCTTTTTCATGACCGAAATCATCAGGATGTTGTCGGAAAGTGGAGCGTTGACCCCCGAGCACATCGGCGCACCCGAAGGGGTAAAAATACCCGATGGTGTCCGGGCG
>JADFFS010000279.1 GCA_022568195.1 Chloroflexota bacterium | reverse complement strand
ATTACTGCAGTTTTTCGGGTTGCCGGCCGCCGGCGGGGGATGGCGATAGCATTTTATGGTGCTATTAAGGGATTAAAGTGGGCAAAACTTCGGGCAGTAGCTGGGGCGACGGCTCGCTGAGGCAACCCTGATCCCTTTCCAACATCCTGCGACAGCCTTCATTGTCGGGCGTAAAGCCAACGAACCGCCATAAGCAATGAGGCGGCAGGCTATCAACGGCCCAAGCCAGCATTCCGGCCGCTATTCGGGTAGTCACCACCCGTGCAGCGATGAAGTGGGGATTATAAAACCACCTGACCGGCCCTCTGATTCCACAACCGCGGGGTTGGCCGTCTAGCCCTGGTCGCCTCTGTAGAACTCGGTGTGGGGATAAAAGTCTTCCCATGCCCAGTCGAAGGAGGTGATGTACGGGACCCGCTGCAACACCTCTCCGGTAAGCGGCCCGTCGACGGCGATGCCCCGGTCAATGTCCCACGTGCTCCCTGTCTGCTGGTCCACCAGGGTGCCGCCCTGGAGGGTAAAAACCAACTCATCCTGCCCAACTATGCGCAGAAAGGCCCGAATCGCTTTGGTCTCCGGATCTGCCAGCACGACCACTGGAAAAGTACCTATGCGGTCATTGACGATCTCTTTTTTACTTGCCAGCACGAAGGGGTATGCTTTGGCAGCCTCGCCCAGCGCAATCCCGATGACAAAGTCCGAGCTGAACTTCTTCCGAGATGGGCCGAAAAGGAAACGCCCTCCCGCATCCAGCACCAGCGTGTCTGGGTGGTCAGTCAGCCAGGCGTCCCAGGGCATGATGCCCGCCGGTATCAGCGTCAACCGGGTCCCCGCGATGTCGCCATCTATAGCCAGACCCCACGGTTGTGACCAGACGCTTCCCGTCTCGTGGTCAAACCAGGTCATGGCCCTCATGAACAACGCACCCTGATTACCGAAGGTGTGGGCTACTCCGTCTATCCGCCGGTCATGAACCAGACCGGTATAACAGATCGGTCACCAGGTAACCAGGATTGGCACACCCCCAACGGTGTCGTTAACCATCTCTCGCCGGACGAGGGGGCCGATGGGATACGCCTTGCTCTCGCCGTTCAGCTCCACGCCGATGACCAGTTCCCCTGGGTCCAGTCCGGCATCCTCCGCGGATAGGAACCGCGGCTCGTAAATCGGATTTATGGCGTCCCGGGGTAGCAGTTGGCGGTATTGGCCGAGGTCCACCCGAATCTCTTTCCGGTAGGACAAGTCCACGTCCGGCGCGCTTTTGACCCCTTCACCCGGGGAAGCCCCTGCTGCGCTTTCGGTCCTTGCCGGCCCTTCAGGCTCGGCCTTTGCTCCAACGCCAGCGCCATCCGGCCGACCCTCGCTCCTTGATTGCCCACCCGTTTCGACAGCGGGCGCAGCGGGCACAATAGTAGCTGAGGCCGATGGCGCCGTGGTTACGGGGAGTTGCACCGAGGATTGGGAGTTGGCGCCCGGTTCGCTACCGAGTGGACCAGCATTTTCTGGGCCGCCTGGGTATGCGCCGGAGCCGCAAGCGGCCAGCGCACCCATGACCAGAACGGCCAGCACCGGGCGAAGCAACTTTTTAAAGAAGACCTGAGACTGTTGCACTTCTTCCCCCAGAGGTTTTTCTCTCCATAATAAGTTACGACTGCCGAGGCCACATGGATCGGGGCATTTTCGGGTTGCCACCGGCGAAGGGAAGTATTAGGATGTGCCCAAAGTCTGAGAACTTCTAACAGGTCTCACCGCCAAGCACGCATAGAACGGAATGCCCCGAGCAATTATAGCCTGATTTCCCCGAAGCCTCTGTGGTTTCCGCGGTTATGTTAGAGTCTCTCAACCCGATGGCGCAAGTACCCATTTAAACGCCAATAGGAGGGTCCCATGGCTAGAGATTACCGGTTGATGTCCAGCGACGGTCACCTGGAAGTTCCACCCGAGCATTGGGTCCACAGGGTACCGGAAAAGTACCGGGACCGGGCTCCCAAGACAATCGAGCTCCCCGGCGGCGGCGATGCCCTGGTCATAGAGGGGATGCCTCCCCGGGAAGCCAACTTTCTGGACCTGCGTGCCGGCAGGGCTACGGGCCAATGGCAACCATTCGGTCTGAGGGTAGAGGATGCGGCCGGCGTGGGGCCTCCGGAAAAAAGGGTTCGCGAGCAAGATGAGGACGGCTTGGATGCCGAGGTCCTATTCCCGGCCCAGGTGGCCGGGCCGTCCATGTGGCGGAACATCAAAGACGATGACGCCTACAAGGCCATGATTCGCGGATATAACGACTGGCTGGGCAAAGACTACTGCCCGGCGGACCCGGACCGGCTCATAGGAATGGGAATCATCCCATGGACCAACGTGGACGACGCCGTGGCCGAGCTAAAACACATTGCCAAGCTGGGACTCAAGGGAGTGGTGTTGGGCTCGTTCCCCAACGGGAAGTCCTACCCCATGCCCGAGGACGATAAGTTCTGGGCCACCGCGTTGGACATGGGCATGCCTCTGACCGTGCACGTGACCTTCGATCGCAGTGGGCCACGGGAGTCCGAGCCCACGTTCCGCTACCCCAAGGAGGACCCGGAGACCATGAAGAGGATTCGCCGGCCCCTGCTGGAGTGGGTCACCAATTTCGGTCTCCGTCCCGCAATCGGCATTACCCAAATGGTCTTCTCCGGGGTGTTCGACCGATTCCCCGATCTGAGGATGTTCTTCGCCGAGACCCGCCTTGGCTGGGTACCCTTCTGGCTGGAGCACGCCGACCTGTGGTACCAGCGCCATATCGGCTGGGCCGAGGAGGAGTTGGGGTT
>JADFFS010000119.1 GCA_022568195.1 Chloroflexota bacterium | reverse complement strand
TGTCGGCCTCCGCCGGCTGGCCGGGCCGTTGGGCGGCTCCACCTTGATGACGTCGGCGCCCATGTCCCCCAGGAGCATCCCGGCCAGCTCGCCCCGCTCGTCGGTAAGGTCCAGAACTGTATAAGGACTGAGCATCCAGACTCCCGCAGGCGCAGAATGGCGGGATTATAGCACACACCTGTTAGCCACGGAGGCGCAGAGGCTCAGAGAACCTAAAACTCTGTGCCTCTGTGTGTCTGTGGCCCAACCATGCGCACCGGGAAGCTGACCGCCCGCCTTGCGGTTGCCGAAATTGGGGGAGTATCATGGAACGACTACCGCGTTAATTGCTACTGGCGCTAATTGCTTCTATCGGCTCCATTGATGGTGTGAGGGGGCGGCCGCCAGGCCGGAGTTGTGCTTTCCTTCCTGAATCGCTGATCCCCACACCACCGGTCGACCCTAAACGGACGGGATGAGGTTGCGATGCTTTACCGTACCTATCGCTACTCCCAGTGGGACGGCACCCAGCAGATCTTCGAGTTGGACGCCGACGCGCTGATGGACCAACTCTCCGATCAGGTGCTGGAGCAGGGCGACGTCATGCGTGCCCTAAGGGAGCTTTTCCGCCAGGGCTTTCAAAGCCGGGACGGCCAGCAGTTACCGGGTATGAAGGACCTGCTGGAGCAGCTGAAGAACCGGCGGCGCCAGCAACTGCAACAGTACAATATGGACTCGGTGGTGGACGACCTCAAGGAACGCCTGGAAGACATCATTCGGACGGAAAGAGAGGGCATCCAACGGCGCTTGGAAGAAGCCCGGCAACAGGTGGAGGACACCGACGAGGACCAGCGTTCCGAGCAGGAAAGCCTGTACAAGCTGTTGGAGCAAAGGGCCCAGCGCAACCGGGAAAAGCTGGACCAACTGCCCGAAGGCGTGGGCGGCCAGGTCAAAGAGCTGATGGAGTACGACTTCATCGACCCCGAGGCCCAGCAGAAGTTCCAGGAATTGTTGGACATGCTGAAGAGCCAGATGGCCCAGAACCTGTCGCAAGAGATGCGCGACCAGATTCAGGGAATGACCTCCGAGCAGATGGCGGCGATGCGGGAGATGCTCAAGCAGCTCAACCAGATGATGCGGGACAAGATGGAGGGCCGGGAGCCTGACTTTGATGGCTTCATGCAGCAGTTCGGTCCGATGTTTGGCGACAATCCCCCTCAGAGCTTTGACGAGCTGATGGAGCGCATGCAGCAACAACTGTCTCAGATGCAGTCCATGATGGACAGCATGTCTCCGGAAATGCGCCGGGAGTTGGAGGATGCCCTGGACTCGGTGCTGGACCCGGAAACCCGGGACCAGATGGCCCAGTTCGCCTCGTTGATGGAGCAGCTGATGCCCATGGACGAGCTACGCCGCCAGTACCCATTCCTGGGCGACGACAGCCTGACAATGGAGCAGGCCATGGAGATGATGCGCCATCTCCAAGACTTGGACCAGTTGGAGCAGGCCCTGCAAGAGGCTATGCGCACCGGCCAGTTGGAGAACGTTGACCCCGAGAAGCTGGCCGAGCTTTTGGGAGAGGACGCCCGCCGCGCTTGGGAAGAGCTGGACCGAATGCGGCAGCTTCTGCAGGACGCCGGTTACATTACCGCCGACGATAAAATGGACCTGACTGCCCGAGGGATCCGGCGCATCGGGCAAAAAGCCCTGCGGGAGGTTTTCGCACACCTGAAAAAGGACCGGCTGGGCCACCATGTGACGAATATACGAGGCGCCAACGGCGACTTGCTGGGTGACACCAAGGCCTACGAGTTCGGAGACCCCTTCCAGTTGGACCTCCAGGCCACCGTGAAAAACGCCATATTACGAAATGGGCCTGGAGTGCCGGTGCGCATGAGTCCCCAGGACTTCGAGATTTACCGCTATGAGCACATGACCCGGGCGGCCACCGCCATCCTGCTCGACCAAAGCCGGTCCATGGGCCTGTTCAATAATTATCAAGCAGCCAAAAAGATGACCCTGGCCCTGTTGGCCTTGATCCGCATGCAGTACCCCAGGGACACCATATTCGTCATCGGCTTCTCCGACTACGCTCGGGAAATTCCCGAAGAAGACCTGGCCAAGTCCAGTTGGAACGCTTGGGTGTCCGGCACCAACCTGCACCACGCCCTGATGCTCTCACGCAAGCTGTTGAGCAAGGAGAAAGGCGGTACCAAGCAGATTCTGTTGATTACCGACGGTGAGCCGACGGCGCATCTGGAGGGGGACCGCTCCTTCTTCGCCTACCCGCCAAGCTATCGCACCGAGCAAGAAACCCTCAAAGAGGTCAAGCGCTGTACCCAAGAAGACATCGTTATCAACACCTTCATGTTGGAAAATTCCTACCAGCTGGTAAACTTTATCGACCGCCTGACCCGGATCAACAAAGGCCGGGCCTTTTACACCAGCGCCGCCAACCTGGGTGATTATGTCCTGGTGGACTACGTGAACAACCGCCGCAAGCGTGTGACGGCCTAACGGGAGGCAGACCACAACCTTAGATCATCCCTTCCCACTTGATGGGGGAAGGTTAGGATGGGGGTGAGGCTCGCCGGGTGATTTCTCTCGCGTGCACAGAGTGATCCAACAGACCAAATTTGGGCAGAAATTGGACCCAGTCCGCCTTCCTTCTTTCCGTTTCGCCTGTTAAGATTCTCTAGACAACTTAAAAGGAATCCGGGTCGTGAGGCCGTCCGTGACAGGATGGCCGGGCTTTTAAGGCAGTCCCGTGAGGCTGGCAAAGTTTAGCGCCCCTCCCCCAGGCAGAACAGACCTGGGGGCCTATGCTGTGCGTCTAAACCCCTTGCCGGTCGTTGGCAAGGGGATTTTTGCTGAATAATGGGGTGGTGGGAAGGGCCGTGGGGTTTAGGGGACGTGAACCAGGGGTTTTACGGGGGTCCACTGAATCTAGCAACAGCGTCAGGTAGAAGCCCAATGGCCGATCGGCAGTTAATGAATGACCAGGACATTCGGCGGGCGTTGGCTCGGGTAGCCCATGAAATTCTCGAGCGAAACCGTGGCGCCGAGGATCTGGTGATTGTCGGCATTTACACCCGTGGTGTTCCCTTGGGCCAGCGGTTGGCCCGAAATCTGCTGGAATTTGAGGGAACCGAGGTGCCGGTGGCGGCGCTGGACATCAACCTTTACCGGGACGACCTGAAGGACCGGTCTCGTCCGTTGGTGCGGCCCACCGACCTCCCCGTGAGCATCCAGGGCAAAACGGTGGTATTGGTGGACGACGTCTTGTTCACAGGACGCACCATACGTGCGGCCATGGACGCCCTGAACGACTTTGGCCGGCCCCGGCAGGTGCAGCTCGCCATACTGTTGGACCGCGGCCATAGGGAGTTGCCCATTAGGGCGGATTACGTGGGCCAAAACATGCCAACGGCCCTGGACGAACAAGTGAGGGTCCGCCTGGTGGAGACCGATGGAGTCGACGAGGTAGCCTTGGTTCGGGTGGAGGACTGACGTTATGTCCCTCCTGCATTCTTTGGAAACCGCGGAGACCGTGGAGGCGCCCTATGACGGCCAGGCAGTATCGCTGCCGCCACGCCGCCACGTGTTGGACCTGGACGACTTTTCCCCCGCCGAGATCCTGGCCACTCTGGATTCCACCCGGGGCATGGCGGAGGTATTGCATCGCGACATCAAAAAGGTCCCCGCGCTGAGGGGCAGGGTCATCATGACCATGTTTTACGAGGCCAGCACCCGGACCCGGATTTCCTTCGAAGAGGCGGGCAAGGTGCTTAGCGCCGACGTAATCAACATGTCCGCTTCGGGAAGCAGCACGGAAAAGGGCGAGTCCCTGCTCAACACGGGTTTAACACTACAAGCCATGGGGGTCGACGTAATCGTGGTGCGGCACCCACATGCCGGCGCGCCCTACTTTTTGGCCCGGCATCTAGACAAGGTCTCCGTAATCAACGCCGGAGACGGCATTCATGCTCATCCCACTCAAGCGTTGCTGGACCTGTATACAGTCCGGGAGAAACTGGGCAGGTTGGAAGGCCTCAAGGTGGTAATCGTGGGTGATGTCCTGCACAGCAGGGTGGCCCGTTCCGGTATTTGGGGCTTTGCCAAAATGGGGGCCCAAGTGGTGGTCTGTGGGCCGGGCACACTGCTCCCTCTGGACATGCTCAGGGCCGATGGACCGGCCAAAGAGGGCGACGCCCTGGCATCGGTGCAGGTCGATACCAACCTGGACCGGGCGATTGAGGGCGCCGACGTAGTAATGGCCCTGCGCTTGCAAGCCGAGCGGCAGGGTAGCGGCTTCCTGCCCAGCTTGCGTGAGTACATCCGGCGTTGGCAGGTCACCGACGCACGGCTGGCCCGGGCCAAATCCAGCGTGATGGTGATGCATCCCGGACCCATGAACGAGGGCGTGGAAATAAGCACCAGCATAGCTCACGGCGGCAGCTCGGTGATCGAAGAGCAGGTGACCAACGGGGTGGCGGTGCGCATGGCGCTGCTGTATCAATTGTGTGCGGGAAGCAAAAGTTGAAGCGGTTTCAAGAATTATGATTCGCGCGGCGATTGGTTATGTTGAAATGAAACCGAACACCATCTTGATCAAGGGCCCACGCATCATTGACCCGGGCAGTGGCTTGGACCAAGTTGGAGACATCTTGGTCCAGGATGGCAACATACTGGCCGCGGGGCTTGTCGGCGACGGCGTGCCCGATGATTGCCGCGTCATCGACGCCGGAAACCTGGTGGCTTGTCCTGGTTTCATCGACATTCATTGCCACCTTCGGGAGCCGGGTTTCGAGTACAAGGAGACCATCGCCACCGGCGCCAGGGCCGCTGCCCGGGGCGGATTTACTTCGATTTGCTGTATGCCCAACACCGAACCGCCCATCGACAACGCCGCTGTGGTGAAGTTCATCCAGGAGCGTTCCCGGGAGGACGCCGTGGTGCGGGTCTTTCCCATCGGTTGCGTTAGCCGGGGACGCCGCGGCAAAGAGCTGTCCGAGATGGAAGAGCTGGCTGCGGCCGGTGTGGTGGCCTACAGCGACGACGGCGACCCGGTATACGACCCCAACCTGATGCGCTTGGCGTTGGCCTACAGCGCGGACCTGGGGTTGGCCATCAGCAACCATTGCCAGGACTATTCCCTGTTCCGAGACGGCGTGATGGCTGAGGGGCGCGTAGCCACCCATCTGGGACTGGCTGGGATTCCGGCTGCCGCCGAGGAAGCAATGATGGCCCGGGACATCTCCCTGGCCGGACTAACCGGCGGCCGGCTGCATCTGACCCACCTGAGCACGGCGGGCAGCGTTCCCCTGATTCGCCAGGCCCGGGAGCGTGGCATCCGAGTGACCGCCGAGGTCTGCCCCCACCACCTGACCATCACCGATGAATGGGTCATGGGTCCCGGTGGAATGGAGTCAGGAGCCGCCGGTCTTTCGTCCTACGACACCTTCACCAAGGTCTATCCTCCCTTACGTAGCCAGGCCGACGTGGACGCCCTGGTGCAGGGACTGGCCGATGGGGTCATAGACTGCATCGCCACCGACCACGCACCCCACGACCTGTCTTGCAAACTGGATACTTACCAGGACGCCGCCTTTGGCATCAGCGTGCTGGAGACGGCCTTGGGGTCGGCGCTCCAGTTGGTGCACCAAGGCCTGATGTCCCTGCCGGAGATTGTGGACCGCCTGACCGCCGGACCTGCCCGGGTGTTGGGAGCAACCTTTGACAGTCTGGCTACCCTGAAGCCGGGCACGCCGGCCGACATCGTCTTGTTCGACCCCGATTTGGAGTGGGTGGTGGACACCGAACAGTTCGCGTCCATGGGCAAGAACACGCCGTTGCAAGGCACCACCCTAAAGGGACGGGTGATGGCGACATTGGTGGCAGGGCGGTTGGTTTACCAGGATGGCCAAAATGCCTAACCCGGCGTACCTGGTGTTGGAAGACGGCTCCATCCACCCCGGGGAAGCCTTTGGGGCAGAGACGGGCGGCCACGGCGAGGTGGTGTTCAACACCAGCATGACCGGCTACCAGGAGATTCTTACCGATCCTTCCTATGCCGGCCAGCTGGTGACCTTGACCTATCCGCTGGTGGGTAACTACGGCATCAATCTGGAGGACTCTGAGTCACGGCAAATACAGGTGTCGGGACTGATAGTCAGGGAACACTGCGATCGCCCCAGTCATGCCGGGTGTGACCAAACGCTCCACCAATTCCTGCAATCCCAGGGCATCCCGGGTCTCAGCGGTGTAGACACCCGGGCAATAACGCGGAGACTGCGCACCCACGGCGTGATGATGGGGATCATCACCACCGGTTCACCTCAAGAGGCCCTGGAACAAATCGCCGGACTGCCCAAGTATGACGATGTGGACTTCGTCCGCTCGGTGTCCACCGAAGAGAGCTACCCATGGGACGAGCCGCCGTTGGAACCCGGCGCCCCGGGCTACCGGATTTTGGTGACCGATTGTGGCTTGAAGTACAACATCATGCGCTTGTTGCGGCGCCGTGGCTGCCAGGTTATTGCCGTGCCCGCCACCATGCCGGCAGAAGATATGATGGCCCTGGACCCAGCGGGAATCCTGATGTCGCCGGGCCCCGGTGATCCCCGGTTGCTGGATTATGTGGTGGAAAATGTCGGGAAGCTGTTGGGGCGGATACCCATAATGGGTATCTGTCTCGGCCATCAAGTGGTCGCCCGGGCCCTGGGCGCCGAGACCTTCAAGCTGAAATTCGGCCATCGCGGAGGAAACCATCCGGTCAAAGACTTGACCGACGGGCGAGTTTACATAACCGCCCAAAACCACGGATACGCCGTCAGCGCCGATTCCTTGCCCGCCGGTCTGGAAGTGACCCACGTCAACCTCAACGACGACACCATCGAGGGCCTGCGGCACCGTGACATGCCGGTGTTTACCATCCAGTATCACTCCGAGGGTTCGCCCGGTCCCCGGGACAGCGAATACCTGTTCGACCGCTTCCTTGAGCTGGTCGGGAGCTGGTCAGCGAAGCCAGCTAATCTTGAATTTGGGAGGGATGCCTAGCGAACAAAAACCCTGTGCAAAATGAATTTACGCCAGGAATATTGAAACTTGCACTATTCGTCGTAATATTCGGAGGTAATTTAATGTCTTCATTCTCCTTAGTGTTGTTGGAGGAGGGTGTGGAGGTGGAGATCCCTGGCGACTTGGGCAAAGTTATAACTTTGCTAGATCAGGAAGTACCCAAATTTTCCTATGATGAATACCGGTTCCAGCTAAGGTCTACCAGGGCCCAGCTTGGGTCCCGCTGGGATCTGGTAATCAACTCGGTGGACCCGGCCAACGCCGGGATGGCGCCGGAGCCTATCGGGCGCATTGAGTTGGAGACGCTGGACGAGAGCAGCGTGGTGTTCAGAATCCCGCCTCGTCCGGTCGAATCCTTCGAGGATGTTAACTGCTTCGATCGAAGCGGACGCTTATATAGCTCTTTCATTTACCAGATATTAAACGCGTTTCAAGGCCACAAGCTCATAGAATTGCCGGGGGCCATTCCCTTGGCTTGACCAACAGGCCGGCGCCGCCCGGCCCGAACGGGCGGCGCCAAATGTGACGGGGATTCGAGGGGGATAAAATCTCGCGTAAACCGGAAAAGGTACTGGTAATCGGCTCTGGGCCGATTGTTATTGGCCAGGCAGCGGAATTCGATTACGCGGGCACCCAAGCTTGCAAAGCTCTCCGAGAGGAGGGCATAACCACCGTTCTGGTCAACTCCAATCCAGCTACCATCATGACCGATGATGGTATCGCGGACCGGGTCTACATTGAGCCGCTCACAGTGGAAGTACTGGAACGCATCATGGAGCGGGAGAAGCCCGACGGCATCCTGCCCACCCTGGGCGGACAGACCGGGCTGAACCTGGTGGTGGCCCTGGCGGACGCCGGCGTCTTGGACAAGCACAACGTTCGTTTGCTGGGCACACCCTTGGAAACCATACGCAAGTGCGAAGACCGGGAGCTCTTCCGCAGCTTTCTCCGTGAAATAGGGGAGCCTGCGCCCGACAGCATCATCGTGTCGTCACTGGAGGAAGGGCGCGAACGGGCCGGAGAAGTGGGGCTTCCCATGGTGGTTCGCCCCGCCTATACCCTGGGAGGCAGCGGCGGTGGCATCGCCAACACCTGGGAGGAGTTCGATGCCATTGTACAGGGAGGGCTGTCCACCAGCCCCATATCTCAAGTCCTTCTTGAGCGTTCTCTGGTGGGCTGGAAGGAGATCGAGTACGAGGTAATTCGGGATGGGGCTGATAACTGCATCACCGTGTGCAACATGGAGAACCTGGACCCCATGGGCGTCCACACCGGCGACAGCATCGTGGTGGCTCCCAGCCAAACCCTGACCGACAAAGAATACCAGATGCTGCGATCGGCCAGCCTCAAGATTATCCGTGGGTTGGGAATCGAGGGCGGATGCAACGTCCAGTTTGCGTTACAGCCCCATCCCCAGGTGGCCAAGGCCATCGGTTTGGATGGGGATGCCGACTCACCCTACTACGTCATAGAGGTCAATCCTCGCGTCAGCCGAAGCTCGGCCCTGGCCAGCAAGGCCACTGGTTATCCCATCGCCCGGGTGGCGGCCAAGATCGCGGTGGGCAAGCGGTTGGACGAGATTCCCAACGCCGTGACCGGCAAGACCAAAGCGGCTTTCGAGCCCGCCCTGGACTATTGTGTGGTCAAGATCCCGAGATGGCCCTTTGACAAGTTCCCTCACGGTGATCGGAGCATCACCACCCAGATGAAAGCCACCGGGGAAGTGATGCTCATCGACAGGTCTTTCGAGGCCGCTCTGCAAAAGGCTGTCCGGGCCCTGGAGTTGTCAGGCCGCAACCTGTTGTGGGAGGACCCGGCCTGGCGCGTCGATGGGACCTTTTCCATGGACCGGCTTCCGCTGCATCCCAACGATCTGCGATTGTGGGCGATTATGGCGGCTATCCGGCGGAACGTGGACCACGACGCCCTGGTGGAACGCACCTTGATCGAGCCTTGGTTCATCTACGCTTTAGAGCGCATTGTGGCCATGGAGCGCCGCTTGCTATCCGAGCCGTTGACACCGGACCTGCTGCTGCGAGCCAAACGCTTGGGGTTCTCCGACGAGCAGGTGGGCACCCTGGCGGACATGCTGCCGGAGCAGGTACGTAATCTTCGGCATCAATGGGACCTGCGCCCGGCGTACAAAATGGTGGATACCTGCGCCGGCGAGTTCGAAGCAGTGACACCTTACTATTACAGCACCTACGACCAGGAAAACGAGGCCCTGCCCTTGCCGGGGAAGAAAGCGGTGGTGATCGGCAGCGGACCCATACGCATCGGCCAGGGCATCGAGTTCGACTACTGTAGCGTGCATGCGGCGTGGGCCCTATCCGAGGCGGGTGTACGCAGCATAATGATCAACTCCAACCCGGAGACTGTCTCCACCGACTTCGACGCCAGCGACCGCTTGTACTTCGAGCCTCTGGACGAGGAGGCGGTGCGGGACATCATCGAGAACGAAACCGTGAACGATCAGCCGCCTCCCTCGTTGGTGCAGTTTGGAGGTCAGACGGCCATCAACCTGTCCCAATCCCTGGCCGCCGCCGGTCTGCCCATCTTGGGCTCCACCGCAGAGGCCATAGACATGGCCTCTGACCGGCACAAGTTCGAAGAGTTCCTGTCGCGGCTGGGTATTCCCCAACCGCCGGGCGCGGCGGTGACGTCGGTGGTGGAGGCCCTCCAAGTAACCCAGAACATAGGTTACCCGGCGGTGGTACGGCCCAGTTACGTGCTGGGTGGCCGGGCCATGGAGATAGTCCAGAACGCCACCGAGCTGATCCGCTACCTGACCGCGGCCGCCGAGATTACTCCGGATAAACCGGTGCTTATCGACCGGTATATGGAAGGCAAAGAGTGCGAGGTTGACGCGCTGTGCGACGGTGAGCGGGTCCTGATCCCCGGCATCATGGAGCATATTGAGCGGGCCGGGGTGCACAGCGGTGATTCCATGGCGATATACCCCGCGTTGAACCTCACCGACGACGAGGTAGCCACAATCGTGGACTACACCACGCGCATCGGGCTGGCTCTGGGCGTAAAGGGCCTGATGAATGTGCAGTTTGTCATAATGGGCGGCGCCCCCTACCGCAGCCCCCACTTGCCCCAGGCATCAGACGGCGCGACTACGGTGTACATCATTGAGGTCAACCCGAGAGCCAGCCGGACAATCCCTTTCATTTCCAAGGTCACCGGTCTCCCGGCAGCCAGCATAGCCACTCGAGTGATGCTGGGAGAGACGTTGGAGGCGCAGGGATACGAAGGCGGACTGTGGCCCCGGCAAGACCTGGTGGCCATCAAAGCCCCGGTGTTTTCCATGGGCAAGCTGGTTGGCGTGGACTGGCACCTGGGACCGGAAATGAAGTCCACCGGTGAGGTGATGGGCATCGACCGGGACTTCACCAACGCTTTGACCAAGGCTCTCCTGGCGGCGAACCTGAACTTTAAACAGCAGACGGGCGTGTTGCTGAGCTTGGCCGACTCTGACAAAGCCGAGGCGGTGGACCTGATCCGGGCGCTGCGCCAAGGTGGTTGCCAGCTCTATGCCACCGAGGGAACAGCGGCCATGATATCGGCCATGGGGCTGCCGGTGACCTTGGCCACCAAGAGGCTTGAAGAAGGTCATCCCAACGTGGTGGACGTGATCAATGACGGAAGCGTCTCAGCGGTGATAAACACTCTGTCGGGGGACACCTCGGTGCTGAGGGACGGCTTTTACATCCGCCGCGCCGCCGTCGAGCGGCAGATCCCCTGCTTCACGTCGTTGGACACGGCCCGGGCGGCGGTGGAGAGCTTGCTGATGGAACGCGGCAACTATCTGGTCCAGCCCACCTGCGAGTACCGCGACGGGCGGTAACGGTTTTCATCGCGGTCTAGCTGTCTAATGGGTGACGCCATTTCAGGCCGGGAAACCGGCTATAGTCCCTGTCGGTAGTGACCCATTCGCTGCCGGATTCGATAGCCAGTGCGGCCAAGAAGGCAT
>JADFFS010000278.1 GCA_022568195.1 Chloroflexota bacterium | reverse complement strand
TCGACCCGGCCAGCGGCAACAGGATGATGAGGAATAAAGCTACGTGGTCGATGTTACTCATACGGTTTCTACTGGACGGCCCTGAACCACCAGAATAGGGACACCGCCACCGTTCCCAATACCATTGCCAGGGTATAGCTGTAGACCCGTCCGGTCACGTGGAGACGCAGGGTGATCCCCAGGCGGCGTACCGCATCGGCCGGACCGTTGACCGCCATGTCGTTGATCACCACCCGGTCGAACAATCCGATAAAGCTAGCAAAAACCATGACCACCCGGTCCACCACCCACTGGTACCCCTCGTCGACGTAATATTTGTTCTCAATTATCCGCAGCAACCAGGCGACACGGGTCCGCGCCCATTCCAAACCGAAACTTTTCCGCAGGTAAAACAGATAGGCCAGCACAAAAGCCGCCACGGCCAGCACAATGGAGAGAATGCCCAGCCACCAGGTAAAGTGGAACGCCTCTTTATGTCCGAAAAATAGGAAGCTGCCCACCCCGGCGTAGGTCCCCGGCCAGTTGAGCCCGAGCAGGCCGAACCCGGCGGCCAGCACCCCCAGCAAGACCATCGGCAAGGCCATGGACGCTGGTGCGTCGTGGACGTCTTGGTGCTCGGGCCTGGAGGATCCGAAGAAGGGTATGAACATTGCCCTGGCCATATACAGGGCGCTCAAGAAGACGGTCAACAATGCCAGGATGATGAACGCCGGATTCAGGCGCCCGGCCACTGCGGTCAAAATCTCGTCCTTGCTCCAGAACCCGGACAGTATGGGTATACCGCCCAGGGACAGTGCGCCCACCGAAAAGAGGAAGGCCGTCAGGGGCATGGCCCGGCGCAACCCGCCCATCATCCGGATATCCTGCTGTTCGGTGCTGTGCAACACGCTGCCGGCTCCCAGGAAAAGCAGAGCTTTGGCGAACCCGTGGACCAGCAGATGGAAAATAGCCGCCGTGTAGCCAAACGCGCCCAAAGACAGCATCATCAGGCCCAGATGGCTGATGGTTGAGTAGGCCAAGATTCGCTTCAGGTCCACCGAAACCACGGCGATGGTAGATGCCATCAGCGCCGTTACCAAGCCGATTATTGCCACAACCATCAGGGCATCGCCGTCGTAGGCCTGAAACAGGGGAAAAGCCCTGGCTACCAGGTACACACCGGCAATCACCATGGTAGCGGCATGAATCAGGGCGCTGACCGGTGTTGGCCCCTCCATGGCGTCGGGAAGCCAGACGTGGAATGGGAACTGGGCCGATTTACCCATGGCTCCTAAGAACAGCAGCAACGCCACCGCCGTGGTGACGCCCTGGCTCAGGCCCTCCGCGCCGTTGGTCGCCACGCCTAACCGCACCTGCTCGAAAGCGTCGGACATGCTGAAGCTGCCAACGTTCAGCCACAATAGCAATATGCCGATCAGCATGCCCACGTCGCCGATGCGGGTAACCACGAAGGCCTTCTTAGCGGCTTCCTTGGCCGCCGGGCGCTCGTGCCAGAAACCGATCAGCAGGTACGAGCACAGCCCCACCAACTCCCAGACCGCGTAGAGCAGCAGGAAGTTGTCGGCCAGGACCAGCGTCAACATGGACGCGACAAACAGAGCGTGAACCGCGAAATACCAGCCAATCCGGGGGTCGCCCCGCATGTAGCCCAGGGAGTAGACCTGCACCATCAAGGCGACAAAGGTGACCAGGCCCAGCATCGCCACGCTCAGCGGATCGATGATAATTCCCCAGGTCAACTCCACGCTGTCGGGCAACCCAGGCAGCCCGGCGTGGAACCAAACGCGCTGGTAAATACAGGTGAGGGTCCCGGAATCAGGGCTGGTAAAGCAACCGGGGGTGTCGGGGCTTGCGCTCAAGAATCCGGCGAAGACCAACCAGAAAAGGCCGAACCCACCGCCAATGGCCAGGATAGCCAGGAAGGAGCCGTTCCCGGGAAGCAGCCGCCCCAGCACCACAATCAGCGGCGCCGCGGCAAAGCTGAGCACCGGGATGAGCCAGGCTAATTCCATGAGCTCTCAGCCACCAACCGTGAAAATCCCCCCTCGCCCCCCTTTATAAAAGGGGGTTGGGGGTATTTTCTCCAACTAATTCAATTCGCCCGGCCAAGGTGTAGCCACGTGTTGACCGGCTTTAATGGATTGCTGACGTTAACGGTGTTTTTGCCGGCGGCCGGGGCGTTGGTCGTCCTGCTGGCCGCCCGCGAAGACCGGAACATTCGTGTCTTCGCGGTCCTGGTGGGTCTTGCCGACTTGGTGCTGTCCATGCTGGTCTTCGGCCTGTTCGAGCGCGGCGAGGATGCCCAGCGGTTCCAATTCATCGACAAGTTTTCTTGGATATCGGGGGACACGCTACAGGCCAGCTACTTCTTGGGAGTCGACGGCCTGAGCGCGCCCTTCGTGGCCCTTACCGGTATCTTGGGTTTGTGCGCCATACTGGCTTCCTGGCACATCACCTACCGGGTACGGGAGTACTTTGTCTGGCTGCTCCTTTTACAGACGGCGGTGATGGGAGTGTTCAGCTCCCTGGACCTGCTGCTGTTTTTCTTCTTCTGGGAACTGGAACTGGTGCCCATGTACATGCTAATTTCCGTATGGGGGTCCGGCCGCAAAGAATACTCGGCCATGAAATTCCTGATGTTCACGATACTGGGCAGCGCCTTCATGCTGGTGGCCATCGTGGCGGTGTTCCTCACGCCGGGGGTTGGCACCTTCGACATGACCAGGCTTTCCGATGCCGAGTCCATGCTGTCCCCGGCGGGTGTGCTGCTGCCCATGGGGGCCTTGTTCTGGCTGTTCTTCATTGCCTTCGCCATAAAGTT
>JADFFS010000118.1 GCA_022568195.1 Chloroflexota bacterium | reverse complement strand
ACTCAGTTGCCATCATCGGCCAGCACATCAACACCCCGCCGGTGGCACCCACCTGGCACAACGGGCAGTGCCCGCGGGCCTTGGACGCCCTCATCCTGCGCTTACTGGCCAAAGACCCGTCGGAACGCCCCCAATCGGCCACCGACGTATTGTCCGCCCTGGACGCCATCGACCTCACCGGCAGTGTGGAACAGCCTGTGGCAGCCGTTGACGAGACTCACTCCCTGGATAGCCTGGCCGGGGGCGTGTTCGTCGGCAGGCAGCGGGAGATGGGAGACTTGAAGGCGTGCCTGGAGGACGCATTGTCGGGCCGGGGACGGCTGGTCATGTTAGTGGGAGAGCCGGGCATCGGCAAGACCCGCACCGCCCAGGAGTTGGCCACCTACGCCGGGCTGCGGGGGGCCCAAGTGTTGTGGGGACGGAGCTACGAAGAGCAAGGGGTGCCGCCCTATTGGCCCTGGGTGCAGGCCATCCGGTCCTACGTAAGAGAGAAAGACCCGGAGCAGCTAAGGTCCGAGATGGGTTCTGGGGCCGCCGACATCGCCGAGGTGGTGTCCGACGTTAGGGACCGGCTACCCGGCCTGCAATCACCCCCGAACTTGGAGCCGGAGCAAGCCCGGTTCCGTTTGTTCGACTCCATCGCCTCCTTCCTGAAGACAGCGTCGCAGCGGCAGCCCCTCGTGCTGGTGTTGGACGACCTGCATTGGGCCGACCAACCGTCCCTAGCGTTACTCCAGTTCGTGGCCCGGGAGTTGGCCGGCGCACGGTTATTAATCATCGGCACGTACCGGGACATGGAGTTGTCCCGCCAACATCCGTTGGCGGAGACACTTGGCGAGTTGAACCGGTCCGCCGCAGGCGGATTGCAGCGGGTGCTCCTACGGGGGCTGACCCAACAGGACATTGCACGGTTCATCGAGATAGCCGCCGGTATCACGCCTCCCCAGGGCCTGGTAAGCGCGGTCCACACCCAGACCGAGGGCAATCCCCTGTTCGTCACTGAAGTGGTGAGACTCCTGGTCCAAGACAGGGAACTCACCGCAGACCAGGCCAGCACACGAGAATCTTGGACCGTACGCATTCCAGAGGGTGTCCGGGAGGTAATTGGACGCCGGCTCAACCGGCTGTCCCAACGCTGCAACGAGACACTGACCATCGCCTCGGTCATTGGACGAGAGTTCGAGTTGAGGCAATTGGCGCCCTTGATAGAGGATGTTTCCGAAGACCGGATGCTAGAGGTGCTGGAGGAGGCTCTCGCGGCCCGAGTCATTGAAGAGCTGCCCAGCGCGATGGGCCGGTACCAGTTTACCCACGCGCTGATCCAGGAAACCCTGGCCGAGGAGCTGTCGACCACCCGGCGGGTGCGGCTCCATGCCCGCATCGCCGAGGCATTGGAGGAGCTATACGGCGCCGACGCCGAATCCCACGCCGCCGAGCTGGCCTACCACTTCACCGAGGCGGAAGGGGTCCTCGGCACTGGCAAGCTGGTTCGCTACTCCTTCCTAGCCGGGGAGCGGGCGCTCGCCTCCTACGCTTATGAAGAGGCGCTGGTCCTCTTCCAGCGGGCCTTGGCTGCCAAAGAAGGTCAATCCATGGACACGGAGATGGCAGCGCTCCTGTTTGGCCTGGGACGTGCCCAGGCAGCTACGGCTCTGAGTCACGAGCTTCAGGGGGCGTTCGATACCATGCGCCGCGCTTTCGACTACTATGCTGAGGTTGGCTTAAAGTCAGAGGCGGTAGCTGTCGCAAATCACTCCATATTAAATTATTCGGGTGTCACTGGACTTGCGCGACTTATAGCTCAAGCTCTGGAGTTGGTTCCCAGCGATTCCCTGGAAGCAGGCCACCTTCTTTCCAAATACGGATTTTTTCTGAACAACGAATTGGGAGACTACGAAGCTGCTATCAAGGCCCTTGATGGTGCATTGGCCATAGCCCGGCTCGAACACGAACCATTTCTGGAAATGGAGACGTTGGCTAACTCATCCATGGTGGATTTGTTCCAATCACGTTGGCAGTCGAGTCTGGATAAGAGCCTTCAGGCAATCGAGCTTGCACCTGACGTTGAAAACCCTCGGGCTGAGCTTATCGCCCGAATTTCCGGCGCGTGTAGTTTGCTTGTTATGGGCGAACGTGAGCGCGGGCGGGAGTTCATAAGACCTACCTTGTCTTTCATGGAGAGATTCGAGCGCATTTGGCAAGGCCAGGCACTGTGGTTTCACGAACATCCTTATCGGCTTGAGGGTGACTGGCAGGCTGCCCGGGATATCAACAATCAGGGATATGAGGCTGGGACCTGGGACGCATTCTTCCTGGCCACCAGGGTAATGCTGGAGTATCAGGTAGGTGAGTTCAGCGAGGGTGAGATATATATTGAGCGTCTACTAGCGGCTATGAGAGCCGCGCCATCCGGTCCATCGCCAGAATATGCATACAGTGCTCTGGTGACGGCATATGTAGCGCGCATCACTGGCGGCTCTGACCGCCTGGAGCTCGCCTGGTCTGCCGGCATGACTGTCGTCTCGTCGCCTGCTGCTGTTCCACTGTTAGCCAGTTTGGCTAGGATAGGTCTAGCCCTTGTGGCGGTGCTCCGTGGCGATGCGGCCGCGGCCCAAGAGAATTATGACTTCTTTCAAGCCCAACGAGGCACAATGTACTTCGACTTCAGCATCGATCGCCTGCTAGGTCTCCTGGCTCAGACGATGGGTAAGCTGGACGAAGCGATGGCCCACTTCGAGGACGCGCTGGCCTTCTGCCGCAAGGCAGGTTACCGGCCCGAGCTGGCCTGGACCTGCTGCGACTACGCCGACATGTTAAGAGAGCGCGATGCTGAGGGTGACCGGGCTAAGGCTATCGCCCTGCTGGATGAGTCCCTGGCCATCTCCAGCGAGCTAGGCATGCGGCCCTTGATGGAGCGGGTGCTGTCCCGGCGGGAGATACTGGGGGCCTAGCTGCTTTCCGGCTTTCTCGACAGAATGAATATCTGGCCGGGACCGACGATGGAGGCTATGTGATGGCGTATTACCTGTACGTTTCGCGGCAAGATGACGACAAGATTTCTATTTTCCAGATGGATGCCGCCAGCGGCCGCCTGGACCTACAGAATGAGATGGCGGTGGCGGGTGGTCCGGCGGCGATGGCGGTGGATCCCCAGCGCCGTTTTCTCTACGTGGGATGCCGGAGCATTCGCGAAATTTCCAGCTATCGGATAGATCAAAGCTCCGGAGGGCTATCCTACGCCGGGACGGCCCCGCTGGAGGGAGAGCCGGTTTTCTTGGCCACGGACCGAAAGGGCAAGTTCGTGCTATCGGCCTACTATTACCAGGCCAAAGTGGCGGTCCATCCCATCGGCGAAGACGGTGTGGCCACCGCGCCTCCGGTGGAGTGGCTGACCACGGATTCCGGGGCCCACGCCATCCAGACCGACCCGTCCAACCGGTTTGTTTTCGTACCCCACATCGCTAACCGGGGACCCAACGCGATCTTTCAATTCAGGTTCGACGAGACCAGCGGACATCTCACTCCCAGCTCGCCACCCCAAATTTCTCCGGAAGATTATCTGGGTCCCCGCCACTTCTGCTTTCATCCCCGCCTGGACATTCTGTACTTCTCCGACGAGCAGGGGTGCAGCGTGACCGCCTACCGGCTTGACACGTCCAACGGCACTTTGACCTCTTTCCAAACCGTGTCCACTCTGCCCGATGATTACCGGGAAACCAATTCCTGCTCCCAGATACAGATCACCCCTTCTGGAAAATTCCTCTACGCACCCAACCGGGGCCACAACAGTATTGCCTCTTTCGCCGTCGACGAAGAGTCGGGACGCTTGACCGCCACCGGGCGGGTGTCTACCGAGCCGGTTCCGCGGGCCTTCAGTCTGGACCCCCAAGGTAGATTTGTATTTGCCGCCGGCCTGGAATCCGGCCGGCTCGCTTCCTACCGGGTCAACGCCGACACCGGAGTGCTGGAGGAATTGGAGAACTTCACCGTTGGCAACAAACCCATGTGGGTACTGGGAATCGAGCTGCCGGGTTAGAACAAAGGGGGATTCAGGGGTATTTGGCCCGCAGGTACAGCCTCCGACAAGATTTAGATATTAAAGCTCGGGTTAATCGATATCAGGGCTGCGTATTCCTCCTAGGAAGGGATACCCTTGAAAGGATACCCTCAACCTCGAGTTAAAACACCCTGTGGCCTCGACGAGCCTCTATGTCCCTAATAACCTTCGTGGCGATGAACCATTCCCAATAAAGGCTCGCCTTCGGCGAATCGACGTATATTTTCCGTGAAGAAATTGACCATCTCGACGCCCAGGTTATCTGTATACGCTCCAGCATGAGGCGTTATAATCGTGTTCGGTAAGTCCCAGAGCGGGCTGGTTTCCGGCAAAGGCTCAACCGTCACCGTATCGAGACCCGCTCCGCCTATAACCTTTGCGTTCATCGCATCGATCAGCGCATCCTCATCGATCAGACCGCCTCGTCCCCCATTGATAAGAAAAGCTGTGGGCTTCATAGCCTCGAACTCTGCCTTGCCGATGATCTTTTCGGTTGCCGGCGTCAAAGCGACGCACAGGGCCACCACGTCCGCTTCGCCCAGGGCTTTGTGCAAGTTCGAGCGGTCGAAATACTCGTCGACATACTCACAATCGCGGCTGGTCCGGGACATACCCAGAACCTTCATCCCGAACCCGATTTTGCAGATTCTGGCCAGATGCCCACCAATCTGTCCCACACCCAGAATCGCGATGGTCTTACCCAGCATCTGAGTAGATGTCCGCGCATTACCTGGTTCGTCCTTTGACCATCTGCGTGCATCCTGATCGTGGACCAAGGCTGGCATGTGACGGGCCAACGACAGCATTAACAACACTAATTGCTCGGCTATCAGTGGCGCGTGAGGCCCCTTTGATGCCGTAAACGCGACGTGTTCCGCCGCCAAAAGCTCGGGGGTCGCCACAAAATCGATCCCTGCTCGAATGGAGTGAACCCAACGCAACCGAGAACCCTGTTGTAATGCCCGGGACGGTATCTTGAAATTGTATGTCATGACACCATCGGCTTCCAGAGCCAGCTTGGTGAATTGTTCTTCGTCGTTTACAGCTTCGACACGGACATTGGGATGCGGATCAAGAAGTTTTTTGGCGCCGGCGTCGCCGAGAGCATTCCAGATGCCTTGGGGTGCTCCAATAACCAAATTCAGCTTGTTATGTGACATGGGGTAACACCTCAACACTGTTTAGTGGAAACAGCCAAGAATAATTTTGTGCGTGATGGCGTCATCGGGCTTGAGGCGGCTGGTTGACCGGCTGGCCTGTCTCAGCCGTGACCTCGACCTCGATGAGCTTTCCTTCGGAAGAGTAGCCGTCGATGAAGACGTATTCCATCTGAGGAATCTTGACCTTGACGGTTGCCTCGAAGAGCTTCTTGAGGGTTTCCAGACTCTGGCTCCGGTGGAGGTAGAACGACACCTTGACCGCTTTATCCCATGAAGTGCCGGCGTCGGTGAGAGAGCCTTGGATGCGCGGAAGAATGTCGGCCATCTGGTCTTCGAGGTTGGAGAGCACCACCGTGACCCCGGATAGAAAGGCGATGGAATCGTAGACAAGGTAGCGAAGGGGAACGATGGGCGGTTCGTATTCCTGGAGTATCTTGTCGGCCTGTGGCCGCTGGGGTCTCATGGCGACGAGATCGAGGGAGACCTTGGCGTCCGAATCGAAATGGTCCGGAGCGATGTAGCTGGAACTTGCCGACCTTGCTTTCCCGGAAAGGACCTTGACCCTTTGCCCGCTTCCCAAATCCCGGCTTTCCCGGTCTCGTCCCCAGAGCCGGGTCCTGACTGTATTCTCCAGGGACAGGCCCATTCCCTTTAGCTCCACATCGAACCGGCGGAAAATATCCAGCGTTTCCTCGATCGCTGTCCCCACCGCCTTTCCCTCGCAGGAAAGTGCGACAAACTCGCGCCCTAGCCATGGGAATATTTTCATTCGCATGCTGAACCCTTCGGAAAGCCTGCTTGACCTACTCCGTGAACTCCGGGGGGACTCCAGTCCTATCCTAGCATAGAGGCCAAGGGTTCCGAGCCCAGGGTCAGGTGGCCCGGACCGTCGGCGGATACAGCCGGGCACGGGTTCGAGAAGGGTAGGGCCGGAGGGCCATGGCAGGTTTGCCCGAATCGGCTGTCACCGGACGCAAGCCGCTGGCCTGGGCCGATCTGAAGATTATTGCGGAGGCATCGCGCCCAGGTTATTGCGCCAGTTTCCAGGTGTACAGGATTACGGACACGGCGGTGGCAAGGTTGAGGCTGGAAACGCCGGCGGACATGGGAATGGAGACGCAATGGCTGGCTCTGGCCATTAACTCCCGGCTGAGTCCCTCACGCTCCGCACCGAAAGCAAGAACGGCGTGGGGTGGCAACATGCCCTGCCGCAACGGCTGACCGCCGGGATCGATTACCACCAGGGAACGGTGACAAGTGGGGAGAGCATCGGCCCGCGCCACCGGGATGGCGTACTGCAAGCCGGTCGCGGCGATCAAAGCCGCCGGATGCCAAGGGTCCTGCGGGCCGGTGGTCAAAACCCCTGCCGCTCCCGCCGCCGCCGCCACTCGGATAGCCGCGCCGATGTTGAGCAGGTTTCTGGGGTTCTCTAGCAGCACCACCGGAGCCTCCGCCGGGTTATCAAGAACTTGGGCCGGGGACACGGCGGGACGCTTGGCGATGGCAATCACGCCCGTGGGGGGTGTCACAGGCGCCAGTTTGTCGAAAACGCCGGGTGGGACCACCCGCACATGCTCTTTGATAGCGGCAGCGACGTCGGGTGCATGCTCCGCTACCAAACGGTCCAGCTCCCCATCCCTTGCCGCAACCACTTCCAGTAGTTCGGCGCCAAATCGAATCGCGTGCTTCAGCGGGTGAAACCCTTCCAGTACCGCCAGGGTCTGGTCACTGCGAGCGGCGCGAAATCGGTCGATGCGCTCTTGGTGGCTTATGGTCCCTTCCGCCTGGTCAGAGTGATTCAGCCCCGGCGGCCCGATTGACGCCGACCGAAATCTGGCCTCGTTCCCCCGGCGATGCTGGGCATGCCCGAGGACTTTCTGGCCGCCGGTCCCGCTCGTCTCGTTCCTTGGCCGGCGCCGGGCCTGTGACTACCGGGGTTGCTGCCGAAGTTGCTACCGGAGTTGCCGCCGAACTGACGGCCATTGCGTTGGGGCTGAATGGGCCGCACTTGGCGGAATTGGGTTTCCGGGTTGAAGTCGCCGTAGTCGAATCCCGGTAACCGCCGCCGCTCGATCTTGGCCTTTAGGACCTTCTCCACCTCGCGCACCATTGGCTCGTCCGACGGCACCGCCAGGGTGAAAGCCTCGCCGGTCTGGAGGGCCCGCCCGGTACGGCCGATACGGTGGGTGTAGGCGTCCGCTGTATCGGGCATGTCGAAGTTGATCACGTGGGAAATCTCGGGCACGTCGATGCCGTGGGCCGCGATGTCCGTGGCCACCAGAATGTCGAATTTTCCGTCCCGGAATCCGTCCATTGCTTGTTGCCGGCGGTTCTGAGACAGATTACCCTGCAGGGACGAGACCCGGTATTTGTGATTTGCCAGGTCCAGGGCCAGCCTTTTGGTGCGGTGCTTGGTCCGGGTGAACACCAGCGTCCGTCCGGTGGGGGTTTGGTCCAACAAAGCCAGCAGCAGGTCTTTTTTAAGTAAGTCGGTCACCGGGTACAGGGCGTGAGAAACGGTTTTTGCCGGAGCGATGGGGTCCACTTGCACCGTGATGTGGTTTTTGAGGATGTTAACCGCCAGTTTGCGAATATCTTCGGGCATGGTGGCCGAAAACAACAGGGTCTGGCGTTTCGCCGGCAGGTGACTCAGGATACGGCGGACATCGGGCAGGAAACCCATGTCGCACATGGTGTCGGCTTCGTCCAGCACCAGCACCTCGATTCCCGACAGGTCGATGGTGCCATCGCCGACGTGATCCAGCAACCGGCCGGGGCAAGCGACCATAATTTCCGGGCGGCGCCGCAAAGCCTGTAGCTGTGGGAGTTTGCTGACTCCCCCGTAGATGGCGATGCTACCGACTTTGGTATTCCGGCCCAGTACGATGGTAGCTTGGTGAATCTGCTCGGCCAACTCGCGGGTGGGAACCACGATCAGGGCGCGTACCTGGCGTGATCTCTCCTGACGATTAAGGCGGTGGAGAATGGGCAACACGAAGGCGGCCGTCTTGCCGGTGCCGGTCTGCGCCAGACCCAGGAGGTCTCTGCCTTCCATGACGGCGGGGATTGCTTGCTGCTGGATGGGAGTGGGGGTGGTGTAGCCGACGGCCTCGATTCCGGAGAGAATAGCCGGATCAAGGTGGAATTGTTCGAAGCTCATAGAGAGTGCTTGCTCCTTGACTGCATTGAGCTAAGCCACACTCTCAGCCCGATATTCGCTGTCAATTAAATTCGGTCATGCGCCATGATACCGTTATTCCAGTATAGCAGTTGCAGTGGGCCTGAAGATACTTGGCCCAGGCGAGGCGCTCGGATACACTTCGATGGACTAGGCCCGGGTCCTGGCCCTTTACCCACTTTCACAAAGGCTTCGCTCCAAACCCTTTGACATATTCCAGAAATGTGAATAAGGTTGAGAAAGTAAAGCTCCTCATTTTTAAAACCGCTCCGGAAACCCACAATAATGGAGGGGAGACATGGTAAAGCAGGGTGTGATACCCGATGAGTTGACCAAGCCTTTTTGGGACGCCGCCAACGACGGGCGGCTGGTCATACAGAACTGTACTGCCTGCAACAGGCTCCAGCATCCACCGGCGCCCGCGTGTGGCCAATGCGGGTCAAAGGACAACCTGGAGTGGAAGGGGATGAGTGGGCGGGGCAAGATATACAACTACGGGGTGGTGTACGATTGCCCCATCAGACTGCTTCAGGATGATCAACCGTTCAACCTCGCGGTCATTATGTTGGACGAGGACCCGGGAATCCAGATGTATTCCCACCTTCCCGGAACTCCGGTGGACGAGGTCCCAGTGGGTGCCAGTGTAGAGGTCCTTTTCGAGGCGACCGCAAACGGCCAAAAGGTCCCCGAGTGGCGGGTAGTAGGCTAGACCACCTAACCTTCTAACCTTTGCATACTAAAAAGGCTCGTTTAAAGGAGTGATCAATGACCACCGATAATGCTCCAGCTTCCATGTATCGAACCACCGAGGGATTGGGTGTGTGGGAACACAAAGGAAAGGTGGCGGCCGTCGGTATCGGGCACTCTCCGACTGCCCGGCGCTGGGACGGGAGACCCGAGACGTCCGTGGGTGCGAACAGCATACTGGCCCTCAGGAGAGCGATAGAGGACGCAGGTGTCTCGCCAGACCAGGTCGACGGTTTGGTCCTCGCCCCTGTGACCACTACGGGGGCTCACTGGCCCGAAGGTACACCGCCCCCCATGGACGTCGTCAATGCCTTCAATCCCACCAGCGACCCTTTGGACGGTATCGCCCAGCTGAGCGCTGAGTGGCTCTTAAAGAACATGCCGGAACTGGAGAACGTCAAGTTCACCATGTATGGTCCGGGATGTATGTCAGCCGCCATCGTCGTTGCCGCCCAGGCCGTGGGCGAGGGCCGTACTCACACCTGCCTGGTGCTCAAGGGATGGCATAACCTGGAAGGCCGGTACAACCAGGGAGGGATTAGCGCAGCGGACGCCGTTCCCGGGACCTACGCGATTGGCCCAGGGCGGACTCTCTGGGGTCCCCCGGGGTCCTACGGGACGGCCTTGCAATTCGCCCAGTACTGCACAAAGTACGGCAAAACCCATGACATGATGGCCCCCTTCATGGCGAACTCGCGAAGGAACGGCCTGCTGTTCCCGGAGGGGTACTGGGCCCAGCACCGGCCTGAGCACTTGACCGCGGAGGACTACCTGGCCGCGCGGTGGATAGCCAAGCCGGCCAGCCTCTTCGATAATGACATTCCGATCATGGTGTCGGCGGCTTACCTCTTCACGACCGCGGAACGGGCCAAGGACATGAAGCAGAAGCCCGTCTACATCCTCAACCATGCGTCGAGCAGGAACACGCCCAGGAGCCTCACTCCAACCCTGGATGAGGTGCAGGAGTCAACCGGCAGTACGGGGAGGAAGCTCTATGAGGGCGCCGGGATCACCGCAAACGATCTCTCCTTCGAAAACATGTATGATGGCTTCGCCCTGTTCCACCAATTCCACATTGAGGGCCTCGGCTACCGCGGTATGAAATTTGGTGACGCCCTAGACTTTTACCAGACGGATATCAGCATTGAGGGGCCGAACCCGGTTCTACCCAGCGGTGGCAACATCGGGAGCGGCCGCAGCCGTTTCTGGATGCACACCGACTGCATCCAACAGTTGCAGGGACGGGCGGGCGCTCGAGCGGTCACGGGAGTAAAGCCTGAGATCGCTGTCTCCGGCGGTCCCATGCCGATGGGCGGCAACTTTACCGTGTGGAGCGCCACTCCTGACTAAATCCTGCGGGGGCCTGCTGGACCGCCCCGATTCCATCGGGGTGCGCGCACGGCTACCACACATCACCAAAAGAGAGAGGAACCTACTTGGTAATACTGATAAGTTTTGACATAGACGGTACCTTGGAGGTAGGCGACCCCCCTGGAGTTCTAACCATGGATATGGTGAGAATAGTCCAAGAGAAGGGGTTTTTAATCGGCAGTTGTTCTGACCGTCCGATGAGCGGACAGCAGGCCATCTGGGACCAGCACAACATCCCGGTAGACTTCGTCGTCTCGAAACAAATGCTCCCTGATGTAAAGGCGAAGTTCGAGGCGGATGTTTACTACCATATCGGCGATAGAGAAGATCTGGACAAGAAACCCGCACTAGAGGCGGGATTCGAGTTCCTTTGGCCACACGAAGCCATCTTGATGCCGTGGTTCCTCTCGGACGGCGATCCCGGACCGGCTGGCGCCTGACACCTGCCCCTTCCCGAACCGCGTGAGGGCCGCTGGCAACGGCCCTTTTCATCGTCTGGGGAAGTTGTCAGTCCCTCAACGTGCATTTTCGCCGGCTTGAAAGAGCTGTTTGGTGTATGATAGGCGAGAATCGTCGTTTAGGCGCTCGATAAGGACCAGGAAAGCGTGGGGCACGTTGCCCAGCAGCAAGCACACTCATTCCTGACCATCAAACTGAGGGAGCAAGCAATCATGGCCCGATCCAAGCCAAAGCGGGAAAAGCCAGAAAAGCCAGTGGAAACGACCGCGGAACTC
>JADFFS010000117.1 GCA_022568195.1 Chloroflexota bacterium | reverse complement strand
CCGCAACTTGACACAACCGGGAGAAGATCTGCCAGTGGCGGGGACCAGGGGAGATTTGAACACAGTTCTCTTGATTGCGGATGTGATGAACGAAATCCAGAGCCGAGGCAATGTCGCTGGGGGGATCAAATACGCGAGCGTGGGTCACAATCCTGAGGAATCCGCTGAGAACGATGTCGGCCATGCCGAACGCCTGCTCTGTGCCGATCGAATGTTCGAGCCACCGGCGATAGTCGGCGTGATTGGGAGCGTCAGAACGAAAAGCGTATACCAGCACATTAACGTCTGGTAAGTCCACCCTATCGGTCCATTAAATCGAGTAGCTCTGCTGAATCGTCTAGGTCGACACCTGGTAAGAGACCGTTGCCAGCAAAAGTCGGCAGCCGCACCGGTGGCCGCTTCGCCAGGCGTTGCCTTCGAGAAAGCATTTCTCGCAGCGAGTCGTCGATGACAGCCGTCAGGCTTCGGTTTGTCTGGGCTGCCAACTGCTTGATCTCGGCCATTAGTTGGTCGTCAAGGCGAATAGTGGTTCTCACACATCAAAGCATATCTATATGACATAAATATGTCAACATGATTCCCTCATTCTACCACTCCATCTCCAGGCCCAGCCCCTTGGCCTTGGCCTGCTGGTAGGCCAGCTTGGCGGCAGCCACGTCGGCCACACCCGTGCCCATCAGCTTCACGTAAACGATTTGCTGGGGGTTGTCCCGGCCCGATACTGTACCGGCCACGGCGTGGCGTAGCTCCAGAACCTGGCTCCACTGCAAAAGACCCCGGTCCACGGCGCTTGCCATGTCGCCGGCTTCCTCACGGGCCTGCTCGGGGGAGTCCACGAAAATCTTGTCCGCTCGGGTCAAAGTGCGGTCGTCCACCTCCCGCGCACGCCAGGTGGTGGGTCCGGCGGCGATGACAGTTGCACCCGGGGACAGCCAATCCCCCTCCAACACCGGCTCCATGGTGGCAGCTATGGCAACAACGATGTCGCTGCCACGTACAGCCTCCTCGTTGGTGTCTACGGCGACAACGTCCAAGCCCAGGGAATCAGCCATGGACTGGGCAAAGGATTCCCGCCTTTCCGGATTTCTGCTGTAGGCTTTGACCTTGGTGATGTTCCGGACCTTGCTCAATGCTTCCAATTGGGTGGGCGCCTGGTAGCCCGTGCCGATAATACCCACCGTGGTGGCATCCGGTCTCGACAGGTACTTCACGGCAACGCCGGTGGTGGCGCCGGTGCGTAGCTGGCCCAACCGGTTGGCCTGGGTGTAGCAGAGCAGTCCGCCCGTGTCGGCGTCGTACAAACTTACTTGGAATGAGTAGGTCCCCTTTACCACGGTGTAGGTTTTGACGCCCAAGACCCCATCGTAAAACAGACCTCCACCCATGACCGCCAGCATCCCGCCACTGGCGATGATCTTGCGCCGGGGTAGGATGATGGCTTCGCCCCGGCCGAAGTGGACCTGCATCGACTCGATGGCGCCGAGCATGTCGTCCATCGTTAGAACTTGGGAAACGTCTTCGTCTCGCAAAAAAAGCGCCATAGCTCCTCCATTACCACGCAGGGCGTTGGCAGAGTATATATAGATGGCCACCAGGGGTCAACGGCAGACCTCTTACTGGCAAAGGAGAGCCAAATCCAAAGTAGTGGTGTACGTCGCCACAGTGCAGATTGGCATGAGGCTGGGCGTGCTCACGGGAATTCAGGGGCAACCAAGGGTTATCAAGGCCCATGAAAAAGACGCAGACATCAGGAGTGACGGGGAATTTGGGTCAGCGGCGCCTGGAGTGAGATGGGGGGATTACCGGGGCTAAACGAGGGCGAGGCTTATTTCCCGTCACAAAATTCCCGGTTCTTGCGAATGTATTCCCGCCATTTGGACGGGATTGTGAACTCGTCGAAGATGGCGTTGACGGGGCACACCGCCTCACAGTAGGAGCAGTCTATACACGTCACTGGGTCGATGTAATACATCTCCGCTTCGTCGGTGGAGAGGATACAATCCACGGGACAAACTTCAAGACAGCTTGCGTCTTTAACTCCTATGCAGGGCTCAGTAATCACATAGGGCATGTAGTTGCCACCAAGAAGATAGCCAATTGCCCGTGCTGGACCGGTTGCGAACCACGGAATGAGGAAAAGTTCGTTTGATTAAACTGTATTCTCAAGTTACCCACCATATTTTGTCAAGCGATAACATATGATATATTATATTAAAATCAAGGATGCTTGTTTGGGGGAGCATGCATTATGGAACTGCGCGAGCTTGTAAGCTTTTACCACGTGGCCCGGCTTCACAGTGTTTCCAAGGCCGCTCGGACGTTAGAGTTGGGGCAGCCCACCGTAACGACCCACCTGAGGAAACTCGAAGACGAGTTCGGGATTACCTTGTTCGACCGGATTAAGCGTCCGATACAGCTAACCTCGGAAGGCGTGATCTTGCTGGAGCTGGTGACCCCCGTGGTTACGGCTATCGACACCCTGAAAACCCAGATGGATTACTCGGAGCGGCGTGGCTCTTTCGTCGTGGGTGCTTATCAAGACCTGGTAATGCATCATCTGCCCAAAGGCATCCAAGGTTTTCGAGAAGAGTTCCCGGATGTGCGCATCAGGCTGATGGCCCGGGCCTATTCGTCATTGATTCAGTTGGTAAAGTCTGGCGAACTTGACATGGCCTTCTGTTCTCCACCGCCCCCAGATGAGGTGGCTTTGGAGTTTACCGAGCTGTTCAAATACAACATTGTATTGATGACCCCTCCAGGCCATTCCTTGATGGAACGGCACCCCATTCAACTCCAGGATATCGCGGAATGGCCCTTAATCCTAAACGGACCGGAAAGCCTCACTCGATCCAAGGTGGAGCAGGCCCTCAAGAGCCAAGGCATCAGCTATGACGTGGTCCTGGCAATGGACGATACCGAGTCTATCAAGCGTTACGTGGAGATCGGCATGGGGCTGGCAATCACCGCCGACTTTACCCTCCACGAGGAGGACCACGACAAGCTGGGGGTAGCGCGGCTTGACCACATTTTCGCCGGCTCGGTTATTGGAGTCTGTACCCTGAGGGGCAAGTTCTTGGGTAGGGCCGTGCGGGCTTTCATCGACACCATGTCGGCCCAATTGCGCGATTATCACGCTGAGTTATGGGCCTGGGGCGACCAAATGGAGGGAGCTGGCGAACCGGCTTCCGCAGGTTTCAAGCACTCCGGCGGGTCATGATCGATTTAACGGCCTGGAACGTGGCCCTAGCTCGCCAGCCTCGATTGTCCCGCCCTGCGCCCCGCAGTTTCCCGCACTATCAACACCACTGCCACCGCTGAAGCGGCCAGCAGCAGCGCGTCAATCCCCAAGGACCAGGCAAACCCCAACAAGTCGGCGATCCCGCCCAGCAGCACCGCGCCTACCAGGGAGCCAACGCCGCCGAAGGTGCGAAAGAGCCCCATGGTAATCCCCTCCATCCCCGGCGGCGCTATGTCCGCGAAAAAAGCCACCAGGGGCGGTCCGGCCAGTCCCTCTCCCAATCCCAATAGCACGCCCGAAATCATCAACTCCAAGAAGGTGTCGCCCAGGACAAATACAAGAATTCCCAAGCAAATCAAAGCCGCCGCCGGCAGAATCGTAAACTTCCTCCCAAACCGGTCCGAGAGGAATCCCGCCGCCAGGGTGGAAAAAAACTGGGGAATATGGGTGACGCTGATGAAAATTCCCAGCTGGGCCGGACCGAATCCCTTGGCCTCGCCGTACAGCGGCATGATGGTCATCCGTCCGCCTTGCCGGTTGGCCACGATCATCAGGCTCAGCAGTCCCACGAATATGAAACCGGAACTGAGCAACAACCGGCGGTAGGCGCCAGGGAGTATGGGGCCACCCCGATTAGATCGGGGCCGACCCATGCCGGCTTCAGTTGTTCCGCGGTAGCGGCCCGTGGCGGGGCGTGTGGACTCGGGCACGTAAACCACGATAATGGCCAGTGACGCCAGGAATAACACAGCTTGCAGGAACAGGGGAATGCGTAGCCCGAACTGGGCCGCCAGCACTCCGCCGGCCAGCGGTCCTATGCTGGCGCCTATGAGGATGCTCAACTCGTGCAGGCTGAGGAAACGGGCCCGGGTCTCCGGTGTGGAGACATCGCTCAAGTAGACCGATACGCCGGTGGTAAACATGGTGGACCCCAGCCCCGATATGATCCGGGACACTACCAGCCAAGCGTAGCTAAAGGAGAAAGCCACCATGCTGGCGCCCAGCAGGCTGATGGCGGTGCCGGCGATCAACACGAAGCGGCGTCCGTATCGCTGGGATAAGTAGCCCGCGGGCAGGCTGGTGAAGATCCGCCCAATACCGAACAGTCCCACGGCCAACCCCACTTGGGTGCGGCTAACGTGGTACTCCTGGTCGATGAACAGGGGAAGGATGGGAGAGATCGCACCCATACCCAGAGATGACGTCAGGATGGACAAACACAGGAATGCCACGCCCCGATGCTGGGCTATGGCATATTGTAGCCGGTCAATCCTCAAATATTGTCCTATGCACGCTGTCAGTTAGAGTTTGAAGAATGTCACCCTGAACCCTTCGGCTACGCTCAGGATAAACTCCATGAAGGGTCTAGGGCGGGGGATGGGACCCGCCTGGGGCAGCTACAACTCTGGCGCCCACCCCCAGATGCTTCGTCGCTCCGCTCCTCAGCATGACACGGGTTAAACCACCGTGGACCACGAGTGCTAGGCCGGTTGTTCTCCAGGAATTACCTCCCTCACCCGGCGCTCCAGGTAAACCCTGGGCAACATAACGTGTCGCTGACACCTTTGGCAGGTGAGGCCAATATCCGCCCCCAGCCGGGTAACCTGCCACAAGGTATTGCCGCAGGGGTGGGCCTTTTTCATCCGCACCACGTCGCCCAACTTCAGTTCTAGGGCCATCCTTTCCCCTCGGCTTCCAGGACCCGGTTGATGGCGTCCCGCAGATTGCCGGTCACTTGCCGGGCCGCTTGGGCAAAGCCGGGTCCGTCAGACGCGTAAATGATTCCACGGGAGGAGTTGATGATTGCCCTGCGGCCATGGCTGTCCACACCCGCCCGCACTGCTGCTTCCAGGTCGCCGCCCTGGGTGCCCACGCCTGGCACCAGCAAGGGCATGTCGGGACACGTTTCCCGGATGTCCGCCAACTGTTTCGGGTAGGTGGCCCCCATAACCAGCCCGATGTTGCCGTTGTGGTTCCAGGAGACTGCGGCTCTGGCCAGATGCTGGTATAGCGGCACACGCCCCTGGGGGGTATCCACCGGCAAGTCCTGGAAGTCCGCTGCGCTGGGATTCGACCCCCGGCACCAGATGAAGATTCCCCGGTTGGGGTCTTTAACGAAGGGCAACAGTGTGTCCTGGCCGCCCCAAGCATTGAAGGTCACCGCGTCGAAACCCCATACCTCAAACATAGCCCTGGTGTAGGCTTCGCCCGAAGGGCCTATGTCGCCACGCTTGGCGTCCCCGATGATGATTGTCTGGGGAGCGTTGGACCGGATATAGTCGATGGTGCCCTCCAAGGCCTGCAAACCGGGGATACCCAAGGCTTCGTAAAACGCCAGGTTCGGTTTGTAGGCGCAAACCAGGTCGGCGGTGGCATCCACAATCGCCTGGTTGAACTCCAGCGGATCGTTGACCGGCATTCGCTGGGGGTCAACGTCTAGCCCCACGCATACCAGGCTGCGGCTGGTCTCGCAGGCGTGGTCCAGTCGATTGATGAAGGAGGTCATGTGCACCATGTCCTGCTGGATGGTATCCGGGCCGGCGGCGTGGCTATTATATCCCTCCGGCGGCTCGCCAAGCTATTGGAGCCGCCCCGGTTGCTGCCCCGGTGCGTGGTTGCTACCATTGTAACGAGTGTGGTGTAACGGGTGTGGGTAATCGGTCTACCCAGGCCACAAGCTGCCCATCCAGCGTTCAGTATCGAGGTAATTGATGCGGCTAGGCCCCGACCTGGTGGAAGGGCGGTTTCAAGTCCGGCTCAACCGTTTCGCGGCGACAGTCACCGTGGACGGGCGGGAGGAGTTGGTCCACGTGGCCAACTCTGGCCGCATGCACGAACTGCTGGTGCCGGGCCAGAGGGTCTTGCTCAAGCCCATGGCCGGCGAGCACCGCAAGACCCGGTTCGACCTGGCCTTGGTGGATTTGGGTACAAACATGGCGTCGGCCGACGCCCGGTTGCCCAACGCTCTGGTGGCCGAGGCGCTGGAAACGGGCCAATTACCCCAGTTCCGGGACTACCCCCAGGTTCGCCGGGAGGTGACCTTCGGCGAGAGCAGGCTGGACCTGTTGCTGGAGGGTCCGGGCGGTTTCTGGTACGTGGAAACCAAGTCGGTCACTTTGGTGGTGGACGGCGTTGGGTTGTTCCCAGACTCGCCCACGTCACGGGGAGTAAAGCACATGAAAAGCCTGACCAAAGCGGTTGAGGCAGGCCACAGAGCGGCGGTAGTGTTCGTCATACAACGGGACGACGCCCAAGCCTTCGCCACCCATGACCAAGCCGACCCCGAGTTCGCGGAGGCCTTTCGGGAGTCGCTGGCCTCCGGGGTTGAAGCCTTCGCCTACAGATGCCAAGTCAACGAGCAGTCAATAACCTTGTCCGACCGGCTACCCATCAAGCTGTGATGTCCGGTGCAGAGGGTCCGGTGTCTGCTGCCCAAGGTCCAGAAACCGGGGCTGAACGGAATCTGGAGGCCCGTTTGTTGGACCTGTACCATCGGCTCTTGGACCGGTACGGACCCCAGGGCTGGTGGCCCGGTGATGGGCCTCTGGATGTGGTCATTGGGGCGATTTTGACCCAGTCCGCAGCGTGGACCAACGTGGAGCGGGCTATAGCCAACCTGAAAGCTGCCGGGTGCTGGTCTCTGGAAGCCATCCACCAACAGACTCAAGACGATCTGGCTGCCATCATCCGCCCGTCCGGATATTTCAACGCCAAGGCCCGCAAACTCAAGGCCTTCGCGGAGCACGTCCACCTACATCACTCCGGTCATCTGGAAGCCCTCTTGTCCCAAGGCATAGTGCCGCTACGGGCCGAGTTGCTATCGATACACGGCATCGGACCGGAGACTGCCGACGACATCGTGCTCTACGCGGCGGGCAAGCCCTCCTTCGTCATTGACGCCTACACCCGGCGTATCGTCCAAAGGCTGGGGATTCTGTCTGAAGAGGGGCGTCAGGATTACCTTGCTTATCAGGGCCTGTTTCACGAAAACTTGCCCCGGGACCCGGTCTTGTTCAACGAGTACCACGCTCTGTTGGACCGCCACGCCAAGGAGGCCTGCGCCAAGACGCCACGGTGCGCGGGGTGCTGCTTGGCGGAGGTGTGTGCCACGGGCCAGCGGTTACTTGGGTAAATTTGCGCTCGATTGACGGCGGCGAGGCCGGTTGCTATTATGGCCCGGCTCGAGCTTGATAATTGAATAGGAGGACGGAGCGATGCAAGTAGTCCGTGTCTACACAGGCGACGATGGCGAATCCCACTTCGAGGACCTGGACCTAGGCTACGAAAAGATTGCCGATGCCGAGCGTACGGCGATGCAGTCGGCCACCGGCATTCAGTTCCGCCGCACACCCCCGGGGAGCTTCATCGACTGGCACATCGCGCCGCGCCGCCAGTACGTGATCACCTTGGAAGGGCAAGCCGAGATAGGCATCGGTGACGGGACTAAGCGAATCTTCAACCCGGGAGATGTCTTGCTGGCCGACGACCTGACCGGCAAGGGCCATACGACCGCCGTCCACGGCAATAAGACCCGGGTCTCCATCGCTATCCCCCTGGTCGATTAGCTGTCCTCTCCAATCGGTTGTCCAACATTTCCTAAGCGACACCATGCGGTCCGGTTTTGTCTGGCCGTTGGAATAGAGCGGTCTATCAAAGTCAGGGACGATTTACTATAATAGCCAGCAAGTTTGATAAGGCGGGGAGGTACCTACCATGTTCAAGACAACGGGAATCGATCACGTCGCGGTTAATACCAACGACATGGAGGCGACGCTACAGTTTTACTGTGGCATTCTTGGGATGAAACTGGCCCGCACCTCACGCACCGGGGACGGACGGCGGCACTACAACGTGGAGATCGGGGGCGGCAACGCCTTCGCATTCTTTGACGGAGCCGACCTGCCCGGCGCGGATACCCCCCAATACCTGAACCACTTCGCTCTCCCCGTGGCCACCGAGGCCGAGTTCGACGAGGCCTACCAGCGGCTAAAGGACCACGGAGTTGAGGTCACCGAGATAATCAAGCGGGAGTATGGCAAGACCTTTTACTTCCACGATCCCAGTGGCATCCGGCTCCAGATCGAGCTGCAAACTTCGGGGTGGAATGAAGACCTGACCGGAGACCCCGACCCGGTCCCCATGGTCGCCAAATTGATGGGTTAGACCCCGCGGATTAGGTCCCGTGGGAGACGATCTCCTAAGCCCGGAAAAGCTTCGCCAGGCCGGCATGATCTCGCATCGTGCCGGCCTGGCCTAATGAGGTGCATGATGCCCACGGCAAGGTTGGACGATACCCTGGAAATGTACTACGAGGACGATGACTACACCGACCCGTGGCGCACTCCCGAAACCATCGTCCTGCACCACGGCAACGCCAAGAACACGCGCCTGTGGTATGCCTGGGTTCCTCTTTTGGCCCGCCAATACCGGGTGATCCGGTTGGACGCCCGGGGATTCGGGCGCTCCACGGTCCCTCCCGAGGGATACGATTGGTCGCTGAGCAACTTCGCCGGCGACTTGCTGAACCTCCTGGACCACCTGGGGCTGGAAAAGGTCCACCTGATTGGAGAAACCGTCGGCGGCACCATCTCCCTGCAGTTCGCCCACGAGCACCCGGAGCGGCTGCATTCCCTGGCCGTTTGTACCTCGCCCTTCAAATTCGCCGGTGTAGCGACTTACCAGGAGTACTACAAGCTGGTCCAAGAAGAGGGGGTGGCCGGATGGGTGCAAAAGACCGCCGACCGCCGGATAGACCCCAAGCAGTCGGACCCGGCCCACCACCAGTGGTACATCGACCAGATGTCGCAAACATCCCAGAGAGTGGTGCTGGAGACCTTGGCCTACCTGGCCACCCAGGACTTGTCGGACATCCTCCCCACCATCAAAACCCCCACGCTAATCCTGGTGGCGGAAAACAGCGTGGGCAACAGCCCGGACCGCACCACGGGGATGGCCAGGCTGTTGCCCAATTCACGGCTGGTGGAGATTGCCGGCGCCAGCGGCTACGTGCAGCATTCGGCCCCGGAAAAGTGCGTTGAGGCCTGGCGGGAGTTCATCGGGATAATCAGCCACGGATAGCCGTCGGTAATCAGCCCTCAGCAGTCAGCTTTTGCCTGTCCGGCTTCGGAACGCTGATGCCGCCCGGTATGCCCGGTAGATTAGAAATTCCCCGGCGCCCTCATCGACTAATCCGAGGCAATGAGCCTCCAACCTTAGCCCATACCGGCTAGCCAATTGATCGGCCCCGATAAGTGACCGGAACACTCTCGGTAGCTGATAGCTGATAGCTGACGGCTGACGGCTGATTGCTCCTAAAACAGCGACTTGGACTGGCCACCGTCCACGTTGATACAGGCTCCAGTAACCAGATCGGCGCGGTCCGAAGCCAGAAAGGCCACCATCTCCCCAATCGGCTCAGGCCACCCGAACTTGCCGGCCGGGAGGTTGCGCGCTATGAACTCGGATACCACTTCCGGGGAGTTGGTTTTCTGGAACCTGTCCCAGGAGCCTCCCGGAAAGTCGATGGAGCCGGGGGCGATGCAGTTGACCCGCACGTTGGTGGGCGCTAGCTGTAAGGCCAGGTGCTTGGAAAATGCGATCAGCCCGGCTTTGCCCGCCATGTAGTCGATTGATCCCCCGTGCTCTCGCCCGTAAATCGATGAGATGTTGATGATGCGCCCCCAACCCTGTTCTTTCATGTGGGGCAGCACCAAGGCGACCAACCGGAAGGCGCTGATCAGGTTGACCTCTATCCCTTCCCGGAACTGCTCCAAGGTGGTCTCTTCAAACACCGCCGAGCCCCGCCGGCCTCCCACGTTGTTCACCAGAATGTCGGGGTGTCCCAGGCTGGAAATGGTCTCCTGGTGGAACCGGGCCGCGTCTTCGTCGGAGGTCACGTCGGCCTGGGTGCCGTGCACCTGGTAACCTTGAGCCGCTAATTCAGCGACGGTGGCCTCCAGTTGCTCCGCGCCCCGGGCGCAGATAGAGACCTTGCACCCTTCCCGAGCCAGGCACTGGGCGGCTTGCTTTCCCAAGCCGCGGCTGCCCCCAGTTATCATGGCGACTTTTCCTTCTATTCCCAGGTCCATGGGCACCTCCTGACTATTGACGGACTATTCCCTAGCCAAGCCACGGCGATTATAGCTGCAATCGGCCTTCGGCGCACCGCCCGGGAATACGTCCGGAGAATCCGTCTGGCTTCGACAGCCATGGGGTACAGCTAATAACTGTCCCGGGATTGATCCATGATAGAATTTATGCCGAGGCCCGGATGAGGGTCCCTGCACGTGCCGATTTCCTCTGAAAACGTATTTGGAGCACCGTCGACATGGACCAGAAGATAGGGTTTTGCACTGCCCAAGACGGTGTGCGCATCTGCTACGCCACCGTTGGCGAAGGGCCTCCGTTGGTCAAAGCTCCAAATTGGCTGAGCCACCTTGAATTTGAGTGGCAGAGCCCTATCTGGAGTCACTGGTGGGTGGAACTGGCGGCCCATCACACGTTGATTAGGTTCGACCAGCGTGGCTCCGGTCTCTCCGACCGAAATGTAGAAGACCTCTCCTTCGATGCGTGGGTAAGTGACCTTGAGGCCGTAGTTGAAGCCCTCCAGCTAGAGCAGTTCGTCTTGTTGGGCATATCCCAGGGAGGCGCGGTGGCCATTGAGTACACGGCCCGCCACCCGGAAAAAGTGGAGAAGTTGATGTTGTGCGGTGCCTACGCCAGGGGAAATCTCAAGCGGGGTCAATCCTCGGTGGAGGAACACGAAGCCCGATTAACCTTGACCAGGCATGGCTGGGGACGTGACGATCCCACCTACAGGCAGATGTTCACCTCAGGGTTCATGCCCGAAGCCACAGCTGAGCAGGCCAGCTGGTTTAACGAATTACAGCGGGTCTCAACCTCGCCCGAGACCGCAGCTAGGCTGCAGGAAACCTCGGCTATTATTGATGTCCTGCACCGGCTGCCCGAAATCACAGCGCCAACGTTGGTTCTCCATGCAATTGGTGACCGCCGAGTCCCTTATGAGCAGGGCCGCCAGCTCGGTTCGTTGATCTCTGGGGCCAAGCTGGTGGGTCTGGATAGCAACAACCACCTGCTGATCGAAAGCGAACCGGCCTGGAAAACCTGCCAGGC
>JADFFS010000277.1 GCA_022568195.1 Chloroflexota bacterium | reverse complement strand
ACGCGTGGTAGGCGGCACCGGCTCCCCGGTCAACCCCATCGCATTGTTCTGACCGGGTCCGGCTCGGCAAACCGGCCGGACAAGCCCGGGATTAAACCCACTAAAATGCGGTGGCCCCGATAGTATCGGGGCCACCGCATTTAGCATATTCGAGGACCGGCGTTAGTTGAAGCTGCGCACCCGGTACGCAGGCCTATGCCAGCTGGCGCAATTTGGGGTCCAACGTGTCTCGTAGCCAGTCTCCAAATATATTGGACGCCATGACAACAACGAGAATCGCCAGGCCGGGGATAGTGGAAATCCACCACGCGGCGGCCAGCCGGTCCCGCCCATCGGCCACCATCGAACCCCAGGCCGGAGTGGGTGGCGGAACGCCGGCTCCCAGGAAACTGAGAGTCGCCTCCAGCAGGATGACTATGCCAATTTCCAGGGTGGTCAGCACGATCAGGGTGTTTATGAGGCCGGGAAGGATGTGTACCATCAGGATTCGCGGAGTGGAGGCGCCGGCCACACGGGCCAGGCCCACGTAATCAGCGGTTTTCAGACTGAGGACTTCACCCCGCACGTTCCTTGCAATCCGCGGCCAGATGGTGAGAGCCAGGACGCCCACGATCAGAACGAAAGACTGGCCCAAGGCCAGCACCAGCACCAGGGCCAGCAAGATGGTAGGTATCGCCAGCTTGATGTCCACCAGGCGCATGAAAAACTCGTCGACCCAGCCTCCATACCAACCCGACAGCATCCCAACGGTTACACCAATGGTGATGCCCACCACGATAACCGAAGTCGCCACGATTAAAGAGACCCGGGCTCCGTGAATAACCCGGCTCAACACGTCTCGCCCCAGGTGGTCAGTGCCCAGGAGGTACTTGGTACTGCCGCCGGCTTTGGTCACAACCTCGATTTTGTCTCCCAACTGGACTCCGGGCTGCTGGGCCCTGGCGTTCCTCAGGTTGATTTGGGTCGCCCTTCCCTGAAGCGTTAAACTCTCGACGACGGTTTTGGCCGTCGTTTCCGAGTTGAACCACGCGGGGGGGAGATTTCTATCGCGGAGCTCAGCTCTTTCAGGATCATGGGGCGAGATCCAGGGCGCTGTTACGCCGGCGAACACGAATATCGCAAGAAGGACTGTCGGCACGATGGGCAGTTTCCGCAACCGCCTCAGTAACCGCACGGCCCTAACCCGGGGCGGCGCTGGTGCTATGACAATGCTACGGGCTGCTTGTTCGGCCATCTCTGTTTCTTCCTTTATTGACTACCACTGCCACCTGTCCTCGGACCGGGCTAGGCGAAACGTATCCTGGGGTCGATATAAGCATAAAGTACGTCTACCATCAGGGCAGCCAGGACGTACAACATCGTGAAGACCATGACCACTCCCTGGAGGAGCGGATAGTCACTACTGAACAGGGCCAGAATCGCCAGTTGGCCCAGGCCGGGCCAAGCGAACACCGTTTCCACCACCAGGGAGCCGGTTACCAGAGCCCCCAGAGTCACCCCCGCGAAAGTTAAAGCGGGGATCAAGGCGTTGCGCAATGCGTGTTTCCAGATAACACTGGTGGGGCTAACCCCTTTTGCCCGGGCCAGCTTTACGTATTCGGAGTCCAGCGCGTCCAGCATGGCCGAGCGGATCAGGCGCATGTTGGCGGCCACATAGTACCAGCCCAATGTGATGGCGGGGAGGATGAGACTCACAGCCTCCTGCCGCCCATAAGGGGGTAGCACATTCAGCTTGACGGCGAAAAAGAACATAAGCATTATGCCCAGCCAGAAGTTGGGCGCCGACTGACCGACCAGGGCGATCACCTTGCCGGTCATATCCATAGGAGACCCTCGCCGCACCGCCGACAGGACCCCCAAGGGTAACCCCAATATTATCGAGAAGGCAAAGGCCGCCACTCCCAATTGGATCGTGGCCGGGGCCCGCTCCCAGATGAGCTCCATAACCGGACGCCGCTCTTTAATGGACTTTCCGAAGTCGCCCTGCAGTGCACCGACCAGGAAAATGCCATACTGCTGATAGTAGGGCTTGTCCAGACCCAGAGATACAGTCAGCCGATCCCAGTCCTCTTGAGTCGAGAGGTCATCGAGAAAGATGTGCCTGGGGTCTCCGGCCGCTCTGCTCATGGCGAAAATAACGATGGAAACCACGAACAGGGTGACTATGGAGAGCAAGAATCTTCGGGCTAGAAAGCGTTGCATCGTCTATTCTCCGGGTGTCTTGGCGCTCACCGGTTAGTTTTCCCCAGCGCCAGTTGCCTTCTCAGCGAAGGGAGCCCCAGCCCGGTAAGACGCAGTGCCAACGCGATGACGTTGGTGGCCACGACGGCCCCCAGGACAAAATAGGTTATCGGGGTTATGTCTGCTTTGGCACAGCAGGGGATTTCCCTCACCGAGCTATATTGAAATCCTCCCCAGGCGCCGGCTGTGGCCGCCATCAGGAACAACACAGCCTTGCCCACGAGTTTCAGGCCTGTATTATAGTCGAGATTCAACCAGGCCAGAAAGCTCCCTCCGGCTGAGCCGACAGCGGCGCCCCCCATCAGCAGGATCAGCAGGGTGTCCCCGGATGTGGCCCCAAAAAACACGAAAGATGCCCATCCGACCCCGACTCCAAGCAAACCCAGACTCGCGCCCATCAGCAGACCAAGAAAGGACCTCACCGACAAGACCAAGACAGGTTGCAACCACTCCATGATGCCCTTTGGCCTAACCCAGTTCCCTGTTTTGAACAACTTCCTGACCCTACTTCCCGTAGCCTCACTTCTGGTGGCCAATGAACTGGTGGCCTTTGAGCTCACCCATGGGGGCTAGTTCTTTAACTTCTCCCTGAACCAAACGATTCCGGCCCGGGCCCTAAGGCCTGGCCCGGAATCGTTTCGCGGCTCAGCTTGGCGGGGAAA
>JADFFS010000116.1 GCA_022568195.1 Chloroflexota bacterium | reverse complement strand
AGAACGCACGACATTCACCGGGTGGATAAGCACCGGCACTTCAACCTCGTCAATGCTTTCCACATGGGAGCACAGCCCGGCGGCCATAGGCAGCCATCAAGGATTGGAGTCAAAACATGCGCATAGGTCTGATTCCCGGGGCCCGGCGGGACACCATGGAGTTGAACGCCACGATCCAGCAGGTGGTCAAGGCCGAGAAGGATGGATTCGACCACGTGTGGTTCCCCCAGATATCCAGCTTCGGCTTCGACGCCCTGACCATAGTTTCCATGGCCGGCGCGCTTACCAGCCGAATTGAGCTGGGCACTGCGGTGATTCCAACCTTTCCGACCCACCCGTTGGTACTGGCCAAGCACGCCCTCACCGCCCAAGCCGCTTGCTCGGGACGGTTGGCCTTGGGGTTGGGGCTGTCGCATCGGCCCTCGATTGAGGACACCATGGGGCTTTCCTATCGCGCTCCGGTTCGCCACATGCGGGAATACCTGTCGGTGGTCCGGTCCCTGACCAGCCAGGGGAGCGCCGACTTCTCCGGGGAGGATTTCAACGTCAAAGCGGAGCTGAACGTGCCTGGCTCCTCGCCCATGCCCCTGGTCATCGCCGCTTTGGCTCCCCGGATGCTGCGCTTGGCGGGAGAGATGGCCGACGGCACGGTCACCTGGATGGCGGGGGTGAAAACCGTCGGTACCCACATCTCGCCTCGGATCAACGCTGCCGCCCAAGCCGCGGGCCGTCCCCAACCAAGGGTGATAGTATGTCTGCCGGTGGCCGTAACCGATGACTCAAGCCTGGCGCGGGAGAGAGCTGCCAGGACCTACGAGCGCTACGGCCAGCTAACCAACTACCGCCGGCTGCTCGATATCGAGGGGGTGGAGGGCCCGTCGGAGGTGACCGTGGTGGGCAACGAAGCCCAGGTGGAGCAGCAATTGCGTGATTTCGCCAGCGCGGGCGCCACCGACTTCGTGGCGTCTATCCTTCCGGTGGACCAGGACAGAGAGGCTTCCTTTTCCCGGTCCTGGGAGCTTCTGCGCAGACTGGTGGGCAAAGTTTAGGCTAGTTGAGATTAAGCAAGAATTATCATATAGACTGTTGAACCAAACACAGGGGGAGAAAGTCATGGCGCAACGGGTAACCGGCGTGATTGCCGATGCCAAGGGAGCGACGGTTAAGTTGGAGAGTATTCTGGTCCCCGATCCGGGGCCCGGCGAGGTATTGGTTCGGGTAAAGGCCTGCGGGGTTTGCCACACAGACCTCCACTATCGGGAGGGAGCCATCAACGACGATTTCCCCTTTCTTCTGGGCCACGAGGCCTCCGGGACCGTGGAAATGGTTGGTACGGGCGTAAGCAACGTCGCCCCGGGGGACTTCGTCATCCTCGCTTGGCGTTCGCCCTGCGGGACCTGCCGCTCCTGCCTACGGGGACGGCCCTGGTATTGCTTTGCCAGCCGCAACGCTCAGCAGCCCATGACCTTGGCCGACGGCACGCCGCTTTCGCCTGCCCTGGGAATCGGCGCCTTCGCCGAGTTGACTCTGGTGGAGGCCGGGCAAGCGGTGCCGGTCAATCCCGCTGCCCGGCCCGAGGCCGCCGGGCTCATCGGTTGCGGTATCATGGCCGGTCTGGGCGCCGCCATCAACACCGGTGGCGTCACCCGCGGCGACTCGGTGGCGGTGTTTGGTTGCGGGGGCGTCGGCGACGCGGCCATCGCCGGCTCTCGCCTGGCGGGGGCTCACACCATCATCGCCGTGGACATCGACGACCGAAAACTGGAGTGGGCCAAGGATTTTGGCGCCACCCACACGATAAATGCCACTGACATCGATCCGGTAGCCGCTATCCGGGACCTGACCGGCGGCCACGGCGTCAACGTGGCTATCGAGGCGGTGGGCAGCCCCCAGACCTACGAACAGGCCTTCTACGCCCGGGACCACGCCGGGATTCTGGTCCAAGTGGGGGTGCCAAGCCCAGAAATGCAAATCCAGCTGCCATTGATCGAGCTCTTTGGCCGGGGCGGGGCCTTGAAGTCGTCCTGGTACGGCGATTGCCTGCCCAGCAGGGACTTTCCCACCTATATCGACCTGTATTTGCAGGGGCGGCTGGACCTGGACCGGTTCGTATCCGAGACCATATCCATCGAGGACGTGGAAGAGGCTTTTCTTAAAATGCAGCGGGGTGAAGTCCTCCGCTCGGTGGTTGTTTTCTAGCCATTAGTTCGGGGGAGCTACGCCGGACACGGCCACCGTTTTGCGTGGGAGGGCGTTGTTGCCCTCGACCCACCTGGTAACGGTGACGTTGGCGGCTCGGGCTACAGGTTGGGCGATTACTCTGTAGCCATTCGGTTTAGCTCGAATCAGCGGTGTTTGGCGACTTCCCGTTGGAATACATCTGACTCCACCAGGGACTCCAAGCACCTGATCTCTTCCTTGCAGTCTTCCAACGAGGTGGAAATACCTAGAAACGAGGCCACGGTTTCGCCGACGATGAAAACCCGGTAGGTATCTTCGCTCTGATAGACCTGGGCTGACACCGTCCCTAGATGCCGGGTATAAACCGGTGGCCCAAAATAAGATTCCAGTAACATTTGCGCTCCTCCCATCCCTTCGAACATCCTCAGAGGGATTTCCAGCTTGCGGAAAACCCCTGGCGCGAAACTTAACCTTAGATTCGGCTGGTTTTTGTAAAACTAAACATGTCTCCACACGGGTTGCCGCTGGTCCGGTCCATAATCTGGCGCTGGGTGCCAGCGTCGCGCGTACCCTCAGCATGCTGCCCTGCCCAGCACGTCAACGTATAGATGTTGATTCAACTGTACCGGCAACATCCCTGTTTGTAACCAGGCATTAGCCGGATTGTGGCATCGTACGAAAGGACTATTTTGGCGGCAAAGGTTCGCAAGCAGTCCTTTGGATCAGGTTTCCCTGCCAGTCCAACACCTGGCGTAACCAATCGAGACCAGTCCCGAGGGAATAGTTGTGCTTGAGGAGAGATCGAACGGCTTTGAATATTGGCGTGGCCTTTGGAACGCCGGAGCGTCAAGTAATTCTTGGGTAACTAAACATAATGTAAAATGGATGTTTGGTACCGGGCCAGCAGTGCCACTCAAAATTCGGAGGCAAGACTATGTCTAGTGCGAACAAAATTTTTACAAGTCTCATGGCGGGCGCAGCGGTCGGCGCTGTCGTTGGTTTGCTATTCGCACCGAAGCCCGGCAAGGTGACCAGGCGGTTTGTGGGCATTCGGGCGCGACAATTGACCGGCGAATATGTGGGCAGTCTGAAGCAGAGAATGCAGAGGAGGAGCGGCGTTGGTGTGGTGGAGGAGTCTACCAACGGCCACGTGAGCGGCGCCGGCTAAGGGAGCCTTTCGACTATACGTTTTACAGGTCGATGAAACCGGCCCTTCGGGTTTCACGCGGTCACCGTTGATGTCCCCTTGACACGGCCCTTCGAGAGAGTCTCCGCCGGTTCGCTACGGGCAATCCACTCGAGCAGGGCGCAAGAAGCTAGAAAAAGTGGAGCCGGTGAGGGGAGTCGAACCCTTGACCTACGGTTTACGAAACCGTAGAAATCCGTCCGATAGGTCGATTTAGCTACCGTTGAGTATGCCATTCAGCGATTGAATTGTATCTGTTCGTCCGGTGGCTCCGGTGTTGTCTTAGAGTGTATATGTCCAAATCTCCGGTGTCATACCAGGATTAGACAGGCAGCTCGGACTCTGGTTTCAAAGCCGATACCATCCCCCAGTCAGCATGTTCTTGAAGATGGTCAGCCGCCGGTCGCCCCCTAGCGTGACATGGTAAGTCACCCGGACAAGCGGGTTGTCCTTCCACCAGTCCTCCTCATCTTCCCACCGCTCCTCGATGGACTCTACTGGCACGCTTACTCCATATAATGTCACGGCCACCGGTCTTTGCTCGGCGTCTTCCTGGACCTTGTAGGGTATCGGAACCTGGGGGCTAGGCGTGGCGTTTGAAGACTTGGTTTACTTGGACATGGCGACCTCCATCTGGATCGGCTATTGCCGACTCTAGGGAGAAGGCATACGGCCTGGCTAGGGGAGGGTGTCAGGCGGCATTATCCGCTGAGATTGTACTGCCATCAGGACCGCTCTCCGAGAAGTACCGGCTTCGGAAGCAGATTAGGAGACCATTAACATAGAATCGCATCTCCGAACCCCTAGGTGTGGGAAAGGGCGTTGCAGTCGGTTTTGCCGGAGGTGTGGATGGCGTGGGCGTTGGATTAGCTGTTGGTGAAGGAGTAGGAGTCGACCTAGATGGCGGTGCAACCGTTGGCATAGCTGCCATTGTCGCGTTGAAGCTATCTGAAACGGTAGCCTCGATAATTGGTTTCTGGGTGGGTGTCGTGGTTGGAGTAGGAGTCGGATTAAGCGTCGAGGTTGGATTTGCGGAGGCGGTCGTCTCCAGGGGTATAGCAGTAAGTGGGGTGGACTCGTTGCATGCCACCAGTGACACCAGTATCACCTGGGCTAACTTCAACAAGAGATTCTTATTCCAAGTCAAACAGAGGCCCCTTGTCAGCCTGTTACCCACTGATTTCGGTGCGGTGGGAGCAGCCAGATCGGCTACACAGTGGCTTTGTCCAGATTACTTTCCACCCGAACATACCCCAGCCGCCCCTCTGGGGCCACACCAGCCGTGCTGAGCGTCCGGTTGGCTCTTCGGGTAATAGCCCCACATCGAGTTTAATCGTGGTGCCAGCCGGTGTGATGGTCTTGACCATGAACTCTCTTATTTCACCTCGGTACATAAATGAAAACTAGTACATGTCCGCCGAGGACTTCGGGGAAGGCGACCGCGATTACATCAGCTTCGGCCTGCAACGCTTCGTCGAATTCCCCCATTTGTCCAGTAGATACAAGATTGGTTCATCTTCCGTTACCTTCGGGACGTCACGAGCGAATATGACCGCCGCATTTTTCTCTACCACCTACAGTCCACCCCCTGGCTGATTCGCAGGGATTCTTGGGCCCTCAGGGCCTTTAAGTAGCTTATGGTCATTCCCACCTAAACACGTCTACCAGGCCCTAGGATCAGCCCCTACGCCTAGACCGTTATTGGAGACACTTCGCAGCATCAGCGGGTTGTAGACATTCCGTCGTTGGGCAGTGGGCAAGGGGCTACTCCAGGGTCCCGTTGAAACGCCGAATGCGGGGTCCCGATTTGAAGGTAAACTTTCGGGGCTCGACCGACTATTCCGCTTAGGAAATGATAAGCGACGTAAGCCTCCAGGCCGAAAGGAAGATAACCTACATAGCCAAGCAGGGGCATCTCGAACACCTTGGCGAAACCCACGTAGGGCACTGAGTATTGCCACTTGGGGAAAGCCCAGTAGTTCCACATTTCCCAGAACCACCCGCATAACAGCGCGCCTGCGCCTAACGCCACAACCAGCCGCCAGTCTCCCCGGTGCAACCATACAATGATGCTGGGATGGCCCCGAAGATAGTTTATGGGGTCCAGTACCAAAAGCAGGCATATCCAGGTGCCGGCGTAAGCATAGTGAGGCCAAACTGCCAGGGCAACAAACGAGAGGAAACCCAAAGCCATGGATACGGCCAGAAGATGATTGGAGACCGGCAAAACCGGGCCCTGGCTAAATCGTGCCAGGGTGCCGAAGGAGCCAACCAGTTCGGCCGTTTCGAATACGGCCGGGATAACGATAGAAAAGCTCCAGGAAGCGACCACCACATGTTGCAGAGTCGAATATTCTTCGTCTCCCAGGTAGTACCAGTTTTGGGTAATGTGGTTAATTCCCTCGAAGGCCCACCATAGCGGGACCGAAGCAAGAAACATTCCGCAGAAAGCGATGGGGTTGCGTGACAGCAGCGACGAACCCCTGCGCCGGAAAACTAGGGCGTCGACCACCAAGATGTAGCCAAGCCATAGGGGAAAGAAGGCAAACTCTCCGATTGGGCCCACATGTAGCCAAGAAGCGGGCCAGGCCACCGCGATGAGAGTGAGTCCCAGGGCGGTCCGACGCCTCGCTGAGCGCGCCTGGACCAATTCTGTTGGAATGTGTACGTGCCGGAGTGCTGATATCATAGCCGATAGTGACGGTCTAACCCCGAGGCATATTTGGTTTAAGCGGCTTATGGTCATTCTCGCCCAAAAGTATCCCCCTGCCCCTGGGGTCAAGCCCTACGCCTAGGACGGTTCTTGAAACCCGGCAGCAGCATCTGCTCCAGCGCTTCCTGTTGCTCCTGGCGAACAAGATCGTTGGGCATTAACCCGCAGATTGGACAACGGCGGCCCACTTGGATCTTCATCGACGGTCCATTGACCATCCGATACTCGTAGTAGGCCCTGGCCAGCATCTTAATCCCGCCGTGGAAATGCCACAGCCTGCCACTTCCACCCATGGTGATCCTGCTTCGCCGGTTATACCTATATGCCGTAAGAACAGTCCTCAACATCCTCAGACTCATCCTCGGTGGCCGCCCGGCCCGTCTCGAACTCCAAGCGCATCCTTATAGCGACTGGGCTCTCAGTGAGACCACACACCGGGCACAGATGGCCAGTCTCTACCCACTTGGGTCCTTCGCCCGGCTCCTGGAGGAACTCGCCCACGGGGTTGTTCGGGAATTCTATGCCCTGGTGGATTTGTATTCAGCTTGGGGGTCGGGAATTTTCATGGCAGTTGGTGGGCGAGGGATTTGGGGCAATTTAACGCCGGTGTCACCATGTCCATTATAGACCCCCGCCTCCATCCAACCGGCTCCCGGCTGACACCTTCCCATTGCCGCGCAGTGTGACGATTGGCTACTGTCCTCCGCATGGGGCATTTCTACGGCTTTAAGCGTGGGGACGCGGTAACCATCATCTCAGGGCGCTACCAAGGATACCAAGGCGTTGTAGACAGCGCCGTGTTCCAGCGCACCGTGGACTGGCCGGACGAGTATGCACCTGGGTACCACGTCGCCTGAAACACCGGGCAGGTGATTACGGTGCGCTGGGAGCAATTAAGGCGGTGGCCGTTTTCCAAATCTGACCAAAAATGTCGCCGCCTACCTACAAGGGCTATCAGTTGCGCGAACCGTTCCTGTTTCGGCGTTAGCTTCGCCGCCCTCGTGGACGCCAGTTTCATGTCGCCGTTATCGTTGCCCATCTTCATCCCTTCACGGTGTTGGTTGTCTCTATGACCCCATTATCGGGGCACCGCATAAACCATGGCGATAGGCTACTAGCTCAGGGGCATCGCGGATTATAATAGCGGCGCTATTGGTGGACAAATTAGGTGCAGCAAATCATGTGGCGGAAGCTCTCGCCTTACCCCCAAATAATACTTATGCTCCTCATCGCGTTGACGATATTTATTTTATGGCCAGAGAAGAACTTAGCTGCTCCAGGAAGCACTTCCGCAGTGAGAATTACATCTATAGAGCAACTGGACTGTAATATTAATCCGTGTAGGGGTGAGCTTTCTGGTCAATACCAAATCGAGGTAATTGTTAGGCCGACTAAAAAAACAATCCCGAAAAAACGGTATCAAGTTGAACTGCGCGAAAACGATGGGCCTCGCGAATTCAGGATTGTACGCTGGTCTCAATTTGAGATAAGTAACCGTACGGGAAAGCGACAGTATTTCTTGGTCTCTCGCGATGGCTTTGTGAATGATGTCAGGCAGTTCATAAAGGTAAATGTACAGGAATGCCCGAGTCGAAAGGTGATCGGTGGCAACCGTTGCTAACCATTCCCAAGCCGGAGCCCTATACAGTCATCACCCCAAATCGATAAGCCTCGCCGGGAGGGTCACCCTTTGTTACCAGGTCGCCATTTCATCAAGCATTTGGCTACCACGTCCCTGGGCACCGGGCCGGTGGTTACGGTGCGGTGGGACCAGGTGGAGATTGGTACTTAAGGAGGCGCGGGGCACGGTCCCGGCTGTTCCCCAACCGGGTGGGAAGCGTGGGGATAGACTTCGCCGGACTGGGTCCAGCAGTAATAGAATTTGGTCGTGTCCTTTTTAAGGTAGCCACCCAACGCCGCCGCATCAGGTCCTGCAGGCAGGTTGGTCCAGGTGTTTACTCCCAGGCTGCTGGTAGTGTCGTCGTTGGCGGACACAGTATTGATGTTTTTGTCCGCCATCATTGCGTTCATCGCGGTCTGCATAGTTTCCGTTTCCGCAGCCAATGCTGCTTCCTTTGAGGTCGGGAAGGGTCCAAGGGTGAGAACATAAAAGGCGTAAAGGATTATAGGCGCTGCCAGAAGCCCGATTACTATGGTCACCGCTATTTTGTGAAAACGTTTCATCCTGCTGCTCAGGAATCGTCTACTACCATGACTAGCGCCCCCATGGGCACAGCTTCATCTTATTGGCCGGAGGCCGGTGATTACGCTGCGGTGTCGGGGATTGGGCACCTGGTGGGTGCCGAGGGTTTTCGGGACAGGAATCTCTTGCGTCACATCCTCAGTATACAAGACCCCCCACCTTCAACCGGCTCCCGCTGACACCTTCCTGTTGCCAGGCAGCGTGACATATTTGGCTATTGTCCTCCACATGGGGCACTACTACGGCTTCAAGCCTGGAGACACGGTAACCATCGTCTCAGGGCGCTACATGGGGTGCACAGGTCTTGTGGACAGCTCTGTGTTTCAGCGGACGGTGGACTGACCGGACGAGTATGAACCTGGGTACCAGGTTGTCTTGGACACCGGTAAGGTGGTTACGGTGCGGTGGGACCAACTGGTACGATGCACTTAGGTGTCAATTGGAGACCGCCGGTGGCGGAACAACAGAAAGGAGAAAGCCATGCCTTGGGAATGTTCGGCCTACAAGTTCATGATGGCGTCCCCGGAGGACGTAAGCGGCCTGGAATCCCTAATCGCCCAGGGTAGTTTCTCCGCGGACGAAGTCTTGTGCATCATTGCCAAAACCGAGGGCAACGGGCGTGTGAACGACTTCTCGCGGCCTCTGGCGCACCGTGCCTTCCGAGATTGCCTGTCAGCCCATACCGGTTGGACCGCAGCACGAGTTGACGACCGGGTCATGTTCTGCATGTCCGGTGGTTGCGAAGGCGTAATCACACCCCACGCCACCGTCTTCACGCGCCGCCGTTCCAATGCCCCAAGTGCCCATGGTGAGCCCAGACTGGCTCTTGGAATCAGTTTTACTCGTGACCTGCTGCCCGAGGAACTGGGAACCGTCGTGCAGGTCGAATTGGTAAGCGAAGCGGTCCGTTCTGCTCTAGCAGATGCGGAGATCACCAACGTCGACGACGTTCATTACGTGCAGGTCAAGTGCCCGCTGCTGACCAGCGACCGTATCGCCCAAGCCCACGCCCGCAACGCGCGGACCGTGACAGAAGACACATTGCGTTCCATGGGTTATTCCAACGGCTCCTCCGCCTTGGGAATCGCGCTGGGCCTTGGTGAGCTGTCTGGGCCGATCGACCCAGCCTCGATCTGTACTGATCCAGATCTTTACACCAACCGCGGCGGTTCCTCGTCCGGCATCGAACTCATGAGATGCCAGGTTTTGGTGGTCGGCAACGTCGCAGGCGCGGCAAGTACTTACGTGAGCGGACACCATATACTGACCGACTTAATCGACGCGGACGGTGTGCGTGCCGCCTTGCGCAGCGTCGGTATCACTGTCGAGGGCACGGTGTCGGAGGACCAACGTGATCGTATCGTCAACGTGTTTGGCAAGGGCCAAGTATCGCTCGACGGCCGGGTGCGCGGGCACAGAAGCACGCTGCTGACAGATTCGGACCTCAACACGCGCCCGGCTCGTGCCGTGCTGGGTGCCGTGATAGCTTCCGTCGTCGGAGATCCTGCCATTTATGCTTCAGCTGGTTGGGGATACCATCAAGGACCGGCCGGCGGCGGCATGGTGGCGATCATAGCCAAAGCGTAAATCAGAGCGTGGCATAGCGCAGTCACGGAAGGCGGATGAGTGGCACATGTGGATCGCGGGGAGCTGGTGCCAATGTTGGTGCGGATGCTATTTGTTGCAGCACTGATGGTCGTCCTACTCACTTTGTTTTCGAGGGAATGGCAAATGGAGGAAACGGTACCATCTATACGCAGTGAGCCGGTGGCAGCTAAGATGCTAGCCGATCAGAAGAAAATCAGGGACAACGACAGTGCTGAAGACATAGTAACCGTAGGAATGACTGCGGTTGAAGTTAAGAATAGAGTTGCCGAGCCCGAGCCCTATTGGACGATGTTCATGCTGAAGGAATGGGGTGAGGATGATGCGTTACGGATCACAATATCTCAACTAAGTGGCGACCCGTTGGTGTTGACGACCGTTGGGGGCGACGTGCCTGAAAGTCCATACTACGCTTGGGTTTTCTTCTCGCCCCATTCCCGAATTTGGGATCCGACGTTTGTATATTTCCAGGCCAGGGACGATACAGTTATCCACGTTGGCCGCTTTGACTGCAACGATAGCCTGGCTGCGTTGGCCTTATGCTCATGGGAAGTAGCATCCGAATACTAAACTCGGATGGTATCGCCAAACCCCGTACAAAGGGAGAACGTCTGGTACAGCCACAAGACGGCGGATGGGAAGTGGTGTAGGGAGAAGTAGACCTCCGCCATCTCACAACACCGGAATGCCCCTGGGGTGCGGAATGGCCCTTGCCCCAGGGGATTTCTTCTTCCCGATGTCTAACGCCTTCCATGTCCCCGCGAGGAATCGTAGGCGGGATTATTGGGGTTTAACTGATTGCTCCTATTGTCCCCAGCCGCTTGATGGGCCGGGTTGTTGGGATTCAGGGCATCTGATCGGTCATCGTTGGGTGAGCGCCCACTGGCTAAGTCATCATCTTCCGTCATTGCCACCGTTATGGTCTCTGCCTCCACCCCTTTAGCAGGCGGCGCCAACGATGTTATGTCGCCCGGTGATTTTTGAACCTCGGTACTGGGGACCGAACTCGGCTCGGATGGCTTTATGCGAAATTCGGTGACCCATCCGATTGGGAACTCGGCTGCACATAGTGGGCAGGTAACCTCAAACCGTTGACCATCCTGGTTTGACGCCCGTGTGAGAGTGAGGGCCAAAAACAAAACCCCTTTGCAAGATGAACATTTAATCTGTATTACTCGCTCAGGCATCCGACACCCCTAAATATGTAGGCTATTCTATCATCATCGGGAGGGCACTAGGCTTGCGTAGGCCCCTGACGGCGACGTTACCATTGACCTGGACGCCAACACCGTAAATGCCGCGTCACAACTAACCTATGCTGCTCTTTCCGATGCCGAAATACCGGCCCTGCCGACTAACTTCACGGCCACAGGCAAAGCGTTTGACTTAACCACAGAAACGCCGTTATTGAAGCCCATCACCATTACCGTGACGCTGAGTGCTGCTGACGCTACCCTTGCTGCGGGTAATGAGGACAATATCGTCATTCAGCATC
>JADFFS010000115.1 GCA_022568195.1 Chloroflexota bacterium | reverse complement strand
CAACGTCCCCCAGCGGGCGGTGGTCAGCACCACCGTACAGCCTGGCGACCAGCACACCATCGCGCTGTTGGCCATCAATGGGCCTTTGGCTGCACCGGGCGGCGCCGTGTTCGTGCGCTACGCTACCCTGGCTTTCGAGTGGCGCTCGCCGAATTTCTAGCCCATCTCCAAGCCTGGAGCATGGAGGCTTTCGAGTGGCGGCAGCCCGGATTTTAGGCCCGCCGAGCTTGAAGCGTGGATTACTCTTCGTCCTCGTCTTCGTCCAGTTCCTGGGTCGTATAGCCCAGCGCCTCCAGCTCGGTCTGGAGACGCTGGCAAAACTCCTCGATGGTCCCGGTCTCGGGCACGGTGATCTGTACAACACCGCTGGAACTGCGGCCAATTGCCCCCGGGTCTTCCTTGGTTAGCTCCACGCTGACCGACTCCCGGTGAATGCCCATGGGGTCGGTCACGGAAAAAATGACCCCCATATCCTGCATGCTGATGATCTCATCTGGCATTGACTCTATTCCTCGCAAGATCCAAATATGGGAGCCCCAGTTCACCGGCAACCCCAGATTTAGGGTCACTCTAGTTCGGCGGGTCCGATTACATCGGGGTTTGGGCGGAGCCATGTTGATCGACATTGTGTCGATCGGGTGTTAGTCCTCGGGAGGCCACTTGGTGCCTCCCACCGCAGGGCGTTCTGCAGGAGATAGCTTCAGACCTTCCGCGACGGTGCGACTAAATGATTCCATGATCACCTCGCCCCATTCCTGGGCGTGGGACGTTCGGAAAGCCATCCGCCGGCCCCGGCCCGCAGCCCGGCGATCTTCCTCGCTTTCCCCAGCAATCTCCTTGGCAATCATGTCGTCCATGGCGTCGATGGCCGGGACCAATTCGAGGGCTGTCTCGACAAAGCGGGCTATCTCTGCCATGGAGGAATCCATCACTATGAACACGGGAACGGTGCCGGCACGGTTCTCGGGGAGGAAGCTGTTGGTTATCTCCAGCTCGTCGTCCCGGTTGAACACCTGCACCGACAGGCCCGGGGTGGCTTGGGCCAAGCGCAGGATCACCGGCGTGGTGCTAACCGCGTCTCCGCACCAGTCAGCGGTGAACACCGCCAGATTCAAGGGCGAGTCCAAGCCGTCGAACAGCGCCTTGGCTTTATCAGGGACGTCGAGGGCATTGTAGATGTCCAGGAAAGGTTGTTTGTTCACTTTGATCTGGTCGATGTACTCCTGAGGAGTCATACCCTGGTCGAACTTCTGCTTCGTTATCGCCATGGTAACCCACCTCCGTTGCATGGATTGACACCGCTAGTTTCTCAATAAAGGCCCAACTTGGCAATGGCTAACAATAAGATGGTTTGGCCACGGAGACACAGAGGCTCAGAGAAATTCATTCACTCTGTGTCTCCGTGTCTCTGTGGCTAATGATTATCCAGGCCATGCTAGAATTGGGGGACGTTGCAGCCACAATTTTGCTAGGAGCGGACCCGTGTCTGGCGAAAATGTCGATGATGGCGAAGCTTATCTGAAATACGCGCTGTTCTGCAGGGACACCACGGAAGGTCCCGGCGACGAGTTGGCCCTGGACGGAATAATAGACCTGATAGAGCTTCCGGCGCCCCAAGCCGGTCAAGCGGCAGATCAGGCTGTGCTGGCGGAAGTGGACGTGCACCTGGTATTTTGCATTGAGGGAGCTACCCCCGGCCCCCATCACCTCCTGGTAGTAATCAAAGCGCCGGGCATACCCTTGGACCCGCCACCGCCCCAGCGCATTGATTGGGAGGAGGGGATCATCTTCCAACGCTGGATCAAGCTGTTCCGCATTCCGGTGCAAAAGGCAGGCTACCACACGGCCGCCATCCTTTTGGACGGGACGCCGTTGGGCGAGGCCAGCTTCCTTGTCCGGTTCACCGGAGAAACCCCGCCGCCCGACTGACATCAGCGCTCGGTCCGCCAGGGAGCTTCGCCCCTCATGTTCCTGTAGGGCGGACGAGTGGGAATCCCCAGAGCGACGCTGCCGTAACGGCGCAGCGTGTTGAAGGCTGTCTGGCCCTTGTCTATAATGGAGTCGAAATTATCGGTGAAAATCAAATGTGAGGGCTGATCTGGTGGCTAACGAAACCGGCAAGCGCTACACCTGCGGTAAGTGCGGCTCCGAGTTCATCGTGACCCGGGGTGGCGAAGGCACGGCTGTGTGCTGCAACCAACCTCTGGAACTCAAGAAGTAGACATTTCGAATTCTAACGGGCGCTGCCCTGGGAGAACTTCTCCATGGCCAACGAGTTAGGTAAACGCTACGTGTGCCCCACCTGCGGCAGCAACGTGCTGTGCACCAAGGGCGGCGAAGGCGTGGTCAACTGCTGTGAAACCGAGATGGAGTTGCAGCAGCCGCGCAAGCTCCCCTCCTCGGACTGAGCCCCGGCCCGGGCTCCCGTTATTGAAAATAGGGAATCACCTGGCGGCCGAATAGCTTGATCGATTCCATGATTCGGAAGTGGTCCAGGTTGCCCATCTGCATGAAGCACAGGACTTGGTCCACGCCTGCTTCCTGGTATTTCCGCAAAACTTTGGTAATCGTGTCCGGGTTTCCCATGGCGAAGGCTCCCGAGTCCAGGTGGTCCTGGGCAGTCTTGTCTACCCGTTCTTGCTGCACGGCGTTGACGGCGTATTTGTAGGAATCGGGCACATCCCGGCCTTGCCAGGGCCGGTACAACTCTTCAGCCTTGTTGACGAACCACACGCCCTCGGGGGCCGCCACCGCTCGGGCCTCTTCGTCGTCTTCGCCGCAGTGGATCAAGCACAGGGCCGCCAATTGGTCGTTTACGAACTGCCCCACGGGGTTGGCGTGTTTCAGGCCTTCCCGGTACATTTCCACCCTTTCCTTCAATTGGCCGTACCCGGCCAGGTTGAAGCAAAGCACTCCCAACCCCATTTCGCCGGCGGCGCGGAAGCTGTCGGGCTGGCTGCAGGCCACCCATATCGGCGGATGAGGCTTCTGCACCGGCTTTGGGATCACCGACCGGGCCGGTATGTTGAAGAACCGTCCCTCGTGGGAGAAGGGGTCCTCGGTCCACATGCGCGGGATGATAGAGACCGCCTCTTCCCACTGGGCCTTGGTTTCCTCCGGGTCGACCTCGAACCCGTCCATCTCGATCAGCGTCGTGGAGCGGCCTGTGCCCAGGTCCGCGCGGCCGTCGCTGAGAATATCCAACACCGCGACTCGCTCGGCCACTCTAATCGGATGGTTGTACTGGCTGGGCAGCAGGGTTACTGCGTGTCCGATACGGATGCGCTTGGTGCGCTGGGAGATGGCCCCGTAGAGCACCTCGGGAGCCGAGCAGTGGGAAAACTCGTTGAGAAAGTGGTGCTCCACCGTCCAGAAATAATCGAAACCCACCTGGTCGGCCAGCTCGGCTTGGGCCAAGACCTGCTTGTAGCGCTCTTGCTCGATCCCTGGATAGTGGGGCTCGGGTATCTGTATTTCGTACATCAGTCCAAATTTCATGGCTTATCCTCACCGCTATCTATTCCCGCCCACACCCCCTGGTACTATGCCCAGGTCAAAGTGACTAATGTCATCGGTACGAAAATGTCATGCTGAGCCAGCCGAAGCGGCGAAGCATCTGGGGTAGGGCAGTTCCACCCATCCCCACCCCGATATTATCGGGGTCGTCGCTCCACTCCTCGGAATGACAGGTCGTCTGAACCGGCCAATCTATCACAATAAACTCGACGCTGTATCAGCGGCGGGCGGACAATTAAGGCACAAGGACGGCGCGGGTAATCTGGGTCTGGCGCTGGTTCCACTCCGCTTGAGGGAAGGCCTCGTTGATGTCCGCCAAGGGGAATTTGTGGGAAATTATTTTGTGGAAGGGCAGCTTGTGCTGGTTCCTCACCAGGAAGTCCAGCAGGGTTGGCAACAACTCCGGGCGGTACATCAGGGAGCCCACGATGTTCTTGCCGGCAAGCAGCTTTGACGGGTCGATGGATACCTCGCGACCCCGGACGATATCGCCGATTTCCACAAAGGTGCCGCCGTTGCTGAGCATGTCGATACCTTCAGCCAGCAACTCAGCCCGGCCGACGAGCTCCATCACCACGTCGGCGCCCCTGCCGTTGGTTAGCTCCCAGACCCGCTGTACCCGGGTTTCTGCCGTGTTGAACTCCTCGATGTTGATGGTGTGGTCGGCGCCGAACTCCTCCGCAAGCTGCAAGCGGTTATCCAACCGGTCCAGCACAATGACCTGGCCGGCTCCCATGTCCTTTGCCATGGCCACAGCGTGCAGGCCCAGGCCGCCGGCGCCCTGAATCACCACTGTGTGGCCTTCCCGGGCCCCGGCACGCATCAGCCCGGTGGTCACCGTACCCATGGCGCAATTGACCGGCCCCAGGATGTCGTCGGGCAACTCATCGGGCACGCGGAAAAAGGGATGGCGCGGAGGAAGGTACAGGAAATCGGCGTAGGTGCCCCGAAAGTAGGGGTACTCACCGGCGGCGGCATAGCCACGGTTAACGCACCAGTTGGTGTCTCCCCTCAAACATAAATGGCAGTGGTAGCAGGGGAATACCGCCGAGTAGACTATCCGGTCGCCCTCTTTAACCGGCGTGTTCAGGGAGTCGGTGGCTACTCCGGGCCCCAGTTGCTCCACTACTCCGGTGCCCTCGTGGCCCATCAACCGTCCCGAGGGCGGCAGGGGTACGTTGACCTGGTCCCCACGCCAAATATGGAGGTCGGATCCGCAGATGCCCGCCTGGGTCATTCGCAGCAACACCGCGCCCTGCTCCGGCTCGGGAACATCGTACTCTTCTATCTCGAAGGGCTTGCCATACTCCTTGATTACAACCACCCGACCTTTCATCAGAGACCTCCTCGTGCAACAGCGCGCCGCTTGCTGGTTAGGTGCCAGTGTAAAATACCACATCGGGCTCACCATGCCCAGCAACCAGGTCTTGTAAACAGACAACCTTGTATCACCGCCACCGGAATCTTTGACACCCCTTTTCCTCCCTTGCTACACTCCCCACCGCGAGGATAGCCAACCAGCGCGAGGGCGAGAGAGAGATATATGCCAGCGAAGACAGGAGCCCAATACATCGACGGTCTCAGCCAGCGTCCCCGGGAGGTGTGGATCCGCGGGGAAAGGGTGGAGGACGTAACGACCCATCCCGCTTTGCGCAACGGCGTCCGCTCGGTGGCCGCCCTCTACGACCTGCAGCACCAGCCCGGCCTGCGGGAGGAGATGACCTACGCCTCTCCCAGCAGCGGAGAACCGGTGGGGCTTTCTTTCCTCCTTCCCAAGACCCACGATGACCTGGACCGGCGCCGGAATATGATGACCCGGTGGGCCTGGACCGGATGCGGCATGATGGCCCGCACCCCCGACTTTCTCAACGTGGCGGTGACCGCTTGGGCGGGGGCGGCGGAGTACTTTGGCAGGAACCGTCCCGAATTCGAGAAGAACGTCCTTAGCTATTACGAGTTCATCCGGGAGAACGACGTCACCCTGACCCACACTTTGGTAAACCTGCAACGCAGCCGTATCCCGGGCGTGGTGGACAACCTGGACGATCAGGTCGCGCTCACCGTGATGCGGGAGACCGACGCAGGAATAGTCGTACGGGGCAGCCGCATCCTGGCGACGCTGGGACCCATCTCCGATGAGCTGGTTGTTTACCCCACCAGGACCCACCTGCTGGGCGAAGACGCCTGGCGCCAAGCCTTTGCTTTCGCCATACCCTGCGATACCCCAGGATTGAAGTTCCTGTGCCGTGAGAGCTTTGACGTGGGCCGGTCCCACTTCGACCATCCCCTGGGCTCCCGCTTCGAAGAGATGGACGCCGTGGTGTTCTTCGACGACGTTCTGGTGCCCTGGGAGCGGGTGTTCCTGCTGAGCGACGTGGACATGTGCAACAACCACGGCACCGCGACCCAGATGAACTCCCACACCGGCCATCAAGTAACCACCCGCTGCGTGGTTAAAGCCGAGTTCATCCTGGGCCTGGCGTCCCTGATGGTGGAGGCCCTGGGGTCGGGCCAGATAGACCACGTGCAGGAACGCGTAGGGGAGCTGGCCGCCTACCTGGAGCTTTTGAAAGCCTGTTTACGGGCGGCGGAGGCCGATGCGGAGCCCAACCAGTGGGGCGTCATGTGTCCGGCCGCGGCGCCTTTGACGGCAGGCCGCAACCTGTTCCCCAGGATGATTTATCCGCGGATGGTGGAGATCATTCAGCTTCTGGGGGCCAGCAGCTTGATGGTCCTGCCCGCCGAGGCCGACTTCGAATCGCCCTTGGGGCCCGAGATCGACAAGTATCTGGCCACAGACGAGGCTACAGCCCGAGACCGGGCCAAGCTGTTTCATCTGGCCTGGGACGTTGCTTGCAGCTCCTTTGGCGGCCGCCAGGTGCTATACGAGCGCTTCTTTGGCGGCGACCCGGTGAGAAACGCCATACTGCTGTACAACAACTACAACAAAGACCCGGCGATGCAGCGAGTACGGGAGTTTCTGGACCGGCCGGACTAGTCCAGGCTGGGAGGGCTCCTCACCCCGTTGCCTATTTACGATAATTTCTATTGGCTTTTTCCTATCTGAGGCGTATAGTATTTCTTAACTTTGCGGAATTCACACACCTCCGCAAGCGAACGAATGAAAATCCGAGGAGGATGCAACATGGCACAACCCAAAAGGGTAGGACACTTGGTCGTGAATGTTAGTGACCAAGACGCATCGACCAAGTTTTACACCGAAGTGCTGGGTTTCGAGATCTCTGTTGAGCGCCCCGGCTTCGGCACCTTTCTGACCTGCGGTAAAATCCACCACGACCTGGCCCTGTTCCAGGCGGCTCCCGACGCCGCCCCGGTGACCCCCGGCGGGCTGGGACTGAACCACATGGCACTGCAGGTTGAAAACTGGGACATGCTCACGGAGTACCACAAGAAATTGACCGACTTGGGCATTGAGATGCGCGTGACCGACCACGGCATGACCAAGAGCATTTACATCTCGGACCCCGACGGCATCGGCATCGAGCTTTTCTGCAACAGCTTCGAAAAAGCTTCCGACGGTCTGGCCGAAATGCGCAGCCCCGGCCGAAAGAACAAGGAGCTTGTATTCTCCTAGGCCCCTTTGGTATAGATCGACCCATTAGTAGATGGCGACCACGCCGTGCAGGCTGGTCGCCATCTACTCTTATAAGCTATCTCTAGACGGGCAGCCTAAGCTCGGCCTTGGCGGTTGGTACATCCTTCTAGACTAGGGACGATTTTTTTGGGAGCCCGTTCAATATTCCTATCGCGGCAGTGAAATCCCTTAAGAGATTGTGTGAGAATGCCAGGCACATCTCCACTGTCATGCTGATCCAGCCGCAGCGGTGAAGCATCCGGGGCGGGGTCACTCCCTGCCACCCCAGATTCTTCGCGGAGTTTATCCTGAGCGCAGCCGACGGGCTCAGAATGACATGTCACACATACCCTAAGGAAAGCGAGGGGGATTAACATGGGGAAATTGGAATTTGCTCTTTGGGACGGCTTCGGGAAGCACGAGATGTCCCTGTCTCCCGTGGCTGCGGACATCTACGACCAACACTTGGCGGAAGCCCAGATGGCCGAAGAGCTGGGGTACAACTCCTACTACATCATCGAGCATCAAAACTCCCATGTAGGACAGATCACCGCGCCCAGCGTGTACCTGTGCGCCGTGGCCCAGCGTACCAGCAAGATAAGAATAGGCGTGATGATCTACCAGTTGCCCTTCTACAACCCCATGCGGCTGGCGGAAGAAGCCGCCATGCTGGACCATCTGTCCCACGGGCGGCTGGAGTTCGGTACCGGAATCGGCGTCCACGAACATGAGTTCATCCGCTGGAACCTGCCCTTCAGCGAACGCCAAAAGATGTCCTCGGAAGCCCTGGACATAATCATCAAGGCCTGGACCCAGGACGAGGTTACCTACGACGGGGAATACTGGAAATTTGACGAAGCCCTGCCGGTGCCCAAGCCCTACCAGCAGCCCCATCCGCCCGTCTGGGTGGGCGCCCACAGCCACGCGTCCTTGGAGTACGCCGCCAAGAAGAACTTCCACGTTTCGCAGAACTTGGACGTTGACACCGTCGTGGCGGAGAAGTTCGAGTATTTCCGCAAGGTATGGCGGGAATGCGAGCACCCGGGGCCCATGCCCCGCACCTTCCTGATGCGCGTGGTGCACGTTGCCGAGACCGACCAGATCGCCCGCGAGGAGGCCGAGCCGGTGATGCTTGCCTCCCGCAACCTGGGGAGGGAAGGCCTGGCCAACACCCGCATAGGCTTCAAGGGCCTGGACGACAGCCCCACCGCGCGAGAATTGAGCCGGGTGTTCCAGGGAATGAGCACGTCCTATGACTTCTGGATCGACAACGGCCTGGCCCTGATAGGAAGCCCGGAAACCGTAACCCGGAAGCTCAAGGAGCAGTCCGAGCTGATCGGCTACGACATCTTCTGCGCCAACCACCGCTTCGGTCCCATGCCCTTGGAGCAGTCGACCAAATCTCTCAAACTGTTCGGCCAGGAGGTTATCCCGGCCTTTGCTGGGTAACCGATTACCGAATCCCTGGGGCGGCGAACAGTCCCTTCCCCAATCATGGGGATGGCTAAGACGTGGTAAACCTTTCTCCGAAGGCCCATCACACGGCGGTGTTTGACTCCCATCGGGACCTCTCTATGTCATCCCGAGAGAAGCGAGGGATCTGGGGTGATGGGCAACTACGCCCCGCCCCAGATTCTTCATCCGCCTGCGGCGGATTCAGAATGACATTTGGCGAGTGGGGCTGAAAGTAATGGTGTCATGAGCCCTCAAGGACAGAATCCACCTGGACCAGGTGCGCATTGATTCGGGCATTGGTGGTGGACCTGGACGGCACCCTCATCGACCGGAGCGAGCGGATTTCGGCCCGGGTCGCCCGAGCAGTTACCCAGGTTTCCAGCAGGCTTCCGGTCACCATCGCCACCGGCCGGGAACCCGCCGACACCCTCAAGTACGCTCGCCAGCTTGGCCTGACCTCGCCGCAGGTTAGCGACGGTGGAGCCACCATCCTGGACCCGGCCACCGGGCGTATCCTGTGGCACGACCCTTTGGACCCCCAAGACGCCCAGGAGATCGTCACCAGGCTGGACGCCATGGGCGCGGCCTTCATAGCTACCCATCCCCAAGGCTCCTTGACCCAGATGAGCCAGGTTCCCCACTGGAACCTGATCCGGGTGTCCGGTCTGGATATGGAGGAAGAAGTCGCCGATCGCGTAGTCGCTGCTTACGCCGGCCGGGACCTGCAAGCGATCAAGGTGTATCTACCCTACAACGGATTGTGGGCGGTGGACTTCACCCGCCAGGGAGTGGATAAGGCCACAGCAATTACCCGGCTTGCGGGAATGCTCGGGGTGGAAACCGGGGACATGGCGGCCGCCGGGGACAGCTACAACGACATACCAATGCTTCGGGTCTGCGGCGTGGGAATTGCCATGGGGGACGCTCCCCAAGAACTGAAGGACATGGCCGACTACATCGCTCCGCCGGCCAGCGAAGACGGCTTGGCGGTGGCGCTGGAGGAATTTCTACTCCCCAGGCTCTAGTTCCGCAGTCTGGGTTGAGCCCGGTCAGAGCGGCCTTGCCCCAAACTGTCATCCTGATCCTTCCGCAGAAGGAGAAGGATCTTCCTTGCGTGGTCCACCTGGGGGAGACTCTTCGACAGGCTCAGGGTGACACGTTGGGGGCGCTTTTCAGGCAAAGCCGGTTGGAGAGCGGAGGATTATGCCAGGGCGGGGCCGACTTCCTGACCGAACAAGCGCACCGAGTTTAAGACTCTGTCCTGGGGGATTATTCCTCCCACATTGGACTCCATGATTACCCCGGTGAGGCCCAGTTGCTCCCGCAGCTCGCCCAACCGTGCCGCCACCGATTCAGGCGTGCCGAACACCATGCGGTCTTGGAGCACGTCCTCGTAGGTAATATTTTCCAGCCTCTGCGCCCGCTCCGCCCGGGCGTCGCCGCCGTAGGACCCAGCCGTATTGATGTACATCTGGCGGATGCGGTCGTAATAACGCATGGCGCTGGCCTGCGGCTCGGACAGGGCCCGCTCCATGTCCTCGGCCACGTAGATCGACACCCGCAGCACGACGTCGCCGTCCCCCGGGTGGCCCGCTTCGCGCCAGGCAGCCCGGTACTCGGGGATAGCTTCCTCCAGGTCGGACACCGCGGCGCCTCCCAAGCCCACGAATATGGGCATGCCCTGAGTCCCCATGGTGGCAAAGGTCTCCCGGCTGGATGCGGCGTAGCGCAGGGGGGGATGTGGCTTTTGGTAGGGCTTGGGGATGAGACAAACGTCCTGGAAGCTGTAGTAGTTGCCCTGGTAGGAGAACCGGTCTTCGGTCCAGGCCCGGCGCATCACCTCCAGATATTCCCCAAACCGCTCGCGGCTCTCCGAGTAGGGAATGTCGTAGCCCTCGTAAGCCCTGGGAAACCCGCTGCGGCCGATGCCCAGATCCAGCCTGCCCCGGCTGATGTTGTCCAGGGTGGCGACTTCCTCAGCCATGCGGACCGGGTGTCCCAGGGGCAGCACCAGCACGGCGGTACCCACCCGGATCCTGCTGGTCCGCGAGGCGATGGCGGTGGCGAATATCAAGGGTGAAGACACCACCGACGGGATCGCCCCCGGCCCCCAGGGAGGAGCGAAGTGGCGTTCTGCCAGCCACACTCCGCCGAATCCCCACTCCTCGGCCGACTCCGCCGTGGTAAAGGCCTCGTCAAAGGCCTCGTCCTGGGTCCGGCCTTCCCGGTAGTCGCACTCCATCATCAGTCCGATGCGCATTGCCATCCTCCTTGCGTTCCCTGAGGGGAGCGGACCCGATTGTAACTGGACGGGTTGGTAACCCGCTGGAATTACCTTGAGGGGGCTTCTATTTGGTTAAACAGAGACCCCTAGACCGAGACACCTTCCAACTTTCGATGGTATTCACCCTCTTCTGGCCCACGCCGGAAGGCCTCCACATCCTCGAAATACACCTCGTTGCTGTTGCCGTCGGGGTCGCTGAAATAGACGCCCACCGCATAGCTAACGGACCGGATACGCGTTAGTTTTATGCCCGTTGACATAAGCTGGTGGCAAATCGCCTGCAGGTCGTCGAAGGAGGCCATCTCCCAAGCCAGGTGGTTGGTTCCGACACTCTTGACCTCTGCTTCCTTGTCCCTCGGACCTATCTCTCTCAGCACCAGCTCTTGGGAGTGCTCCCGAGCGCTGAGGTTTACACCATTTTCCCGCCGGCTTACCACGTTCAGTCCCAGCGCCTGGGTGTAAAACCGTTCGGACAGACCCAAGTCCTTGACCCGTATGTTGGTGTGTCCCAGTTGCATTGGTTTGACCATGACCCGAACTCCTTCTACCTAAATTGGAGCACCAGACTGGTACCACGTTATTTTGGAA
>JADFFS010000276.1 GCA_022568195.1 Chloroflexota bacterium | reverse complement strand
GCGAGGAACAATTGGCGGCGGTCACAGCGAATCTACAGACCGCGCAGTCGAACGCACAAACGGCGCAGACGCGGATACAAGAGCTAGAGAAGCAACTGGCGCCTGGCTTTAAAGAGACGGATTCGGGTATGCAAATAGCCGTCGTGCTCGCTGGCACCGCAACGGGGGAGACGCGAGATATTAACGGCTCTCCGATGGAATGCTTTGACGTAGATTTGTTTGATCCGAGTAACGGGAAAGTGATAGGCAAAGGTACTGACTGCCTAGACCTCAATAGTATCAAACCGATTGGCGACGGCGGTGGCATGCAACTAGAAAACACCACCTTCTTCAAATTCGATGAGGGTACAATAGTATCCATTAGCCTGACGACTGCTCAGCCGGTCTCGGACCCCCTTCCCACGTCTGGAGCAACCCACGTCACGGGCGAGGTATCCAGTGGGGACAATATCCTAGCTGAAATGGGCACTGGCAAATACAAGGGAGTAACGGGTAGCACCCGGCTCTCTGGCACAGTAGACCTGTCCAAATTCGCGGGACCTGGCACCGAGGTAACCTTTGACTGCATTTTCGTGATTAGCCTGTCCACAAACTAACTTCCGGCTAGAACGTAGCCAGAAGAGATGCCGATTTGGAGGAAGGCCGAGGGCCTTACCGCCGTTGGTGGCTCCCCCAGTGAAGGAGTGGCGACCGGCAGCAATCCGGTGGCTGGGGAGGACAAACTGGCACGAAGACATCGGGGTCACATGTTGACCCCGATGTTGCATTTCAAGGGTGCGCAGTCCGCGTCGGGCCCGCTGACCACCGCTGAAATTCCGTCGGCCAATCTCCTTGTTGACCGGTAGTCCGGTGGTTCATCAACGTTCAGGGCCGGGGCCAGGCCTGGGGCGAAACCGGTCAGGTAGACTTGGTCACTGCGCTGTATACGCGCGGCAATCGTCCTACGGCAGTTATTTGACCGGCCGGACCCCAACGGGGCCCATGGATTTCACTCTGGACATCATGCGGGACGGCGACTGGTCCGCAGTCAGGAACCCTTACGTGGAGGGGCTCGCCACGGGGAACGCCACCTTCGAGACCCAAGCGCCCGAATGGCACGATTGGGACGGTCACCACCTGACCTCATGCCGCCTGGTGGCCCGGTCGGGAGACTGGGTTGGGGGTTGGGCCGCCCTGAGCCCGGTTTCTCGAAGACCGGCCTACTCCGGAGTCGCCGAGGTAAGCATCTACGTCGCGTCCGGCGCCCGGGGATTGGGCGCGGGCAACGCCTTGTTGCGAGAGCTGGTCCGCCGGTCGGAAGAATCCGGCGTTTGGACCTTGCAAGCCAGCATATTCCCCGAAAACACGGCCAGCATCGCGATTCACAAGGGTTGCGGGTTCCGGGAAGTCGGCTACCGGGAGCGCATCAGCTCCCTACACGGGCATTGGCGCGACACCGTTATCATGGAACGCCGCAGCAGAGTTGTGGGAGCTTGAGTAGGCCCGTGGTATCCAAAGATTCGGCAATGATAGAGGCGGCCGATTATCCGATAGATGGGCGTCGCCCTGAGTGTTAGAATGGTTCAAGCCCTCTACCAGGCTGCTGCCCCGTTGCGCCAAGTACAGCGTCAGGCCGCAAAAAGGCCCAGGCCAGGGCGACAGCACCTGATACAGGATGTTTCGGACGGGAGGATGACCACATGACCGCATCCCAAAGAATGAAGTTCGGGGTTTTCCTGGCGCCCTTCCACAGGGTTGGAGAAAACCCAACGCTGGCCATAGAGCGTGACTTGGAGTTGCTCCAGTGGCTGGACTACCTGGGGTTCGACGAAGCCTACATCGGTGAACACCACAGCGCCGGTTGGGAGACCATCGCATCGCCAGAAATCTTCATAGCAACCGCCGCCGAACGCACCCGGCACATCCGCCTTGGCACCGGGGTCATCAGCCTGCCCTACCATCACCCACTGATGGTGGCCAACCGGATGGTATTGTTGGACCACCTGACCCGAGGCAGGGTAATCCTGGGCGTGGGTCCCGGCGCCCTGGGAACCGACGCCTACATGCTGGGCATCGACCCGTCGCGGCAACGGGAAATGATGGACGAGTCCTTGGGCATCATCCTGCGGCTGATGACCGAGACCGAACCAATCACCTACAAGAGCGACTGGTTTGAGCTACACGATGCTCACCTCCAACTCCGCCCATATCAGCAGCCCCACGTACCGGTGGCAGTTGCCTCGGTGGAATCGCCAGCGGGCGTGACCCTGGCGGGCAAGTACGGCGCGGCAGTGTTGTCGATGGCGGTACCCCGGGGCACCGTGCGCAAAACCACGTTGAAGGACCTGTGGGCCATCGCCGAGGAGTCGGCCGCAAAACACGGCCAAACCGTTCGCCGTGAAGACTGGGGCATCGTCTCCGGAATGCATCTCGCCGAAACCCGCGAAGAGGCCTACGCGGATATTCGGGTGGGCGGCGCTCGCATAGTCACCGAGTATTTCCAGAACACGCTGGGCAACCCGGCTCCAGATGTGCCCGAAGACCAGATTGTCGACTATATGGTGGAGCACAACCAGTGGATCGTGGGAACGCCCGACGATTGCGTCGCCGGGATCGAAAGACTACAAGAAATGAGCGGCGGCTTTGGCAGCTTTATGATCCGGGTGGAGGACTGGGCTCCCCGTGAGAAAATCTTGCGTAGCTACGAGTTGCTGGCCCGGTACGTCATGCCTCGCTTCCAGGGCAGCCTTGCCGGTATTGAGATGTCCAGCCGCTGGGCCAGCGACATCAAGGAGACCCTACAGACCAACCGTAGAGCAGCCATCCAGCGGGCCACCGACACTTACGACGCGGCAGCGGCTCAAACCCGATAAACGGTCTGACCAGCCAGTATCCTCCCCTGGGGCAGTTAACGCTCCGGGACTCAGTTTTAGTGTCTCTGGGA
>JADFFS010000114.1 GCA_022568195.1 Chloroflexota bacterium | reverse complement strand
CGCTTCTTGTAGGTCAGGGACAGCTTGAAAGACTTGACCCCCATCTCCAGGGCCTGGGGCAGGCTCTTCAGGATGGATGGGCGGTTTTGCAGGATGAAGTGGAAGCCGAAGTCCACCACCGCGCTGCTTTCTATTTCCTCCCGGGTGCGGTTGATGGCGTCCGGCAGGGTCTCATCGCCCTCCAGGTTGTAGGTGCCAAAGGGGATCAAGGTGGTAAGCCCGGCCATGGCGGCCGCCCTGGCCCCCACGGCATAGTTGTCGTGGCCGTCCAGGTGCACGTGGCAGTCAATCAGACCGGGCAGCACGAACTTGCCTTCAGCGTCGATGTAGCGGTCCGCCGGGGGCAGGTACTGCTCGGGACCCAATGCGACGATCTTCTCGCCCACGATGGCGATGGCGCATTCGTAAACCTGGGAGGAAGTGACCACCTGGCCACCCCTGATTATGGTGTCTACTCTGGCGTCCGGCATTTCCTGCCTCCGTGATGGGTTTGGGTCAATCTTCCGGCTTAGACCCTCCAATAAAACCGTGGAGTGTCATTCTGAGGAGCGCAGCGGCGAAGAATCTTCCCCCAACGCGAAGGGAGATTCTTCTCCTTCTGCGGAAGGATCAGAATGACATACTGTAAGTTTTGTTGGGAGGTCTTAGTTTCCCCTACTTTGTTGCCCTTCCGTGGTGAGAATCGTTGATATCCGGTCAGGGGACTGCGAGTGTAGTTTGGGGAGATGTTTATGTCAATCTAACCCCACATCCTCAGGCGTCCAACCCTGTCATCTCGGCGCTGACCTGCCACAGCCGTTCGGCGACTGACCGGTCGTAGGAGGACGGAGATGACCGAACCTCTCTGGATTTTTCGTAGAACCGTCCGGTTACGCCTTCCACTTCGGCGGAGCTGGCCAGGTAAATACTGGTCAGGGCCCCTTTTGGCGCGCTCATGCCTCTAAGACCCATGAAAAAGCATAAGAACTGTCCCAGCTTTCCATTATTGGAAAGAAAGTTGGTTGCCACCAGCCCCGGGTGCAGGGCGTTGGCCGTGACCCCGGTACCCTCCAGCCGCCGTGCCAGCTCGTAGGTGAAGAATACGTTGGCCAGCTTGGACTGGGAGTAAGCCCGCATTCCACCATACCGCCGTTGTCCTTCAAGGTCGTCAAAACGAATCCTGGCTTTCCGGTGAGACGACGACGACACGTTGACGATGCGGGCCGGAGCGCTGGCCGCCAGGCGGTCCAGCAGCAGATTCGTCAGCAAAAAATAGCTCAGATGGTTCAGGGCAATGGTCAATTCTATGCCGTCCACGCTCAGGCGCCGGGACAGCATGATGGCTCCGGCGTTGTTCACCAGCACGTCCAGCCGGGGGTAGCTTTCTTTGACCTGGCCGGCCAGCTTTCGGACTTCCTGCAACGAAGACAGGTCGGCCACGAGGAAATCCACAGATGAGTTTCCAGTCTGCGCTTTGATTTGCTCCACCGTCGCCGTGCATCGCTCTCGGTTGCGGCCGGCGACCACCACGGTCGCGCCTTGCCGGGCCAGGCCCAAGGCGGTTTCTTTCCCGATGCCCGCGGTGGCTCCGGTGACCAGGCAGGTTTTTCCGGCCATGGATTGGTCCTGGTTGTCCATGGGGCACTCCAGTAAATGGGCTATCGCAAGAACTTCAATAATACCTCAGGGAACGGCTGCACGCCGGTGTTCAGGTCGCCACGCCCTTGCCTCAAAAGTCGGCCCCAGCGTGTCACCCTGAGCTTGTCGAAGGGTCTCCCCCCAGGTAAGCCACGCGAGGAAGATCCTTCTCCTTCTGCGGAAGGATCAGGATGACAGTTTTGGGGCAAGGCCGGTCGCCACCGGCGGTGGCAACCGCCGGGCCACCAGAGTAAGGTATAGCTGCAATCTTCTTGGAGCGATTCCATGAAAAAGCCTGCTACGTTGGCTCTGGTGGCCCTGCTGGCTGCCGCTGTCTCCATGTCCGGGGACAGCGTGGCCCTGTCCCAATCGGCCTGTACCGGCAACGGGGTACAAACCGGCAGACTCGTGATTGGCACGCCTGGCCACGATTTTATCAACTGTAAAGGGTCCACCATCGACCTCATTATCATCGGCCTGGACGGAAACGACTGGCTGGAAGGAGGCGACGGGAATGACTTTATCAGCGGGGGGCCGGGCAACGACATCGTCATCAGCCGGGGTGGCAGGGACGTTATCCAGGGCGGACCGGGCCGCGACTTCCTGGCCGCAGGACCAGGCAACGATGTGCTTCGGGGAGGCCCGGGTGACGACCTCCTGTTCGGGGGATCAGGCGACGACGTGCTATTTGGCGGGGACGGAGACGACGATCTGATAGGTGGCGACGGGATGGACCTGTGCGACGGACAGGACGGAAAAGGCGACTCGGCCGATCGTTCCTGTGAGATTCCCGCCCACGTTCCCTGAATCAGCCGGCTAATCCCGTTACCTGGGCACCAAGGGCAGCGTGATGCGGGACGGATGCTGGGAGTCATGCAAGACCGTCTGCAAAGCAGGCTTGAAGCTGGCATCCTCGGCGATGGCGCCCCCGGTGTTGGTGTTGCGGTCAAAGCGGGGGAAGTTGCTGCTGGACACCTCTACCCTTATGCGGTGCCCCGCTGGAAACACGTTGCTGGTGGCCCACAGGTCGACGGTGTACAGATAAGCCTTCCCCGGCTCCAGCAGGCTGCTATTGCAAGCTGATTTCCGGTAACGAGCCCGGTTACCTCCATGTCCGTCCCAGTGGCGGCGTGGTGTATACCAGAACATCGGGACGGGCCTCCACCCCCCGTTGGCCGAAAGCCCCGTCGGCCTCGAAATTGTACCGTTTCCCCATATTTCCGATTAGGCACAGGTGGCCGAAGCACATCAGTCGACCCCGTGGGTAACATTGAGGCCACCTAGCGCCTCAGCTATAATGGGGCGAAGCAAAACAGGAGCATCGATGCTGAAAATCAGTTTGAGCCCGGCTGACCTGGGGGTGGGGTCCCACCGTGTCCATTACGCCTGGGTGATCGTGGGCGTGGCCTCGGTGATGTGGATGGTCAGCAGCTCCATCCGGTTTTCGGCCACCGTGTTGATACCCCATCTACAAGACCCTGCGGGGTTTGGTTGGAGCTACGGCACCATTGCCTTTGCTTTCAGCCTCCAGTGGTTCCTATCGGGACTCTTGGGGCCTGCGATGGGCTGGCTGGGGGACCGGCATGGAGTTCGCCGCATCATGTTATTCGGCGCGCTTCTGTTCATTGCCGGCATGCTGCTTACGGGGACCATGACCCACTTGTGGCAATTCTACCTGTACTTCGGCATCCTACTTGGTGGCGCCATGTCCGTCTTCCAGGTGCCTCTGGTCTCAGGAGTCACTGTTTGGTTCAGGAAGCACCTGGGCTTGGCCATGGGCACTCTGCAGGCCCTTCAGGCCTCGGGAACCGTGCTGCTTATTCCCCTGATAGCCTTTCTTTTCGCCCAGTTCGGGCTGAAATGGACCTTCTGGTTTCCCGGAATTATTGGCGGAGTGCTCCTGCTGTTACTGATCCGGGCTTTTTACAACGAACCCGCTGAAATAGGCTTGAGGCCCGTGGGCGCCCCCAGCGATGAGCCTATCGCAAGGTTACGACAGGACGACACGGCCAAGATAAGGGCCAGCGTTTTCCTTCGTCAGGCCCAGGGCACCCACGCCTTCTGGAACCTCATCGGCATTCACTTCTGGGGATGTATGGGCCACAACATCTTCGTGGTCTTCCTGGTAGCTATGGCAATAGACCGAGGCTTATCCTGGGACGCGGCCATAGGGTCCTATATTACCCTGAACGTCCTTAGCATGGTCTCCCGTTTTTTGGCCCCGGTAATAGCGGACCGCTCGGGCGCCAAAGCCGTCATGGCCGTATGTTTCACCCTGCAAGTCTTGCCTCCTTTGATTCTTCTCTTGTCCCAGGACCCCTGGGCCTTCTACCTTTTTGCCGGTCTTTTCGGAATAGGCTTGGGTGGGGAGGTACCTGCTTTCCCCATCATAAACCGTCAGTACTTCGGCTATGCCCCCATAGGCACAGTCTACGGGTGGCAGATGCTGGGAAATGGTCTTGGTATGGGATTAGGGCCGTTGGTTGGCGGCATCTTGTGGGACATCACGGGCCAGTTCGCCAGTCCGGTGATCCTATCTTCTGCTCTGAGCCTGGTGGGTTTGGTCTCCGTCCTGCTGCTACCCACCACCTCTCGACCCTTAATTCCGAACTGGGAGGAATCGCTGCCGCCTGAGGCCCGCTCGACTGCATCCCCATAGTAAGATCGCCCCCAAGGCCGGGGTTACATAGGGCAGGTCTCCCGCCGGAGATTGGAATGCTTAAAGTTAGCTTGAGACCAGGGAATCTTTCCGTAGGGTCTCTAAGAATTCATTACGCCTGGGTGATCGTGGGCGTGGCCTCGGTGATGTGGACGATCACCTCAGCCGTACGCTTCGCCCCCGGCGTGTTGGTGCCCTACTTTCAGGACCTTTTCGGCTGGAGTATTTTCGGCATCTTCGGGGTTTTTGCCCTGCAATGGATTTTCGCTGCCTTGTTCAGCCCTATCGCCGGCTGGATAGGCGACCGTTACGGTATCCGCCGGGTGATGGTCCTGGGTGCGGTTATATTTCTGGTGGGCATGATGCTCACCGGTACCATGACTCACCTTTGGCAGTTCTACCTGTACTTTGGGGTTATCCTGGCGGCATCAATGGCCATTTTCCAAGTCCCATTGTTAGCCGCCGTTACCCTGTGGTTTAAGACACGGTTGGGTGTGGCCATGGGGACGCTACAGTCGCTGCCAGGCCTGGGTACCGGTGTGGCCATAGTGCTGGTTCCTCTGTTATTTACCCTGGGTCTGAACTGGACGTTCTGGCTGCCCGGATTGGTGGGAGCAGCACTGATGTTGTTGCTGCTACGGTTGTTCCACAACGAGCCCGGCGCCATCGGGCTCAAGCCTCTGGGCGCCTCGGACAACGATCCTTTGGAGCGTCTCCAGGAAGGCCGCACGGCCAAGGTGCGAACCAGCGTATTTCTGCAACACGCACAGCGAACCAACGCTTTCTGGAACCTGATCGGCATCCACTTTTGGGGTTGCGCCGGCCACAACATTATCTTGATGGGGTTGGCGGCGATGGCGGTGGAGCGGGGTATTTCGATCGGCGCGGCAGCGGGGGTGTACGGCGCCTTAACCATTGTCAGTAGCCTCACCAGATTCCTTGTACCCGTGGCGGCCGACCGGTTTGGCAGCAAGGGAGTCATGGCAGTCTCCTTTGCGTTGCAGAGCCTCCCGGTACTGATGCTGCTGGTAGCCCATGACCTGTGGGTCTTCTACTTGTTCGCGGTGCTTTTCGGGATTGGCGTGGGCGGCGAGATGACCGCGTTTCCCGTCATAAACCGCCAGTACTACGGCCATGGCCCCATGGGGACCACCTACGGCTGGCAAACATTGGGAGGCGGCATGGGGATGGCGCTGGGGCTGGTGATAGGCGGGTTTATCTGGACCCAGACTGGAAACTACACCGCGTCCGTGTGGCTGTCCTTCGGCCTAAGTCTGGTCGGAGTAATTTCCATCGTGGCGTTGCCCAACACCGCCCATCACCTTATTCCGCACTGGGAGGAATCGCTGCCGCCCGAGGCCCGTTCGTCGGCCGCCCTGCAACGGACCAAAAACGCGTAGCCACCGCGCCCATCTTTAAGAGAAACCGGGAACGCACGCCGGCGGCGCCGCCGTGGTAAAATATGCCGGTTCCTCGCGATCCACCGCAGCACAACTAACTAAGGAGGGCTTGTAATGCCGCAAAAATGGGTAGACATAGATGTTGGCGGACAGACCATGGAGGCTTACTTGGCCCAGCCCGAGGGGTCCGACAGCCATCCCGCGGTAGTGGTAATCCAGGAAATTTGGGGCGTCAACTCCCATATTCAGTTTCTGACCGACCGTTTCCCGGCCCAGGGCTACGTGGGCCTGGCCCCGGCCATGTTCCACCGGGAAGGCCGCATGACCATGGGGCTGCACGAAGAAATGGACCCCGCCCTGGCCCGCATGGGCAACTGCACCGACGCTGGAATCGTAGCCGACGTGCAAGCGGCCGTGAACTACCTGAAAGCCCAGCCATTCGTGCAGTCGGACCGCATCGGCATCGTCGGCTTCTGCTTTGGGGGCCGGGTTTCCTACCTGGCGGCGTGCAATGTGTCTGACCTGAAGGCCACGGTGGTCTACTACGGCGGACGCATCTTGGGCGCTCTGGGCGACGGCCCCTCTCCCTTTGAGCAGACGTCCAAGATTACATCTCCGGTGCTGGGACTGTTTGGCGAGGAGGACCAGAACCCGTCGCCCGAAGATGTGGCCAAGATAGACGCCGAGCTGACCAGGTTGGGCAAGGACCACGAGTTCCACACGTATCCGGGTTGCGGGCACGGTTTCAACTGCAACGCCCGGAGCAGCTACCGGCCCGAGTCGGCCAGGGATGCCTGGGCCAAGGCTATGGCCTGGTTCGACAAGTACCTGAAGGGCTAGCTGGCCGCCGCCAAGTGTGTAGAGGCGCAGCCAAATCCATCAACTCCCGCTGACTCGTTCGTTCAAAAAGGCCGGCCTTCGGGCCGGCCTTTTCATCTTAGTTATATCTGATTCAAGCCAGAAGCCCTCGCCTCCGGCGCAGTCTTAATTGGGGATACCCAAGTATTATCAGTATCCTCCAAGGTTGTAAGCAAATTCGACCTCGGACATACGCCGGCGTAGCAGGGTTTCACGGGCGATGATTTCCGCCTTCATATCCTCGGCTTGTGTCAACTTGCTATTCTCGCCGGACTCTGAGAATTCCAGCTCCAGGGTTAGCCACTGGGTCAGCCGGCCTAGGAAGGCCAAGCCAGCTTGGTGTATCGGCTCTAATCGCGGTGCTGGAGCCTTGTCCTCTAAACGAGCTAACAACCGCTCTGAGTCGGAAACCAGGCTTCTCTGTGTTTGTACCAGTTGAGCCAAAGAAGCCCCATTGGTCAGATCGTTAGTCCGCCGGGCACTGATAGCATCGATGTCCGCCATTATATCGTTGAGCACCTGTATATACGCCCGAATTTCTTCTCGCTCGGGGTCCTCCCAAGTCTTCAGCCACTGGACGAACTGCTCCTCGAATTGCTCGAATTTCAGCCCGAAAACATCGCGCATCGCATTATCAATGGGATGGATACGATCCCGGCCCATGCTTTCGACGATAGCGACAAGGGCATCATCTCCATAGGTTTCGGTCAGGTACCTCACGGCCATGTGGGCTTCCGCGTATTGAAGGCTGATATCAGCTGAGTCTTTTCGGGAATTCCACTTTGACTGGCTTTCAAGTTGTCGCAAGGAAATCAGGTCTCCTGACTCAGCCGCCTGTCTGGCCAGATCGGTGCTGCGGTAAATCTGGGCTTTTATCGCCTCTGACCGCTCCCCTTTACCCCCTAGTACGTATTCGTAATAGGTAGCGGTACCTTCGTTCAGCCAAGCAGGTAGGGATGGAGCACCGGTAGTATCTCGCAATTCATCCAGAAGGAAGTGAACATACTCGTGGATCAGTATCGCTTCGGACCGTTTCCGAAAACGATCGGCTCGCATGTAGATTCGAGAATCGTACACGTCCATGAGCAAAAACCCGTCCTCGGGACCGGCTTCGATGCCGATGGTATCGGCAAATTGGTCAAAGATGCTTTGATTGCCTGCAAGGAGTATGGAGACGATTCGACGACTTTCAAGGCCCATGAGTTGATTTAACTGGACTGCTGCCCAATCAATATGGGCTTGTAGGTCCACCACCAGAGCTGTGGGAACGAAGTCCGAGTAGTAGATGTGAGAGACCCGCCCCGGGTATCCCTCGAGTTTTATGACGTAGATTTTTCCTTGGTTTGCTGGTAATTGGAGGTGGGTGACCGGATAGCTCACGGTCGTAGTCTGGCCGTCGATGGCGATCCGTACCGACCACACTCCTTCGCTATCTTTGGTGCCGACACGGAGCCACTCTACCCGTCCCAATTCATTAGAAAACAGCAACCTCTTCGTGATCAAGTCTCCGTCGGAATTTACCAGTTGTGCTTCGCTCTCCGTGATCCATGGAACGGGACGGCCCTCCGGATCGACAAACTCAACGATGACCTCCTGCCATGGTTGCAGGCCCTCCAAAATGAACGGCACGTCGCGGCCGGCAAAGGGTTCGCACGGGTTTATCGTTAAGGTAATTCGTACCGGCGCCGGTGTGGCACCGGGTCCAGAGTCTTGGGAGCAGCGTTTGACCACCGATAGTGGTCTCCTCGGCGTCGGCGTAGGTATCGTCGTAGATGTGGGCGCCGGTACCAGCGTAGGGGTTGGGGTTGGCGCTGGCGTAGCCGTCGGCGCTGGTGTGGCCGTGGGAACCGGCGTCGGGATGGTAGTGACACTTGGTACCTGCGTTGGTGTAGCCGTAGGCACGGCGGTGGCGGCGGGCGCCGGCGTAAGTATCGGCGCTGGGGGAGATAGCGCCGCCGAAGCTGTCGCACTAGGTTCAAGAAGCTGAATAGTGCCTGATACCGGCATTGGCGTCGTGCGGGGCGTTGACCTAGGTATTGGACGAGGTGTCGCTGCCAGGACTGGGGTTAAGGTGGCCAAGAAACCACCGCCGACAGTTGGGCTAGGCTCGGAATTGGGGGGCAGGACAATTATGGCCGCTTCCGTGGGCGAAATTCTGGTCTGAGAAGTAGGCCCGGCAGTAGTTTCACCTTGGATACATGCCATTGCAATCATGGGCAGTAGGGTTACCAGGCCCATGACCAACTGTCTCATTGGCAGCCTCCTCAGTTCGTAGGATGATCCAAGGGTAGTCTACCAAATACATTAATGGACATCGTCATCCTATTTGATCAAGAAGACCTCTTGGTACAACCGAACATATACTCGCTAAACAGGTGAAATCTGGCATTGCCGTGGCGGGAATCGAAAATCACTAGACGACTTTCGTGATACTGTCATGGGGTGTAGTATCGATATATGGCTACCCGACGCCCCAATTCGGAAACCTCGGCTACAGCCCCCAGGCCCGTCAGGGCCACCCGGCAGAACAGCCTCGACACGCTCCGCAGCTATCCAGACTTCCGGTTGGTGTTGATCGGCAACTTCGTGGCTCAAGGTGGCCAGTGGCTTCAGCTCCTGACCATCGGTTGGCTGGTGCTGAAACTCACCGACGGCAACGCTCTGCTGACCGGCACCGTGATTGGAGTAAGAACACTGCCCGTGTTGGCAATCGGCCCCTGGGCAGGCGTGCTGGCAGACCGCATGGACCGCCGGAAAGTGGTCATGGTCACCCAGACCTGCATGGCCACCGCAGCCTGCGCCTTCGCTTTCCTGGTGCTGGCGACTGACCTGGACGCCGACCCAATATCGGGACCACTCCTCTGGTGGCACCCCTTCGTGTACATGATCATCGCCGGTATCGCTCATTCCATCATCCAGCCGGTGCGCCAGGCAATGATCGCCAACACGGTCCCCCGCCAATCCTTGACCAGCGCCCTGGCCTTGAACGGAATGGTGTACCCCAGCACTCGGATTCTGGCGCCGGTCCTGGGCGGCCTTATTATCGCCACATTGGGCTTCAACTGGAACTTTTTCCTGGAAGCCGCCGCTTATGTGGGAATAGTCCTGCTGCTAATTCCCGTGCGGTTGCGTTACAGGGAGGAGGCCTCCAGGCAGCACGCTTCGGTGTTTTCCAGCATGAGGGACGGGTTAAAATTTGTTTGGCAGGAAAAAAGCATCCTGCAACTGATCGTGATGTCCATCATCCCCAACTTCATTTTCCAGCCGCTGGTTTTCATTCTCCCGGTGTTCACAACCGAAGTCCTGGGCCGGGGACCAGGCGCTGGAGGTATGCTGGCGTCGGCCATCGGCATTGGCGGGATTGCCGCCGGGGTCATCATCGCCACCGCGGGGTATTTTGTCCGTAAGGGTCTGGCGACCTTTTTTGGTCTGATGGCCGGGTGCTTCTTCGTACTGCTCTTCTCTCAATCGACGGAGTTGCTGCTGTCGATGGCGCTACTGGCGGGCATGGGCTTTAGCCAGTACGTCTTCCGGGTGGCCAACAGCACCTTGATCCAGACCACGGTCCCCGACGCTCTGCGGGGCCGGGTCATGAGCATCTATCAGTTGGACAACGGGCTGACTCCTCTGGCTGTTCTAGCAATTAGCTGGGTGGTCCACATCTGGACCCCGTCGGGCACCTTCGCGGTGGTTGGTATCGTTGGCCTGGCAACGTCCGTGTTGATGACCGTGGCTTTCCACCGGGTGCGCCGGCTCGAGTAGTGCGGGGTTGACACCGCCCGCTCCGGCTATAGAATTCGTCCCATCACCCGAAAGTATCGGCGACGGCCCAGGTTCAACAAAAGGAGGCTGCCGTGTCTGACATTTCCAACTCCGAAGTGGAAGTCTTGGGCCGGGCCGTTGGCCTGGAAATCACTGAGCCGGAGGAGTGACATGGAACCCATCGACATTCCCTCGCTTTCGGCCACGGAGCTGGGTTCTGCCATCGCAAGGAGAGAAATCTCTCCGGTCGAGGCTGTGGAGGCTTATCTGGAACGCATCCACCAGGTGAACCCCCAGGTCAACGCCTACATCACCGTGTGCGCCGAAGAAGCCCGCCAGGCCGCCCGGCAAGCCGAAGAGGAAATCCAGCGTGGCGAATACCGGGGACCGCTCCACGGCGTCCCAGTAGCGGTGAAGGACCAAATTCACACCAAAGGCATCCGAACCACCGACGGCTCCAAGCTGCGGGCGGACTTTGTTCCCGAGGAGGACGCCACGGTGGTGGCCAACCTCAAGAGCGCCGGCGCCGTCCTGTTGGGTAAGTAGAACAGAATGCCTGGACTTCAGCCTTCTGGTACCCATTACTCCGGTGCGCCGGGAGGTGCCAGCATGACCACGCCCAGGCAGGGCGAAGTAGACAAGGCTATTGTTCAGCCAGACTGCTAGTGAGCCTGGGGAAACCGATCCGTGTTCTTGGTGGAGACGGGGGAGGCCCCGCCTCCAACTCACCCCAACTACAAAAATGGCCGCGAGATGTACAAGTTACACCTGGAAGGGCACTCGAGGAAGACCCTCTTCAGCTTACTTTAACATCTTTGCTTCTGCACCGTGGTGCTCTAGGCTGTACCACGCCCCGAGTTCCGACCAGCCGGGCTGCCCAGAGAGGGCGGACTCCTCGGCCGAATTAACATCGACGATTAGGAAATCCCGAGGAGGGACGAACTCGGGCTGACAACATTCTTGAGAGGCTGCCCGTCAGCTACGAGCCTCATCGGTACGGATCTGTTAATGGCATGGACATACTTGGTAGAGACCGGGGATAGACTGCATGATCCCGTCAATTTGGAAGCAGCATTAAGGCCGTCGCAGACGATTTGGGGTTTACACGCCTGGACTAATGGTTCGGGTGCCGACCCCCTGCACCCCATGCTCTCTACGTGGGGTTGACC
>JADFFS010000113.1 GCA_022568195.1 Chloroflexota bacterium | reverse complement strand
GCCCGAAGGACACCTGGAGGTGGAAACCGTGGCCGTCAAGGGCGGTAGCCGCCAAGACGTGCGTTTACCCCAGTGGCGGGTCCCGGAAGATGAACCGGGTAGTCTGGCGGATAGTCCGGCGGCGGCCATAAAAGGGCGGCTGCTGTGTCTTTCCGGCCAGGAAGCAATCAACCACGCTACCGGAGCCAGCGTGGGTGGATTCGATGTGGCGGCGCAAGCCGAACAGGCCTACAGTAACATCTCCCGCGTGCTGGCTGAAGCAGGGTACTCCATGGCCGATGTGGTGAACACCGTAGAATGGGTGGCTCCCAACGGCCTCATGGGCTATCGGGGAGTGCAAGAGGTTCGCCGCAAGCATTTTGGCGAAGACTTCCCGGCGGCCACCGGCGTTGTTGCCCACCGTATGTTCCGGCCGGAGCTGCTTATCCACGTCTCGGCCATGGCCGTGGTTTAAGGCGTCTACCAGAGCTCTTGGGAGGCCAGCCGAGCCCCCTCGGACATGGCTTGAAGCTTGGCCCAGACGATGTTGGTCTCCACCTTTCTACCCCAGGCCGAGGTTCCAAACCCGCAGTCGGTGCCGGCGATAACGTTCTCCCTGCCCACAAGTTGGGCGTAACGGACTATACGCTCCGCAACCAGCTCGGGGTGCTCGATAAAGTTGGTTGTGCTGTCCAAGACCCCGGGGATGAGGACTTTACCTTCCGGTAGCTTTACGTCCTCCCACAGCTTCCACTCGTGAGCGTGGCGGGGATTGGCGCCCTCAAATGAGAGCCCGTTGGGGCGGGCTTTGAGCACAATATGGATGATTTCCTTGAGGGGAACGTCGTGGTGGTGAGGGCCTTCGGTGTTGCCCCAACAGAGGTGCAACCGCATCTGTTCCGGCGGAATGCCGGCCAGGGCGTAGTTGATGACCTCCACGTGGAGCTCCACCACCTTTACGAACTCTTCCTGCGACAGATGGGAGAACTGGGTAACCCGGGTCATGGCAAGGTCAGGACAGTCCAACTGGAGCAGGACCCCCGACGACGCTATGGCGTTGTACTCGTCTTTCATGACATCGGCCAGAGCGTATAGGTAGGCCTCTTCGCTGGGGTAATACTCGTTGGGCAGAAAGTTGGCGATAACCCCCGGAGAAGCCGCCGTCATGAACACCTCCTCCACCTGGACCCCGCTCATGGCGTCCTTGAAATCGTCTATAGATTTTTGCACCGAGGGCCAGTCTTTCCACGCTATCGGGCCGGTGCACGCCGGCTGGGGCATGGTAGTGGACGATTGGTGGCTCCGTTGGGCGGCCCATTCGGGAAAGTCGATGTCGTCCAAGCGAGGCCTGGCCCTAATGGCCCTTTCACCTTCGTAGCCGGTCAGGGTTTCCTTGACATAAGTTGCGTACTGGGACCTGCCTTGCTCTCCGTCATTGATGACGTCCAGGCCCAGGTCCCGCTGCTTGATTACAACCTGGGCCACGGCTTCCCGCACCTCCTTGGCCAGGGCCTCTGGGTCCAACTCCCGCTGTTCTTCCCGCGTAAGTAGCGACTCTTGGAGGCCGGTGGACCGAGGCAGGCTGCCGGTGTGAGTGGTCAGGATCCTCGACGTGCTCCGTTTCATCTGGTCCTCGCCTAAGGGGTGAATGGGGTCCGGGCGATAGGTGTAGATGCTAACAACCGAGGCTGATGGCCGTCAACCGGCATAAGCACTGGTAGCTGAGTCCCGTACCCCCGCGAATCTTCAAACTTTCTTCAAAGTTAGCCGCTACTATCAGTGTTAAATCCTTTACTTTGGGAAAAATGAGAAGAAAGCCTGATAGGAGGTGCTGAAAATGAAGCGACGTTGGCTTTTGGCTACCGTTGTTGTAGGGGTGCTCACCCTGGCCCTGGCTGGGGGCGCCGTCATGGCCCACGTAAATGGGACGGAAGGCGATTCCATCTCGAGCACTCTCGCTTCCCGGGTAGCCGTTATACTAGGATTAGGCGAGGCACAGGTACAGGAAGCCTTGGATCAAGCTGCCAAGGAGCTACGCAGAGAAAGGCAGGACCAGGCCTCGCAGCAGAGACTGAACCGGTTGGTGGAAAAGGGCCGGCTGACTCAGCAGCAAGCAGACGAGCAGCAGGAGTGGTTTGAGTCCCGTCCCGAAGGGCGCACGCCGCGGTTGCGGTTTGCAGGAAGGCAAGGTTCATTTGGCGAAATGATGCCGGGCGGCCGCAGGTGGCATAGGAGAGGGTTCCGGAGTGGGTTCCACTGGACAGATCCGGCGCCGGAAACAACGGAGCCTACCTCCTAAACGGTTGAGGGGGGTAGACTTTCCCCATGGCCGCACAGAATCGAGGTTAGCCGAAGGCACATCTGGGAGCTGCATCAGTGGCCAGCACAGTCCTGATAATGGAGGATGATCCCCATACTGTTGAGGTCGTTCAGCTTTACTTGGAGCGGGACGGCCACAACGTGCTGTCGGCCTCGGATGGAGTTCAGGGGCTTCGGCTGGCCAGGGAAGCCCACCCCGATCTGGTGGTCTTGGACCTGATGCTCCCGCTCATGGATGGGATGGAAGTGTGCCGGATTCTCAGGCAGGAAACCGACGTCCCCATCGTTATGCTAACGGCCCGGGTGGATGAAGAAGACCGTCTGGCGGGCCTGGAGTTGGGCGCCGACGACTACATCACCAAGCCCTTCAGTCCACGGGAACTGGCCGCTCGCATTCGAGCGGTGCTTCGCCGCACCAACCGGGACGCCGCTGCGGGAGGCCCCACCGAACTGGCCTTTGGCGATATTTCCGTGAAGCTTAGCCAGCGGAGGGTGCAGGTCCAGGATACTCCGGTCCGTTTGACCCCTACCGAATTCCGATTGCTGGTTGTCTTGATACGCGACCCCAGCCGGGTCTTTACCAGGGACCAGATCATCGACCTGGCATTCGGATACGACTTCCAGGGGTTCGACCGGACCGTGGACGCCCACATCTCGAGTTTGCGGCGCAAGTTGGAGGCGGTCCCAGGAAGTAAAAGATACATCCACACCGTATACGGGGTAGGCTACAGGCTGGAAGATGCGTAACTGGACCAATTGGTTCAGCAGCCTCCAGTTTCGTTTGATCCTTGCTTTTGCCGTCATCCTTGCTCTGGCCCTGGGAAGCGTCAGTTACTACGTTGGGCAGGCGGCGGCCAAGGAAGCTCAGAGGTTCGAGATCAGGCGTGAAGAGGTTCGGAGGGCGCGGGTCGAGAAGCTGGTCGCCGGCTCTTATCATGGCGGTGGACAGTGGATCGGTCTCCAGCCCATTCTGGAACGGGCCGGCTCCCTCTCGGGCCGTCGCATCGTGGTTAGGAACACCCAGGGAGAAATAGTTGGGGACTCTCATTTACGCCTCGGGACTCAGGGCGTGGACCCGCAGACAGGAACCCGATATTCTCCCCTGTTCGTGGACGGGCAGGAAGTAGGATCGTTCACAGTGGCGCCCCACAACGCCCCGGGGTTGGTTCGGGAGCCTCCTATTTCCCGCTTGGTGGGGACGGTCAACCGCTACCTTCTCTGGACCGGCCTGGCCGCCGGTCTCGTTGGCATCCTGGCCATCTCGGTGCTGTCGCGCAGGCTATTGGCCCCGATTCAGGCCCTGGCCGCCGCCGCCGCGCGTTTGGGCGGAGGCGACCTGTCCCAGCGAGTATCGACCTCCGGTCCCAGCGAAATCGCCACGCTGGCCCGGTCGTTCAACGCCATGGCGGGCAGCTTGCAGCAAGCCGAGGAACAAAGGCGTAATCTGGCCGTCGACGTGGCTCACGAGCTGCGTACCCCGCTGTCCAACATTCAAGGGTATCTGGAAGCAGTGAAAGACGGCTTGTTGGAGGCAGACTCGTCCACCATCGATATTATCTACCAACAAGCTCTACACCTGTCCAGTCTGGTTGAAGACCTTAGACTACTGGCCCAAGTGGAAGGAGGATCCCTGCGTCTGGACTTGGAACCCAGCTCTTTGGAAGCTCTCTTGACCCGGTCGGTGGAGGCTTTCCGGGCCAGGGCCGGAGCCAAGGGTGTGCAGCTTTCCCTTCAGGTGGCGGAGGCGATTCCCCAGGTCGTCATGGACGGGACCCGCATCGCTCAGGTGGTCGGTAATCTGTTGGAGAACGCCATCCAGCACACGGACGAGGGTGGCCGGGTGCACGTGTTTGCCGAGGCCATTGATGGCGCCACAGCGCGGGTCACTGTGGAAGACTCTGGGGCCGGAATCGCTCCGGAGGACCTGCCTCAGTTGTTCGACCGCTTTTACCGGGTGGACCCATCCCGTTCTCGGGCCACGGGGGGTGTGGGCCTGGGATTGACCATAGCCAAGCAGCTAGTCGAGGCCCACGGCGGCGCAATCAGTGCCGAGAGCACCCCCAACGTGGGCAGCCGTTTCACTTTCGAGCTTCCCGTTATAATACCAACCGACAAGATCACAACGGCAACGAAACGAGGGTAGAAAACCATGGCGCTCATCATCAATGTGTTCAAATCTTTGGCCCTGTGGCAGATCGCCGTCCTGGTCTTGGTCCTTTTTGGTGCGGCCGGCGCAACCTACGGCGGATACGCCCGAGTCAGCGCCCCCAATGTGGTGAAGCTGGAGGAAAACCAGCAGCTCATACCGGTGAGATTGGGACGCTTGGTCAATGAAATTTCTACCAACGGCAATTTGACTTTCCCCAACCGTGAAACCCTGATTTTCGGTTCACCCGGGGTCGTGGCGGAGGTTCTGGTTGAGGAAGGCTGGCTGGTGGAAGCAGGGCAGGTGGTGGCCAAACTCGACTCCAGCGCGGTGGCTGCTCTGGAGGAAGGAGTGGCCCAAGCCCGGTTTAATCTGGAAAAGGCCAATGAGGTGCTGGACGACCTGGTAAATCCCAGCCCCACAATCCTGGCTCAAGGCCTGGAAAAGGTGGCCGACGCCAGATTTCAGCTTCAGCTAACCGTGGATGCCCTGGAGGAAGCCCGAAAGCCCTATACCCAACAGGAAATCGATACCCAGCGTAAGCTCGTTGCCGACACCAGGTTGCTGTTGCAAGAGGCGACCCAGTCGCTGGCCGGTCTGGCAGGTGAGCATGCTCTTCTGCTGGCCCAAGCGCGGCAGTCCAAAGCAGACGCCGAGTTGGACCTGGAAAAAGCTTTGAACGCCGTGGCCGAATTCCCCGGAGACTTTGCCCTGCGGCGGGGTGACGCTGGCCAGTCCAAAGCCGACGCGGAGCTCAACCTGGACCTAGCCACGGCGGCCCTGGATGACTTCGCACCCGACTATTCCCAGGAGCTGGCCCAGTCCCGGCAGACCAAAGCCGACGCCGAGATTGCTCTGGAAAAGGCCCAAATAGCCCTGGATAGGTACGCACCCGATTACGGTCAGGACTTGGCCGAGGCCCGGCAAAAGAAGGCCGACGCGGAAGTTGCCCTGTCCGACGCTCAAGAAGGCCTGGCCGACCTGGCGCTTGCCTATGAGACACAACTGGCCCAAGCCCGCCAGGCCAAACCCGATGCTGAGATTAGCCTCGAGCAAGCGGACTCTGCCTTGACACGATACGAGGCGGCCAACGCGAGACGGTTGGACGGGCCTCGCCAGGACAGAGTTGAACTGCAAGGCCAGCTGGAGCAGTCCCAGGCCCATCTTGCCGGATTGCTCCAAGTCCAGGATCAGGGGTCGGGAAGCCCAGGTTACGCCGTTGGCCGAACGGAGCTGGAGATAGCTGCCCTTAAAGACCGCTTGGCCACCGCGGAAGAAGCCCTGGCGGGGGTTGATCGCCTGCTGGCCGCTCGGGATTTGGCGCAAACCAATCTGGAGCAGGCCCGGGTGGATCTGGCCGAGTTGGAACTGGGGCCCGACGCTTTCCTGCGAGCCCAACAGGAGGCAGCGGTTGCCTTGGCCGAGGCCAATCTGGAGGAGGCCTTGGACAAATTGGCGGAGTTGGAGAAGGGCGCCGGCCTGTCCCAACGCCAGCAGCTCCAGGCGGTGCTGGACCTCGCCCGGGAAAACAGGGACCGGGCCCAAGCCGGGCTGGCCAAATTGGAGGCCGGTCCCGATGCCCTGGAACGCCAGCAGTTGCAGGCGGCGGTGGAGCTGGCCCAAGCGAGCCTGCGGGTGGCCCAACAGACCCTGGGAGAACTGGATTCCCAACCGGACCAGCAGGTGGTAGAGCATCTGGAAGGTAGGGTCGCCCGGGCCCAGGCTGCTTTAGACGAGGCGCGGCAGGCAGCGATTCCCGGCCAAGCGGATGTTGGTGCTGGAGCGGCTTTGGCCTCGGCAAGTTTAAAGCTGGCACAGGAGACCCTGGCGGCCATTAAAGCCGGGGCCGACCCCCTGGAGCTGGCATCCACGGAAGCGAAGGTGGCAGTTGCCCGGTCCGGCCTGGCCGGGGCCATGCGAGACCTGTCCGAGCTATCGGAAGAGCCGGACCCGCTGGACGTTGCCGCCAAAGAGGCGGAGGTAGCACGGCTGGAGGCGGCCTTGGCCCAAGGACAGGAAGACTTGGCCGAGATGCTGGAAGGAGCGGACGCAGCCGAGGTAGCCCTCAAGGAGAAGCAAGTTGCTTCGGCTGAGGCAAGCCTGGCCGACGAGGAGGAAAACCTGGCGGAACTGCTTAAGGGACCAGACCCGTCGGAAGTGGCCCTGCGCGAGGCGGAGGCGGCATCGGCCCAGCAAGCACTGCAAGACGCACAGCAACTTTTGGAGGACAGCAGCCTTAAAGCCCCTTTCGACGGTTTTGTTGCCGCAGTGAACGTCGAAGCCGGCGATGAGGTCCAGCCAAGAACCCCTATAGCCGATATCGTAGACCCGTCGGTGATCGAAGTGGACGGGATCGTAGACCAAGTCGATGTGCTGTCGGTCCGGCTGGGCACGCTGGCGGAGGTTACCGTGGATGCCCTGCCCGGAGAGACGTTGGAGGGCATTGTCACCCAGGTCTCGCCGGGCGCCGGCAATCAGCAGGGCGTGGTGACCTATCCCATTCGTATCCAGGTGGAAGTGCCTCCAGGCGTGACGCTACGGGAGGGCCTAAGCGCCGTGGCCAACATAATCCTGCACGAGGAGAGGGACGTGCTACTGGTGCCTCAACAAGCGTTGTACGGCAGCTTTGACGCACCGGTGGTCAAGGTGGTGAACGGGGAAGGTGTCATCGAGGAGCGCGCGGTGGTTTTGGGTAACACCGACGACTTTTGGGTGGCTGTACGGTCTGGGCTAAAAGAGGGCGACCAAGTGGCCATGGAATCAGCCGACGTCGCCACCAGCCAGTTCAGCTTCCGCCAGTTCCGGCGGGTGACCGGCGCTTCGGGAAGAGGCGGGTCGCGTGGCGGCCGGCGTTAGACAGCGGCCGGCGATAGAAACAGGAAGAAAACAGGAACAGCCAGGAATGATCGAACTGCACGACGTAACTAAACTGTACCGTATGGGCAACGTGGAAGTGCCCGCACTGCGGGGCGTGTCCCTTTCCATTGGGCAGGGGGAGATGGTCGCCATCATGGGCCCCTCGGGCTCGGGTAAGTCCACCCTGATGAACCTAATCGGGTGCCTGGACGTGCCCACCTCAGGGAGCTATTTGCTGGAAGGCGAGGACGTGGGCAGTCTGAGCGACGACCGGCTGGCCGAGATACGCAACAAAAAGATCGGCTTTATTTTTCAGACCTACAACCTTTTGCCCCGCCTGACCGCCCTGGCCAACGTGGAGTTGCCCCTGCTTTACGGAAACGGCCGGGACCGGCGCCGCAGGGCCCTGGAAGCCCTGGACCGGGTCGGGCTGAGTGACCGGGTGCACCACCGGCCGACCGAGCTATCGGGAGGTCAGCAGCAACGGGTGGGAATTGCCAGGGCGTTGGTCAAAAACCCCTCCCTGATGCTGGCCGACGAGCCCACCGGCAATCTGGACAGCCGCTCCAGCGAGGAGATTGTCGCCATATTGCAAAGACTGAATCAGGAGGAGGGGCTTACCGTGGTTATCGTGACCCACGAACCCGACATCGCCGCCTCCACCCAGCGGATTATCTCCACGCGGGACGGGTTAGTGGTCGGCGACGAGAAGGTGGAACAACCACGCCAAGCCGTGGCGGTTGCTGACGGCGGGGAGGCAGCCACGCCGTGACTTTGCCGACCATATTGATGACTGCCCTCTCCTCCCTGACTTCCAACAAGCTGCGGGCCGGGTTGACCCTGTTGGGGGTGGTAATAGGCGTTGCCGCCGTCATATCCCTGATGGCCATCGGTAAGGGGGTACAGCAGACCATCACCGAGAGGATACAGTCGCTGGGGACCAACGTGCTATTTGTGCGGCCCGGGCAATCCAGCGTAGGCGGCGTCTCCCGGGCTCAAGGCACTGCCGCCACCTTGACCCTGGAAGATGCCTACGCCCTGGCCGACCCGCTGTTCGCTCCCTCGGTTGCCATGGTGGCGCCGGAACTGAGCAGTACAGCCCAGGTGGTCGCGGGAAGAAAAAACACCAACACTCGAATATACGGTGTCACACCGGAATACGAAGAGGTGCGTAATTTCGGCGTTAGTTCAGGCAGGTTCATCTCGATGGGGCATCTCGACAACTACTCTCAAGTTGCCGTGCTTGGGTCGGAGGTAGCCGAGACGTTGTTTGGCTTCCGGGACCCGGTGGGCCAGACGGTGCGGATCAACGGGCGCCAGTTCGACGTTATCGGTGTGCTGGAGAGCAAGGGTGGGGGCAACCGCTTTTTCTCCTTGGATGATCAGGTGCTGGTGCCCATTACCACCGCTTACCATCGCCTGTCGTCCCAGCGCACGGCCAGCGGCGGTATCAACGTTCAAAACGTCAACGTCTCCGTGCGAGACGTGGAGTCTATAGACGCGGCCATCCGGGAGGTGTCCACCGTTTTGCGGCTGCGCCACCGGATAACCAGGGATGACGATTTTTCCATATCCAGCCAGCAAGAGACCATCGAGACGCTGCAAGAGACCACCAACACCTTTGTGGTCTTCCTGGGCGCCATTGCCGGCATCTCCCTGCTGGTGGGCGGCATCGGCATCATGAACATCATGCTGGTGTCGGTAACCGAGCGCACCCGGGAGATCGGCATCCGCAAGGCCATGGGCGCCAAGCGCCGGGACATCCTGCTCCAGTTTGTCGCCGAGGCCACGCTGCTCAGTCTGGGCGGGGGAATAATGGGCGTGCTGCTGGGGTTCGTGCTGTCCTGGTTGCTGAACGGCCGGGCATTGTTGGGCCAGCCCACCCAAACCGTTTTCAGCCCGGAGATTGCTGTTCTGGCCCTGGTAGTTTCGGCGGCCATCGGCCTGTTCTTCGGTATATACCCGGCAATGCGGGCGGCCCGGCTGCACCCTATAGAGGCCCTGAGATACGAATAACCCGGCGCCGGGAATTGCCGGGAATTGCGAGATATTAATGACGAGAGTTTTCTCATTGCTGCTCACCCTGACCTTGGTGCTGGGCGGGGTGTTGGGCGGGGCCTTCGCCGGTGGCGTTGCCTTGGGAAAGAGCCAGGCGCCGGACTCGGAGGGGTCCGCCCCGGCGGGCGCCGGGGACGGGCAGCGACCGTCGGGCCAGTTCAACCGGGAGCGGCCGGGCCAGGGCGGCGGTTTCGGCGACCGGTCACGCTCCGGTGCTGACTCCTCGGGACGTCAGGGATTCCAAGGCGGGGACCAAGGCGGTCCCCCAGACGGTCGTGAACGCCGGGGATTCGGTGGACGAGGCGGCAGGCCGGGAGTCAGCGGCACGGTTGCCGGGATCGAGGGCGGCCAACTGACCGTCACCACTCCTGAAGGCCCGGTAGTCGTCCACCTGACGCCCGAGACTACCTTTCAGAAAGTTATCCAGGCCACGTTGGAGGACGTTCAAGAAGGTGCCCAGATCAGGGTCTTTGGCCGTCCGGGTGATGACGGGGTTATTCAAGCCAGATCGATCATGCTGGTTCCAGAAGGCGGCGAGGCCTTCCCGGGCCGTAGGGATTCCCAACGCAGCCGGTAGTTGACCGAATCGAGGTCGATCCCACGGCCATTCGGGCGGCTCTCCGCTGGGTATCACGGCGGCGGATTGTGTCTGATTGAACGTCCATTGTAGCCGTTTTCCGAGACACAGGGGGTATGGAATTTCCAGACTACACCATTATTGGTTATTCGTGTAGAATATGGGTACAGTAGCCTTGTGAGGTGCATCGAAAATGGCTATCTGTCCCAACCCTGACTGCTCCAAGGAATACGAGCCTAGCCCCGACTACCTGTTCTGCGACCAGTGTAGGAGTCCCTTGAGCCAGGGCCTGCTTGCTACCCAAGAGACCAGTAGTCCCGCCGCGTCCGCCGGCGAAGACCCCCTGGCTGTGGCTGGGGCTATTTCGGGCGGATCGGGTGGAGGACGGACCATCGGTATTGGCGAGGGCACCGTCGCTGGCCGTGACGTTATCATCCAGAACACGGTCCAAGAGTCCTTCTGCGCCATAGGCGGCGAACGGATTTACGGAGACAGGGTTTTCCGCTGTCCCGAGTGCAACCGGTCGCCCCTGTGTGACAAGCATTTTGACCCGGTGCGATCTCTGTGCGACCGCTGCCAGGAGGCCAAGACTATCCCCTGCCCAATTTGCGACCAGCGGGTGCCTGCGGACCAGACTTTCACCTGCGGCCGGTGCCACCGGATTGCCGGGAACGACCATCTGGACGCGGAACGGAACTGGTGCACCGAGTGCGTTGACCACTGGGCCGGCATCGTGGAAGCCATGGACAAGGACCAGGTGGGCATTTCCCAGGATTTCACGGTGGTGACCAGGGACGATGTGAAGTTGGACAAGGGAGTCCTGCGTACCAAAGACGACAAGGCCGTTGCCACCATCAAGGAGAATACCTGGTACGTCAGGCGCCACCAGTGGCATACGGTCAAGCCCAAGCTCTTGCAGCGGGAGCAGCAAGCCATGCGGCGCTTCTATCCCAATCTTGAGATGGACAAGGCCCCTGACGGCGACTTGTACTGGAAGGGCTCGGTTACCACTTGGATCGGCAACGAGTACGAGATCATGCTTCGGTATCCCCACCGGTTCCCCTTTGCTCCTCCTCAGGCCTTCGTGATGAATCCGAAAATAAAGCAGAGCCGCCACATCTACCCCGATGGCCACCTCTGCTTGTTCCACACCGATGACAAGGCCTGGTCATCGGACACCACCGCGGCGACGGTCATGACCTGGGTTTCGTTATGGCTTCACTGCTACGAAGCGTGGAAGGAATCCGGCGTTTGGCCCCGGCAAGAAGCCGACGATCTCTTGATCACCACCGACTATTAGGGGCGGCGGTAACGTCACTGCTCCACGCAAGGGTACCCGCCGCCATCGTCCGCCCGGAGGCCAATCCTCAGGCCATCGGCCAACTCTTCCCAGTCTTTTAATGAGATAACCCGCCCTATGTTTGTTGTCCTTGACGAAGCCGCGGAGCAGTCCATATTCCAGACCTTGGAGCGCGGCATTTCACCGAATGTTGGGGAAGCCGTGTTGCTGGCGGACCTTTCCGCCGTCTTACACCAGGATGAATTGGCGATCACCATCAACCGCCAAGGAGATTCACC
>JADFFS010000112.1 GCA_022568195.1 Chloroflexota bacterium | reverse complement strand
CATCCAATGCACGGCGCTCCTACGGCCGCCGCGAGCAGCTTCGCTCCCGTTCCCCGTCCTCCCGTTCTAAGAGGAGCCGGGGTTGGCGTTAACCTCCCTGCGGATCAAGGTCGGGGAGCGGTGGTACACGGTACAGGTAGGCGACACGGCACACTCTCCCATTGAAGTTACTGTCGAAGGGGAAACTTTTCAGGTCGAAGTAGAGGGACTTCCCCCAAGACCACCATCCAGGCCCGCCACAGAACCGCAGCGCCCACCACGGATTGCCCCTGCTTCACGTCGCGGTCGTTCTTCCGCCACCCCGTCATCGGACAACATCCTGCGCACGCCCATGCCCGGCAGGGTTCTGGCCGTCATGGTGCGTCCCGGGGACCAGGTTTCCCTAGGGGATGAGGTATGCGTGGTAGAGGCCATGAAGATGGAGCAGACTATCCGCGCCAACCGCAGCGGCGTGGTCCGGACCATCTTCGTCCAGCCCATGGATTCGGTGAGCGCCAACGACCCCTTGATTGAGTTGGAATAGCTCCCAAGTCCGGCTACGGTCGCACTTGGATTGCGGCGTTTTCTGATAATCTGTGGCTAACACGACATTGTCGGCACAACCGGCAAATATGAGGTGAAAATCATGTTCGAGGGGTTTGAACCACACCAGATCGAAACCGGTGGCACCACCATCAATCTAGTAAAGGGCGGCGAAGGGCCGCCCTTGCTGCTGCTCCACGGATACCCTCAGAGTCATGTTATGTGGCACAAGGTTGCCCCCCGCCTGGCGGACGACTTCACGGTGGTGGTGTCGGATCTCCGTGGCTACGGTGACAGCGGCAAACCTTCCGGCGATCCCGAGCACATGAACTATTCCAAGCGGGCGATGGCCCAAGACCAAGTGGACGTGATGCAGCATCTGGGCTTCGAGTCGTTTTTCCTGGTCGGCCACGACCGGGGCGCCCGGGTGTCCCATCGCTTGGTCAAGGACCATCCCCAAAGGGTTCAAAAGCTGGCGGTGCTCGACATAATCCCCACGCGCCGCATGTTCCAAATCGTCAACAAAGAGATGGCGACCAATACCTATCACTGGTTTTTCCTGATTCAACCCTATGACTTCCCTGAACGGATGATCGGCGCCGCGCCAGACTACTTTATTCGCGGCCGGTTCGAGCGCGGCCCGAATGCTGCCGAGGTCTTTCCCCCTGACGCGGTAGCCGAGTACGTGCGCTGCGCCTGCGATCCGGCGGCCATTCATGCCATGTGTGAGGACTATCGGGCCGGCGCCAGCATCGACTTGGTTCACGACGATGCCGACTTCAACCAAAAAGTCGGTTGCCCTCTACTGGTCCTGTGGAGCGCTACCGGATACGTCGGACGGACCCAGGATGTGTTGCAGGTTTGGCAAGACTACGCCACCGATGTGCGGGGCCACTCGATGCCATGCGGCCATCATATCGCCGAAGAGATGCCGGATGAGACCCACGCCGCCCTCAAGGCCTTTCTGCTGGAAAGCTAGAGGCTTGCGCTGAGGTCTCCCACCCGGCCAGAACCGGTTACTGATCTTTGAACAATTCGCTAAACCGCACGAGGATTAAATCCGCCTCTGTCCCCCTTTGGTAAAGGGGGATTTAGGGGGATTTGGCTGTTCCATATTCCCAGTCCTATGCTGAGTAACCGCTCAAGGTGTAAAATCCGGGTGCCAAAAGGCCTCCCGTTTCGGCCACTGAGCGCCGGTTGAAATGACAGCGATGCCAAGGGAGTGGACCCGGAATGCCGCTTGACAACACTCGATACGACTTCTCCGCCATAACCCAGCGGCCGCCCTTTCGTTGGCCCAACGGGGAAAGGCTGGCGGTTTGGGTTTGCTACAACATTGAACACTTCAAGGTCGACGTTCCATCAACGTCCCAAACCGAGAGCCTAGCCCACCTCCAGCCCGACGTGATCAACTACGCCTGGCGGGACTACGGCCTCCGGGTAGGAATATGGCGCCTTTTTGAGATCATGGAGCGGCTGCATCTCAGGGGCTCGGTGACCCTCAATGGGGAGGTGTGCATACACGAGACGCCTGTGGTGGAGGAAATGGCGAGGTTGGGCTGGTGCTTCCTGGGCCACGGTATGACCAATTCTCAACATCTCACCAACCTGCCGGAGGACGAGGAGCGGCAGGTAATCAACGATACCTTGGAACTCATCGAGCGGACGGCGGGTAAACGGCCCATCGGCTGGCTGGGCCCGGGCTTGGCGGAGAGCTACGCTACGCCGGAGCTTCTGGTGGAAGCAGGAGTGAAATACGTATGCGACTGGGCCTGCGACGACCAGCCCTTTCCTATAAAGGTGAAGACCGGGAAGCTCGCCTCCATACCGTACTCCCAGCATATTAACGACATCGGCATGATCCTCGGCGCAAAACGGTCCGACCAGGAGTTCTACCAGCAAATCTGCGACCAGTTCGACGTCCTGTACCAGGATGGGGCCACCATACCCCGTACCATGGCCATCGCGCTGCATCCCTTTCTGGTCGGGGTGCCTCACCGTTCCAAGTATCTGGAGCGGGCGCTGTCCTACATCGCAGGTCACAAGGACGTTTGGCTGTGCACGGCAGATGACATTTACAACTGGTACGAATCAGAATACGGCGGCTAAAAAGGGAGATCAAAGCCATGGCGGACAAGATACGCTTGGGCATCATCGGAGCCAACATTCACCGGGGATGGGCGCCCAGGGCCCATTTACCCGCCATCGTAGCCAGCCCGGAGTTCGAGTTGACTGCGGTGTGCACCACACGTATGGAGAGCGCCGAAGAGTCCCGGCAGAAATATGGCGCAAAGCTGGCCTTTGACGACTACCGCAAGATGCTGGCACACCCGGACATAGACGCCGTTGCCGTGAGTTTACGGGTGCCAGCCCATTACGAGCCAACCATGGCGGCGATTAACGCGGGCAAGCACGTGTACACCGAGTGGCCCTTGGGCCGAACCACAGCCGAGGCCCAGGAGATGGCCGACCTGGCCCAGGCTAAAGGCGTTCGCAACATGGTGGGACTCCAGTCTCGTGCTGCACCGGCCATTCTGTACGCCAAGGACTTGATTGAGTCGGGCTACGTGGGCGAAGTAATGTCGTGCCACGTGAGCCGGATTGGGGAAGGGACGTTGCAACGGCCCTCCGACCGAACCTGGCAGCGCGACGCGGATTTGGGCGCCAACACCCTAACCATTTCCTGCGGCCACACCATCGATGCCCTGCGCTTCGTGGTCGGGGACTTCAGCCAAGTCTCCACAGTGGTCAGCACCCAGGCCAAGGAATGGCTGGAGGTGGATACCGAGCAAATGGTAGAGGTGACCTCGCCGGACAACATCTTGGTCAGCGGTAAGTTGGCCAGCGGCGGCGTTGCCTCGGTGCACATCGCCAGCAACCCCTGGGCCGGCAGCGGATATCGAATGGAGATTTACGGACGGGAAGGGACTCTGGTGGCGTCTTCCAGCGAATCCCCCAACCACGATGGGGTGCGCCTTCAGGGCGCTCAAGGCGGGAACAAACTTGAAGACCTGGAAATCCCCGGCAAGTACACCTACGTCCTTGAAGGAATGCCTCGGGGCGCAGCTTACAACGTGGGGCAGATGTATTACCAGTTCGGCCAGGCCATACGCTCCGGAGAGTCCTGTCAGCCCGACTTCAACACCGCCGTGGAGTTGCACCAATTTATCGACAGCATCCAGGAAGCCTCAGACCAAGGGAAAGAAGTGGCCGTCAGAAACTCCCGTTCATCCTGAGCCCCGATGTAATCGGGGGGCCAGAATCCGGTGGTTCGACGAGCCTGTCCTGAGCGTAGCCGAAGGGCTCACCACGAACGGGATTGGTAACGCAGAATTTTGGGAGCAAGTGCCGGGCCTGCATCGTTAGGAGGTATGCCATGCCAACCGTGAATACCGTCTTGGGCCCCATCGAGCCAGCCGACCTGGGATTTACCCTGAGCCACGAGCACCTGGGAACCAACGCCGCCGGTCTTCGCCACACCTACCCGGATTTTGTCGACCGCTCGGGCATCATCGAGCAAGCGGTGGCGGAGTTGAAGGTGGCCTATGACGAGGGCCTGCGGACCATCGTAGACGTGAGTACCATCGATCTGGGGCGGGACGTCGCTATGATGGAGGAGGTATCCAGGAAGAGCGGCGTCAACATCGTTGCTGCCACCGGCAACCATCTGGCGGTTCCTCGTCCCTTTGGGGACGTTTCTCCCGACGTGATAGCGCCCCTGTACGTCAAGGAGATAGAGGAAGGAATCGAGGGGACCGGTATAAAAGCCGGCATCATCAAGGTAGCCAGCGACCGGGGAGGGGTTACTCAGCCCCAGGAGGTGGTGCTGCGTGCCGCGGCCCGGGCCCATAACCGCACTGGGACCCCGATCTCAACCCATACCTGGTCGCCGGACCGGGTAGGGGACCAGCAGGTCCGCATTCTGGAGGAAGAGGGCGTGGACCTGAACCGGGTTTACATCGGCCACAGCAATGACGACTTCGACATGGACTACCTTTTGGGGCTCCTGGATAAGGGTGTGTGGCTGGGGCTGGACCGATACCCGGGAGGACGAGTCCCCGGCACGCCCAACTGGGAGCAACGGACCGAAATAGCCAAGAAGCTGATTGACGCGGGCCACCGTGACCGTATCATGCTCTCCCACGACTACTCGGTGCCCAAGGCCCGCCACGGCGCGGAAGTTCAGGAGGAGCGCCGCCGGGCCAATCCCGATGGCTATAGTTTCATCGCCCGGAAGGTACTGCCGCGTCTGAAAGAGCTGGGGGCCTCGGACGACGACATCCACCAGATCATGGTTGAGAACCCCCGCCGGTTCTTCGAGGGCAGTTAAAACTCCTCACGATGCCGACACCTATCGTTCTGATCCTTCCGCAGAAGGAGAAGAATCTCACCCCGGAGAGCCACACATGCCGCACCCGCCGCTGGGGAGATCCTTCGTCCCTACGGTCCTCAGGATGACATGATGGGAGTTTTGTTAGAGGCTCCTAGTTCCGGCAAACCGCACCTTTGCCCGGCCGTTCAATTTGGCCGGCTACATAGGATACAATCAGGCTGCGTGGATACCACGGGTTTGGAGTTTAGGCTGACGGGGGCTAAGAATGCCTGGGCATATTGAAGACCGCTTCGGAATGACCCTCAGCACCTCCTCGGTTGCCGCAGCCGAGCGATGGCAGGAGGGCGTCGACCGGCTGCTGTCGCAGAATCACGCTCCGGAGGTCAAGTTCCAAGAGGCGATTGACCTGGATGAAGGGTTCGCCATAGCCCACGGTTGTTTAGCGTTCTGGTACCAGCAGCGGGCGCGTCCCGAGGAGGCCCGGCAGACCATAGAGAAAGCCTTGGCCCTATCCCCAGGAATAACTCGCAGGGAGCGCCAGCAGATCGAGACCGTCGCCCACTGGATACACGGCAGAGGACGGGACTCCATTGGTCTGATCAAAGAACATCTCAACGAGTTCCCCCGGGACGGGCTGCTGATGCGGCTGGCCCACCGCCTGTACATGTTGGGCTGCAGCGGCGCGGGCTCCCCTGATTTCCCCCCAGAGTATCTTGGGCTTCTCCGGAAGGTGGCGCCCCATTGTATGGACGATTGGGCCTTTTTGGCCGAGTACGCCTTTGCCCACCATGAAACGGGCTATCTGGACGAGGCCTGGCAGTTCGCCCAAGCCTCGTTGGACATCAATCCCACCAATGCGGTTGCTTGCCACTCGATGACCCACGTGCACTTCGAACGGGGCGACGCCGCCAGCGGTGAGGACTTTTTGGGCGGCTGGCTCCAAGTCTTCGACTCTCCTCCCAGCTCCTACGTCCATCTCTCGTGGCACCTGGCCCTTTTCGAGCTGGCCCAGGGCAAATACCAGGAAACCCTGGACCGTTACGAGAATTTCATTCGCCCCTCGGTGGTGGCCAAGAGCATGTCGACGTTGAACGACAGCGCGTCCCTGCTGTGGCGTTTGCAGATGTACTGCGGAGCTCCACCGCCGAAACCTTGGGAAGAGGTGCTGACGATAGCCGCTCCAGCCGCCGAGCGGCCGGGGGCCGCCTTCCGGGATGCCCACGCCGCTTTGGCATTCGCCGGCGGCGGCGACTACGATGCTTTGGCTACAATGATCAACCGCCTGAGAAAGGCGGCGGCGGAAGGAAACTCCTTCGCCAGCGAAGTCGTCCTGCCCCTGGTGCGGGGTATCGAGGCCTTCGCCAAGGAAGATTACACCCAGGCGGTCCGGTTGATGGAGCCGGTCTTTCCCCAGTTGGTCCGTATCGGCGGTAGCCACGCTCAGCGCGAGGTGTTTGAGGACACCATGCTCGAGGCTTACATCCGGGCAGAACAATTCGACAAAGCGGAAGCCATGCTGCGCGTCCGCCTCAAGCAGCGGGAGTCTGTCCGTGATACGTTCTGGCTGGGCCGGGTCCAAGCGGGCCAGGGCCAAGCGGCCGAGGCCAAATCCAGCTTCAACCAAGCCACCCAGGGCTGGCAAGCTGGTAATCCGGGGACACCCGAGCTTGCCAACCTAAATGACCTGGCTGGCACGATGGATTGCGTGGTGGAATGAATGCGGCAAACGGTTGTCCAAACCAACTTGAACCAACAAAATGGAGACCGTAATGAGTGACGTCGCGATTCAAGAAAACGTTGTTGTCGGGAAGGGTGGAGAACGGGACCTAAAGGTGGACGTGTTCAGCCCTGGCAACCTATCAAGTCCCGTGCCGGGGCTCCTGTTTCTGCCGGGCGGTGGGTGGCGAAACGCCGACCGCGCTCCTTTGAAGGAGCGATATGGGCTTGCCTTGGCGCAGCATGGTTACGTCTGCGTCACCGGGGAATATCGCGTGATGGACGAGGCTCCCTGGCCGGCTCAAATTCAGGATGTGAAAGCCACAATCCGCTGGATGCGCGCCAACAGCGCCAGCCTGGGCATCGATCCATCCAAGATCGTCGTATGCGGCAAGTCGGCGGGTGGACAAATTGCTTTAGTGGTGGCCGGCGCGCCAAACGTGCAGGAGTTCGAAGGCGACGGCGGGAACCCCGGGGTGAGCAGCGAGGTGGCTGCCGTAGTCGGGGTGTCACCAGTGTCCGACGTATCTGACCGCGCTCGAATGCCGGATTTTGAGCCGATGTTCGGCCCGGCCCCGTCCGACGATATGATCGCTGGCGCAAGCCCAATTTCCTACGCGGCCAGCGGCTATCCGCCGACATTGTTACTGCACGGTACATCGGACGACCGGGTGCCCCACTCCGAGACCCTCCGGATGTACCACGCGTTGGAAGCCGCAGGGGTGCCCGTGGATCTGCACCTATACGCCGGACAGAACCATTTCTTCGACCGGGAACCCCATTTTTACCGAGCGGTCACCGATGCGATCGCTTTGTTCCTGGCCCGCTACGTTCCTGTCCGGGAGGCCGCGCCGGTTTCATAGAGTGATGTTTTTCTCCGGCTAGGGTTCTCCCGGCAACGAGGGCGTTGTGCTGGGCGCAGTGCGATGGCCGGTGGCTTGCTCGTAGGCGTAGGCGAGCCGGATCATAGCCCCATCGCTATAGGGCCGGCCCAGTAAGGTTATCCCAACGGGAAGTCCATCGGAGGTGAATCCGGCCGGCACGGAAATCGACGGAACGTAGACCAAGAAGGTGTTGATGTGAGTCGTGCCCCTCATATCGTAGTAGGGCGGTCCGACTCCTTCGCTGATCAGGGTCGGTTGATGTTCCACCGTCTTATGGACAATGGCGTCTACCTCGAAATCGGCCATCATCTTCATGACGCTGAACATCAGCTCCTCTCGGGCCACGAGGTACTCTCCGTAGGCCGCTGGACCGGTTAAAGCCGTTCCCGAGTACTTCGATTGGTGGACCTTGGCATAGTCCGGTGACTGCATCATCGCGTCCCGAGATTCGTAGGGCAGCTTTTCGCTGCGTCCGAAGTACAAGTCCCAAGCTTCGTCGTTGCGGCCATCGCTGGCCCTCGTTGCCAACAGCTCGTCCAACCTGGGGATTTCAGGCAACCGGATGACCGTGGCCCCCGCTGCTTCTAACTCGGTGACGGCCCGCTCAAAGACCTCTGAGACCAACCGGAAATCCGTGGTGTCCGGCTCCGACCGGAAACCCATGGATTGGGTCATTACGCCGATTCGGGCTCCCCGGAGACCGTCCCTGTCCAGGAAATCTGTAAAAGCGCCGGGCGCCTGCCCAACCCCATAGGAAGTGAGGGGGTCATCTGGATCGTAACCCACGATTACGTCCATAAGGGTTGCCAGATCGGTTACCGTGCGGGTCAGAGGACCCAGAGAGCCGGGCAACCCAGGCCAGCCGGCATAGACCCCGCCCCGGCTCACCAGACCCGCCGTCGGCCGCATTCCCACGATCCCGTTCCATGCCGCCGGCCTTCGTATCGATGCGAACCCCTCCTGGCCGATGGCAACCGCCCCGAAGTTGGAAGAGACGCTGGCGCCGGGGCCACCCGAGGACCCGCCCGGTGTGCGGGCCAAGTCATAAGGGTTCCTGGTGGAGCCAAACAGCGACCCATGGGTATCGCCGCGTCCCATTTCACCAAGAGTAGCCTTGGCTAAAATAAGGGCTCCCGCTTTTCTTAATCGTTCCGTGACGAACGAGTCCCTGTCTGGATAGTAGTCCTTCAAAACTACAGAACCCAAGGTCGTGGGCATTCCCCGGGCATCCATCTGGTCCTTGAGGATCACCGGTACGCCGTGAAGGGGACCCACAGGCCCGCTATCTGCAAAAGCCCGATCCAACCGCTCAGCTTCTTCCAGGACCTGGGGGTTGACGGTGATTATGGAATTGATATTGGGACCGTTGCGGTCGTAGGCTTCGATGCGGTTTAGATATAGCTCGGCCAACTGACGAACGGAAAGCTCGCCTTCGGCGAGTGCAGTTTGAATGCCGGCGATCGTGGTTTCCAGCAGCCGAAATTGGCTGAATTGTTGATTTGCGGTAGACATATCCAGGCCTCCGGTAAGTACCGAAATGCTCCCATCGGAAAGGATTTGACCTTCTAACAAACTTACACCAGGTCATTCTGAGTGGAGCGAAGAATCTCCCTTCGCGGTGGGGGCAGATTCTTCGTCGCTCCGCTCCTCAGAATGACAGTCGATAGTTTAGTCAGAGCCTCTTAGACTATTCTTCCCTCAGGCATGTTAACCCACGCGCTCATTTCGTGGGGCTGGGTGGTAGCTTCAGCCTTGCACACACAAGCCGGCGTGAGCTGGCCGATGGATGTAACACCCATCAGACCCATGGCAATACGCATCTCCTCTTCGAGGATCTCCAATACCCGAACGACTCCCTCCGTTCCGTTGGCGGCTAGCCCCCAGCTTTGCAGCTTTCCGATGGCCACGGCCCGGGCTCCCAACGCAACCGCTTTCACCACGTCGCTGCCGCGCTGGACCCCACCGTCCACGACAACGTCGGCTTTGCCGTCAACCACGTCCATTATCTCCGGCAGCATTTCCATGGTCCCCTGCCCGTAATCCAACTGGCGTCCACCGTGGTTCGATACCCAGATGACATCCACGCCGTGCTCCACCGCCATCGCCGCGTCGGCGGCGGTGGCGACCCCCTTTAGCATGAAGGGCAGACCGGCATATTCCTTGATCCTATCGAGACTTTCCCAGGTGACGGACGCCTGCCACACAGGGTCCCTCGGGTTCCGCCTGGAGATGGGCGTCCAGCGGGTTAGCAAGGGCCGCTCGCGGCGGCTGTAAGTGGCGGTGTCGGCGGTGATGCAAAGCCCCTTGTAACCGGCTTGCTTCGCCCGGTCGAGCATCTCCTTGGTCCACTCCCAGTCGCCGTGGATGTAGAGCTGGAATATCTTGGCAGCGTCCGTAGCGGCGGATATCTCCTCGAGAGAGGGCTGCGTAACCGAGCTCACCACGTGCAACGTGCCAAACTCCCCGGCGGCCCTGGCCACGGCGGCTCCGCCTTCCGGATCGAACACTTGCAGCGATCCGACCGGGGCCAGCATAACCGGGATGCGCATGTCATGACCAAGAAATGAAGTGGATGTATCGACGCTGGAAACGTCGATCATCACCCGCGGCCGAAAGGCTATGCGGTCGAAAGCCAGCCGGTTGCGCCGCATGGTCGTTTCGGACTCGGAAGCGCCGACCAGATAATCCCACGGCCCCTGGGGCAGGCGGCGGTGCGCCTCCTGTACGATCTCTTCGTTGCTCAAAAACTCAGAACTCAAGCTCTCTCCTCATGGTTGGGGGCGACGCCGTCCAAGTCAACGGTAGGCCCAAAACTCCCTTCTCGCGGACCATTTCTACCTGGATTTGGATTGCCGGCTCACCGGTTTATATCCCAGGTTCCCAATTATCCGCGAAGTCCGGCTGGCAAGCAATCATACGCTTGTACTACAATGGCCGAGGTCAGGGCCTGCTACGCACCCGCGAAGCCCGACGGGAGGACAAATTGCCTTACATCGGACAGTCCATCAAGCGGTTCGAAGACCCCCGGCTGGTAGCCGGCCAGGGCAGCTACGTCGATGACATTACGGTGCCCGGAATGCTCCACGCCGCCTTTCTCCGTAGCCCCTACGCTCATGCCCGCATCCGTTCGGTGGACGCATCCGTCGCGCGGGAGATGCCGGGCGTGGTGGCGGTGCTGACCGGGGACGACATCGTGGATGCTCTACCGGACCTGCCGTCCCGGGCCATGACCGGGGAATGGTCGGTAGATGAGTTCAACGGTCCGGAACATCCGGCCCTGGCCATCGGTAAAGTGTGCTACGTGGGGCAGCCCGTGGCAATTGTGGTGGCCCAAGAGCCCTCCCAGGCCAGGGATGCCCTGGAGATGATACAAACCGATTACGAGCCCCTGGCTGCAATCATGGACCCCTGGGAAGCGGCTTCTCCGGATTCGATCCCGGTGCACTCAGATATGGGCACCAACGTCGCGCTGCGCATTCATCACGATCGCCAGGGCAAGGAGTTGGACGATGCTTTCGCCCAAGCCGACCTGGTCGTTCGGCAAAGGTACGACGTGCAAAGGCTGGCGCCGGTGCCCATGGAGACCCGCGGGTTGCTGGCTCACAGCCGGCCGGAGGACGGCTCCTTGACCATCTGGGCCTCCACCCAAGGCGCTCACCGGGTGCAACGGCAGATCGCCAGGCTGCTGGACCGGGCGGAGGACACCATCCGGGTGATAGCCCCCGATGTAGGCGGAGGATTCGGTGAGAAGGGCGGTGTATTTCCCGAAGACCTGGCGGTGTGCTACTTGTCGGTGAAGTTGGGCCGGCCCATCAAGTGGGTGGCCGACCGCCAGGAGAATATGCTGGGCTTCCACGGCCGGGGCCACTCGGTCGACGTGGAAGCCGCGGTGCGGAACGACGGGACCATCCTGGGAATCCGGTTGCAAATAATCGGCGACGGCGGCGCCTACTTCGCCAACTCCACTCCAGGGCCGCCCTACCGGGCCAGCCACCGGATAATCGGTCCCTACACGACTCCTGCGGCCAGGATAGAGGTGCTGGGGGTGGTGACCAACAAGCCGCCCACCGGGGCCTACCGGGGCGCCGGCGGTCCTGAGGCGGCCTTTTGTATGGAGCGGACGGTGGACCTGGTGGCCCAAGA
>JADFFS010000111.1 GCA_022568195.1 Chloroflexota bacterium | reverse complement strand
GTTGCTGCGGACGGGTAAGGTCGACTCGGCGCGCGACGGCAACCGGATGCAGGTGGCTGATGTGCTGGGCTTGCCAGAGGTGTACGAGTTGGAACGTAAGTACGGGGCCTCCCAGGTCCCGGTGTCTTGAATCCCGGTGGCGCCCGAACGCCGTTCGGCTGTATCCATTACAATACTAAAATATTCCAGATGGGAGGTAAGTCATGGCCTATTACATGATCCAAGCTGCATACACCGGTGAGTCCTGGGGTGCCCAAATTGGAAGCCCGCAGAATATTGTGGACCGGCTGCGACCCACTTTTGAAAGATTGGGGGGCAGCATCGAGAGCGCTTTCTACGCCTTCGGCGAGTACGACGTCGTCGCGATACTCCAGTTCCCTGACAACGCCAGTGCCGGCGCGTTTTCAGTGGCTGCCTCGGCAGGCGGCGCGGTGAAGGCAATCAAGATGACGCCCTTGATGACCATCGATGAAGGGATGGATATGATGAGAAAGGCCTCGGGGGCTGGGTACCGGGCGCCCGGCGGCTAGGGCTCCCCAGTTCGGACCGGCGAAGCGTAGTACAACCCCACAACCGGGACAGGAAGGCGTAGTTGCACCGAACGGCTGGCGTTCAGTGGTGCGCCCGGTCCTGGAAGTCTCGCTCCGTGGTCTGGGCCTCTACTTGCTGGTACTCCGGCAGGCTGATCAGCGCCTCGACCTCGCTGCGCATCGCCGCTACCCGCTGGGCGTCGATCCCAATGTGCCCCGTGTCCTTCAAGCTGCGGTATACCTGGCGCAGGCCGTCGACGGCGGCAATGATGGGTGAGGTGGCGTAAATCATCATCTGGTAACCCAGGTCCGTGTATTCCTGTACGGTGATGTCGTCGGCCCCAGCGATCACCACCAGGGGCACGCCGGGGACTCCCTTTCGGAAGGTGTCCAGGTCCTCCCGCTGACGCACACCCCGGGGCATCACCACGTCCACGCCCAGGTCCCGGAGCGCGTTGCCCCGGCGGATGGCCTCGTTCATGTCCCCTTCCACCGCGCTAAAGGCGTCGGTGCGCCCGATGATCAGGAAGTCGGGGTCCGAGCGGGCTTGCAGGGCGTATTTCATTTTCTCCAGGAAATCGTCCATGGGAATAATGTGCTCCAGCCCCGCGTGATACGAGGCCCGCTTGGGGTACACCTGGTCTTCGATATGTATCGCGGCGATCCCCGCTTGCTCGAAGGTCCGGACGCAGTGCATGGCGTGGACCGGCTCCCCATACCCGGCGTCGGCATCGCAAATGACCGGCAAGGGCACCGACCGGGCTACCCGGGCGGCCACCTCCACCTGCTCGGTCATTGTCATCAAAGGCTCGGTGACGGCCAAGTGGGCGCCGCTCATATAACCGCCGGTGTAGATGTGCTCGAAGCCCAGGCTCTGCACCAAGCGGGCCGATATGGGGTCGTAGGCCCCGGGGGCAACGATGGACTGTCCCGATGTGAGTCTGCTTCTCAGGTCGGACCGGACTGACATTTTCTCTTCCTCGCTTGTAGAATTTACTCCCGCTTGGAAATTAGCCACAGAGGCGCAGAGTACACAGAGCTTTCAAGGTTCCAAAGTCTCAGAGGTCTCTGTGTCGCCGTGGCGAAAGTTGCGCTCAATCCTGGGGGATCAGGGGCATCACCTCCCGGGAGAACTGGTCCATGGCTTCCTGCAACTGGGTAGTGGTCTGGGCGCGGAAACCCAGGATGAAGTTGCGGACTCCCAGGTCCTGGTATTGCCGCATGTCGGCGGCGATTTGCTCGGCCCGGCCGCTCATCATGCGTCGAGAAGGCTCGGGCGCGGCATCGAAAGCAACCTCGGTGCTGAAGATCAGGGACACCGCATCTTCCGGCCGGCCAGCCTGTCTAGTGAGTGTGCGCAACCGGGCGATCTTGCCAGCCAGCTCCTCGGGTTCCAGGATGGCCGGCGGCCGCAGCCCAATGGGCATCCAGCCGTCGCCCAAAGTTGCAGCCCGCCGGATCGCGGCGCCGGTGTGGCCGCCGATCCAGATAGGAGGATGGGGCTTCTGTACCGGTTTGGGGGAGAATCCCACTCCGGAGAGCTGGTAAAACTTGCCCTGGAACTCCGGTTCATCCTTGGTCCACAGCTCTTTGAATAGCCGGATATACTCGTCGGTCACTGCCCCCCGCTGGTGGTAGGTATCCAAGCCCAGGGCCAGAAACTCTTCTTCCATCCAGCCGACCCCGGCGCCCAGGATCAGCCGGCCTCCGGACAGAACATCCAGGGTAGACAGGAGTTTGGCGGTGAGCACCGGGTTGCGGTAGGGTAGGATGAGCACGTGGGTGCCCAAACGCACCTTCTCGGTGCATCCCGCCAGGAAGTTTAGGGCCGCCAGGGGCTCGTAGTAGGGCTCGTCGGGGCGGAAGGTGGCTACGCCGTCGGCGGCGTAGGGATAGAAAGACTCTACCTGCCGGGGCAGGATTATGTGGTCGCTGACCCACACCGAGTCGAACCCCATGCGTTCGGCGTCTTGCGCCAGAGACCGCAGGGCCTCGGGGCTGGACATCGGCCCTCTGCTGGGTAGGGAGCAACCAAAGGTGGTGGCCATGGGGACCCTCCTCTAACTCGAATAGCTTTTGAGATCGATGACGCCGCTGTTGCCGCTCCTGGTCCGACAGACTCAGGGTAAACGCGCTGCTCGAGAATAACTTGTACAAGGGCGATGGATGAAGCCTGGGGCGCGTTGCTCAGAACTCGGTGGACTTTCCCCGGCGCGCTCTGACCACATAAGTGCCGGCTATGTGGTCGTGCCAGCCTCGTTTCTTTTGGTCCCATCCAATCCATAGGAAGCCCAGATAAAGAAATAGCCCAGACATAAATTTGCCACCAGTCTCCCGCAGCGCGCCTCTCCAGAAGCTTACATCATCTCCCGCGGCGTTAACCACTTTTATTCCGAACAGCTTCCTGCCAAGCGTCTGGCACTTTAAGTGCTTAAAAATCCCATAAGCTGCGATTGGGAGAATGAGAATCCAAAGCCAAGACGCGTTAGTTGTTATGGCCACCAGAACAAAAAGAGCAATAGCTAGGATTATAGAATCGACTATTTCAGCCGCCAGCCGGATCCAGAAGCCCATATATTCACCGCTCGATGGCGCGGCGTGAGCCCTGGGATCCGTGGGCTCGATCCCCGATTCCACCTCAGTGCCGCACCTGGAGCAGAACCGGGCATCGTCACCCAGCCGGTGGCCGCAATCGGCGCAGGTTCGCCTGTCCTCTGTGGTTAAGTCTGTCTCGTGGACCACCAGGTCTCCGATCGGAGATGGGGGTTGCTGCAGGTTACGGCAAAGGGGTTGTACCCCCAGCAGGCTTCCAGCGGGATTGTAGACAGGTGGGTTGCGGGTGTCAATTCAATCTAGCGCGACCGTCAGGCTTTCCTGGAACTGGTCATTGTGCTAGGCTGTTTCACGGAGGTGCGCGTCCCAATGGCCGAGAAAGTAGTTGTCGCCATGAGTGGTGGTGTCGACTCGTCGGTGGCTGCTTTGCTGCTCCAGCAGGAGGGCTACGACGTGGTGGGCGTGACCATGAAACTGTACAGCCTGGATCACGTCGATCTGCCCGCCAATTACCAGGGGTGTTGCACCGTGGACGACGTGGAAGATGCTCGCGCCGTATGCCGCCGCCTGGGGATTCCCCACTATGTGCTCAACGTGCAGCGGGAGTTCCAGACCTTTGTCATCGACTACTTTGTCGCCGAATACCAGAAAGGCCGCACTCCCCATCCCTGCATCGCTTGTAACGACAAGATCAAGTTCAACTTCCTGATGACCAGAGCCACCGCGCTGAACGCCGAATACGTGGCCACCGGGCACTATGCTATCAGAGAGTGTAGCCCCCAGGGGTGGGTCCTCAAGAAAGCGGTTGACCAGGGAAAAGACCAGTCCTATGTGTTGTTCGGCATGGGTCAGCAGGAGCTGGCCCACACTTTGATACCCGTGGGCGCCTACTCCAAAGACGACATCCGGCAGATGGCCCTGGACGCCGGTTTTGCCAACGCCGACAAACCGGACAGCCAGGACATCTGTTTTATACCCCTGGGAGATTACAGGTCCTTTTTGAAGGAGCAGATTGCCACCAAGGGCGGCGACATCGTCGACACCGCCGGCACGGTCTTGGGACAGCACCAGGGCATAGAGTTCTTCACTGTGGGGCAAAGACGAAGGCTGGGCATCTCCGGCGGAGAGCCTCTGTATGTATTGCGATTGGACCCGGAGACGAACCGCGTGGTGGTAGGCCCGGAAGACGCCCTGTACAGCGATCAGATGTGGGTATCCAGGGTTAACTACACCCTGGGGCCGTCACCGGTTGAGCCGGTGGATGTGGGGGTTAAGATCCGCTACAAGTCCGAGGAGGCCGCGGCGAGGCTGTACCCCCGTGAAGACGGGGCCTTGGTGCGCTTCGAGCAGCCGCAACGGGCGGTTACTCCTGGTCAGGCGGCTGTGTTCTATCAAGGAGAAGTGTTGTTGGGAGGTGGAATCATCGAGGCAGACATACCAAAGGACGCAGTTCTTTAGGAGGGGCCGGTGGGGAACCCTTTCTTACAAGAAAGGGTTCCCCACACCCTTCCCAAAGAATTTTTCGCTTCGCCAGTTTATGCCCGACTTTTCGCGGGAGCGCCGACTGCACCAGCAAGGCTATTCTCTGGTGGCCGGCGTTGACGAGGCCGGCCGGGGCCCCTTGGCCGGACCGGTGGTGGCCGCTGCGGTGATTTTGTCTCCCGACCTTTCTGGAAACGAGCCGTGGCTGGGCTTATTGGACGACAGCAAGCGGCTTTCCCCTGCCCAACGAGAAAATGTGGTGCAACTTTTACACGAGCACGCCCTGGCCATAGGCGTGGGCCAGGTTAGCTCCGAAGAAATCGACCGTCAAGGCATCGGTGCGGCCAACATCCAGGCCATGCTGACGGCAGTGGCCAACCTCCAGCGCCGGCCAGCCTTCTTGCTATTGGACTTCGTGTATCTCAAGGAGTGCGCTTATCCCTTCGAGCCGGTGGTCAAAGGCGACCGGTTGAGCTATTCCATCGCCGCAGCTTCGAATGTGGCTAAAGTTACCCGCGACCGCTGGATGCAGGAGGCTGACGGCCGTTATCCAGGGTATTCCTTCGCTCAAAACAAGGGCTATCCCACCGCCCATCACCTCGCCCGGCTCAGAGAGCTCGGCCCCTGCGACATACACCGGCGGTCGTACGCACCAGTGCGAGAAGCCGCCGGACTGCTTGGAGGCCGCTAGGGTGTCTACACCGAGAATGCGCTTGGGACGCTGGGGTGAGGACCTGGCCGGGCGTTTTCTCCAAGACGCGGGCTTCCAAATCTTGGAGACCAACTACCGTTGCGCCAGGGGTGAAGTGGACATCGTGGCCCAAGACGGGGACGAAGTTGTGTTTGTGGAGGTACGAACCCGGCGCGGCGCGGAATTTGGGACGCCCGAAGAGTCGGTGACGGCGTCCAAAGCCCAGCGGCTGATTGCCACTGCTCAGCATTACCTTCAGGAGAAGTCCGGCGAGGGCGAAACCAGTTGGCGAATCGATTTGGTGTCGATCCACCTCGACCGCAGCGGGCGCTTGAAGAATATCAATCACCTGCGCCACGCCATAGAGATTTGACCTCTACGTTCTCAACGCCGGGTTGAACGCTGGGCGCCGGTAGGGGGCTTGGACCGTCATAGAACGGTGGCCCAAACACCCGGCAGGAAAACAGTAATACCAGAAACAGAAAGCATAACAAGATTCCGGTTATGAGGCAGGAATGTCTCAGCAAGGCCGGCACGCTATCGCGTCAAGTGGTGGGCACGAGGAGCTAGGCCAGGTAATGGCCCGGCGGATAAGAATAACAACCGCGCTTAAGCCAGCAAGAACTGGATAACCTCCTCGGAAAAGGCCTCCGATTGCTCCAACATCAGCAAATGGCCGGCTCCAGCCAACTCCACTACCCGCGAGCCGGAAATTAGCCGGGCGAAGTCGTTTGCGTATACCGGTGGGGCCAGAGAGTCCTCCTTGCCCCATATAATCAATGTCGGCGCTTTTATCCGGTAGGCCCGCCGTTTGAACCCCCGATCGGGAATGGGCCACAGGAACTTGCCAGCCGCGGTCAGGTCCTGCACCCGATCCGGCGCCAGCAGCTCCCTGGCCCGCTCCCCCGCCTCGATGTCGGCAGCCGATGCGCGCGTCCCTTCCGGCGTTGGAGCCCACAGGCAGTCTGCCAACTCGGCCGGGTTCATGGCCAGAAAATCCACCACTGGAGCGTCGTCTCGCCAGAGGCCTGCCGGGGCAGCCAGCACCAGCCGGTCCACGTAGTTGGGCGAAAAAGCAGCCATCTCGGCGGCGATCATCCCTCCCAGGAAGTGTCCGGCCAGATGAGCATGTTCCAATCCCAAGGCGTCCATCAACGCTAAGTGGTGCAGGGTCAGGTCTGTCACGTCTTGGAGAAGCTCCAGGCCCGTGGACTGGGAATAGCCTGGAATGAACGGAGCGTAGACAGTAAAGTGCTCCGCCAGCCGGTCCAGAAAGGGAGCCCATCCCTTATGGCCTATCGCCCCGTGCAGGTACAGCAGCGGCGGTCCTGTACCCCCGCGCAGAACCTCGGCCTGCAAGGCTCCATCGCGCATTTGGACGGTCAGGGTTTCCGGTGGCATGTGCCTCCTTGGCTAGGGCGATTCGGTACCCAGAAGCGGGCGGTTCGGGAGAACCTTGACGGCTCGGTGGGAGTCTCTCGTGGGACTCACTCGGTGGGAGTCACAGTGAGGCATACCAATCGGCGATGGCCTTGCCGATCTGGGCTGGCGAGTCTTCCTGGATGAGATGGTTCCCCTTGACCGTGACCTCCGTCTGGTTGGGCCAGGACCGGCAGAATTCCCGCTGGGCGCCAACCAGGATGACGCCGGGGTCCGCGTTGATGAAAAGCTTGGGCAGGTTGCTGCCGGCCATCCAGCGGGCGTAGCCGGCAACGATATCGGTCACGTCGGCGGGTTCACCGTCCAATGGGATCTCCCGGGGCCAGGTCAGGGTGGGCCGGCGGGACTCTCCCGGCTCAGTGTAGGGCCGGCGATAAACGTCCATCTCTTCAGGCGTGAGGTCGCGAATTATGCTGGCGGGCAGGATGCGCTCCACGAACAGGTTCTTGTCCAGGATCATCTCTTCCCCTGCCGTCGAGCGCAGGGCCTGGAAGATATTCCGGGCGACCTCCGGCCATTCCTCCCAGGTAAGAGGGCGTACGATAGCCTCCATATAAACGATGCCTTTGATGCTAAGTGAGTGGCGGTTGGCCCAGTGAAAGCCCAAGGCTGATCCCCAGTCGTGCACGACCAGAGTGACGTTCTCGGTGAGGCGCATGGCCTCCATCCACATGTCAAAGTAGCGAACGTGGTCGACAAACCGGTAGGCGCCATTGGGACTGGTTCCAGACTCTCCCATCCCAATGAGGTCTGGGGCGTAGCAGCGTCCCAGGGGCTCCACGTGGGGGATTACGTTGCGCCAAAGGTAGGAGGAGGTGGGGTTCCCGTGAAGGAACACGATGGGGTCTCCACCACCGGTGTCCACATAGGCCATTTCGGTTTCGCCGATGGCGATCCGCTGCCGCCGGTATGGGTCGGTGGCCTGAATAGACGAAGGTACCATCATCAAGGAGACTTGACTGTATTTGCTTCCATCAGGGTTTGGGGCCACCACCTAGTCTCGTACTCCGACCAAATATCCCTAACATAGGGCATTACTTCCTTGGCGAACAGCTCGGTGTTCTTCAAGGTGATGTCCTTGGGCATGTCGCCAAACTGTAGCAACAGCATCAAGTTGCCCACCCGTAGCTCTCGGATGGCGTGGGCCAACTCTTGGCGCACGGTCTCGGGCCCGCCGACAATGACGTTGCCGGCCTTGATGTAGTCCTGCCAGGTGAATTCGGTAGTCTGTTCCCGCCGTGAATCCACGATCTGGGCGCTAACTCCCGAGTTGATGCTGCGCACAGATCGATAGCCCGGAGCATTGGCGAAACCGCCGGGGACGTGGAGGCACTTTTTGAAGAAGTACTCGATGTAATCCTTGTACTCGTCCACCTGGCTATCCGTTTCCGAAACAGCCACCAGTTGCAGGAATCCGGCATGGTATGGGTTGAACTCCTTGCCACGCCGGTCCAGCTCTTCCCAAAATCCGTCCAGCACGGTCTTGCCGACTTTGTATCCGGAGTAGCTCAAGTAGCAGTAAACGTAGTCGTGATCTATGGTCCAGTCCCAGGTTTCCAGGCTGCCGCTGCCGGGCACCCAGATGGGAGGATGGGGCTGCTGATAAGGCCGGGGCCAGATGTTGACGTAGCGTAGCTGGGTGTACTTACCGTTGAAGGCAAAGGGCTCCCGCTCGGTCCAGGCCTTGATTACCAGGTCGTGGGCTTCCTGATACTTCTCCCGCAGGTTGACCGGTATTTCTCCGTAACCGAATATGGTGTCTTGCGACGTTCCCAAGGGGAATCCGGCCACGAACCGGCCCCCGCTGAGTACGTCCAGCATGGCGAATTCCTCGGCCACCCGCACCGGTGGGTTGTATAATGCCAGGCTGTTGCCCAGAACAATGATGGCGGCGCGGGAGGTCCTGCGAATCATGGCCGATGCCATCAGGTTGGGTGAAGGCATCATGCCGTAGGCGTTGTAGTGGTGCTCGTTAACGCACAGGCCGTCGAAGCCCATCTCTTCGGCGAACTCCAACTCGTCCAGGTAGTCGTTGTATAGCTGGGTTCCTTTTTTGGGGTCGAATAGGTGGTTGGGAGCATCTACCCAGACGCTGTGGTACTGTTTTTCGAAGTCCCTGGGCAGATACTGGTAGGGCATCAGATGGAAGAAGCACATTTTCATGGGGAAAGCGACCTCGTTGCCGGCGCCAGATTGGAACGGGTAGATTGGAAAGGATTTTACACCCTGTTTTGGCCTAGCCGCTACCTGGTCCACCGGCGAGTACAAGTTTGCTCGCGCGGCGGCCCTCCTTGAGTGTTGCCGGTGGAGTGAGGGACACCGTAAGAGCGTTAGAAGGATGGATCAACTGATGATGAGAGCGTGCCCAATATCCAGCTCTGCACAAATCGGGCAGTGTGTAAAAATATGGTATAGTTGTTATGAGGTGCCATATGAGTACTATTGTGGTAAAGATTGGACAAGGTGGCAGAATAGTGCTGCCCGCCCAAATTCGGAAAGCCCTGGGCGTAACCACCGGGGATGATTTGATTCTGGACTTGAGTGATGGAGAGGTGCGGATGTTTACTCGCCGGGAGGCAATCCGGAGGGCGCAGGGCCTGGTACGTAGTTACTTCCCCGAAGGGCGAATGTTATCGGAAGAGTTGATCCGGGAACGGAAAATCGAAGCGGCCCGTGAATGACGGTGGTAGTGGACGCCTCAGCGCTACTCGCACTGGTCAATGCTGAGCCAGGGATGGGTATAGTCTCCGAGGCGATTCCCGGTGCGGCGATTAGCGCGGTAAATCTGTCAGAGGTGATTGCCAAGCTGACCGAAGGAGAGATGCCTGAACGAGAAATCGGCATATCCTTAGGCGGGTTAGGCCTGGAGGTTGTGGCTTTCGATGCTGATCAGGCATACACCGCGGGGTTACTGCGGGCTCGTACGCGGTCGCGGGGTCTATCCTTCGGGGACCGCGCCTGCATCGCCTTGGGCATAAGGCTGGGCTGCGACGTGCTCACCGCCGACCGGGGCTGGGCTGGATTGGACCTGGGCGTCGGCGTCAAGCTAATCCGATGAGTGTGCCATTACCATTTAGATAGCATAGGATAGAGCAGCGTTCGCTAAGCTGTGCACACCGAAGCAGTTATCTGGTTGACCCCAAGGAGAAGGCAGGAATGAGCAGCGATACCCGTGACGTAGTCGTCGTCGGCGCAGGCATCATCGGGTGCCTCACTGCCTATCTGTTGGCCAAGGGCGGTCTCAAGGTCACTTTGCTGGAGGCCGACTCGGTGGGCAGCCACGCCTCGGGGTTTGCTTTCGGGGAAATGGGAGCGATCGATGGCGCCGGCCTGCCCGACCCGCTTCTGGAGTTCAGCCTGTGGTCGCTGCGGCGGCACGAGCCACTGGCCAAGGAGCTTTTTGAGGTGTCCGGCGTCGACAACGAGTATCAGGCAAGGGGCAGACTCAAGCTGGCTTTCAACGACGAAGAAGCACGGGCCTACAAGAAAGACCTGGAATGGCAGAGCAAGGTCACCGAGTTGGGGGTCGAGTGGCTGGACAGCCAGGAGGTGGTCAAGGTGGAACCCCTGGCCAATCCCGAATGCTTGGGGGCGGTGTACCTGCAGCGCGCTGCCATGGTGGAGCCCTATCGCCACACCCTGGCGGCAGCCCAAGCGGCGGAAAAACTGGGGGTGGAATCCTTGCTGCGGCGGGCAACGGGGCTTGTCGTACAGGGGGACCGCTGCCTGGGGGTCACTTTCGAGAACGGCACCATCCAGGCCGGGATGGTGGTGCTGGCCATGGGGCCGTGGACCCAACAAGCTGCGTCCTGGCACGGGGCTAACATACCGGTAACCCCGCTGAAGGGCCAGATCCTGCGTCTGCAGCACAGCACCCAACGTATCCGGACCTCCTTGCACTACAGCGGCAGCTACGTCGCTTCCAAGCCCGACGGGTTAATCTGGGCTGGCACCACCGAGGAGGAGGTGGGGTTTGACGAAGAGACGACCTTGCAGGCCAGGGACAAGATAATGGGGGACTTGCTTAAGATGGCCCCGTCGATGGCCGACGCGGAACTGGTCCAGCAAACAGCCTGCTTGCGCCCCCTGTCCGGCGATGGATTGCCCATTGTGGGCAAGGTGCCAGGTTGGGAAAACCTGTACGTTGGCACCGGGGCCGGGCGCAAGGGCATCTTGTGGAGCACAGGCATGTGCTACGGCTTGGCCGACCTGATTTTGACCGGCCGTACCGAAGTGCCGGGGGTACACCACCTGGACCCGGCGCGGTTTCAGCGGGACTAGGGGATTAAATCCTGAGAGCCGTCCGGGTCTAACGCCGAAAGATCTCCCGCATAAGAACGCCGCGGTCCATCTCAAGATACCGGTCAACGTCAGTTAGGATGCTGCTCAGGGTCCCTACCTTCAAGGAAGTGTGTCTGGGGACGCTGACGTGATGCTCTAGGCCCATATGGTGCGATGTCAGCCTGAGGTGGCTGCCCCGTTTGCCTGGTGACTTCATATCCGTATTTGAGCAGTAGAGAAGCTAGCTGACTGCCCGAGATGTCGCGGGGCATTCTTAAACGGGAATTACCTCATCCCGAACGAGATGCAGCCGGATCATCCGTGGCCGGTCGCGCTCCTCGAAATGGCAACGGACCGCGTCCTGGACCATCTTCCTGAGTTCCTCCAAGGATTCGGCCTGGGTGTAGATCGATTGACCCAGGGCCTTGGCCTCGTAGCCCCCCTCGGGCGATTCTTCCACAATAAAGATGATTTCACTGTCGCTCATGGTCCTCCTCGGCGACTATTGCGATCGTTCCTCGTTTCTTGTCACTACTTCCTCTCCACCAGCCGCCGCTCCCGGTCCGTGAGTCCGTGTGACGCTTACACCGACTGTTCGATCGCCAGGTCCACCTGGGCCACAC
>JADFFS010000110.1 GCA_022568195.1 Chloroflexota bacterium | reverse complement strand
CGCCGAAAAGAGCCCCTTCGAGCTAACCAGCGGTATCAACTGCCCGGTGCTGTTCCACTTCGGGGAGATCGACGCCAATCCCTCCCCGGAAGATATGGCCAAGCTGGACGCCGAGTTAACCAGGCTGGGCAAACCCCACGAGTTTTATTCCTATCCCGGAGCCGACCACGCTTTCATGGACTTCACCGGACCCCGGTACCACCGGGAGGCCGACGAAGCCTCTTGGCCCAGGACATTGCAGTTTTTTGCCAAGCACCTGAAAGTCGCAGCAGTAGCAAGGTAGCAGTCAGCTATCAGCCTTCAGCCATCAGCAGATAGGACCAGCCACTCTGAAGTCCGGCAGGTGTTAGCTGACCGCTGACCGCTGATGGCTGACAACCAAAGGAGAGGATTTAATGGCACGAATATCACTGGACCTGGAAAATACCGAGGACCTGGCAGCCTTGGGCACCACCGGATGGAGGATTGCCCCAGGGCTGGTTCCCGGGGAACCCAACCAGGGGCTGGTGGCCGAGCTGCTGTCCAGCCCGGCTCGCCTGCCCGATTACGACGACTCAGGGTGGGAGAAAGACGCCGACGTTCAGGAGCGGCGCTCGGTGGGGTTCACCTTTGCCTGGTACCGGCTGCACATCACGGTGCCCGCCCAGATTCGGGGAGAGGACGTGACCGGACGGAGGGTCTGGTTCGAGACCAACGTCGACAACTACGGCGAGATCTACATCGACGGCAACATCGACCGGGTAACCGGTGTGGTCACCGGCAACAACGTGGGTAAGCGGGCCTTGGTGGAAGACAAGGCGGTGCCCGGCACCAGCCACGTAATCGCGGTGCTGGTGGCCAACGCTCCCCTCGGCGAACCTGTGGGCACCATCTTCATGCGTTACGCGACACTGGCCTTCGAATAATCAAGTCTTCAGCACTCAGCCATCGGCTTTACTTTCCGACAGTGAGACCAGCTCGGTGCGTTCCGCCGGCCTGGACCCCACTGGCAGGGTGCGTACCATTGTGGGACTGGCCCTGTTTGTGTTCGGTGATACCGACGGCGTCGACAACAACGTACGTCTACAGCACCCCATCGGGCTGGACCGCTTTGACGGTGTGCTTTACGTGGCCGATACCTATAACCACAAGATAAAGAGGGTGCTGCCGGCTACCCGCGGCTCCTTCACCATGCTGGGCACCGGGGAGCCCGGCCTCCGAGACGGCGCCGGGAATCAGGCGCTGTTCAGCAAGCCCAGCGGCGTAAGCATTGCCAACGGGAAGATGTACATCGCCGACACCAACAACCACCTGATCCGTGTCGCCGGCATGGAAACCGCAGAGGTATCTACACTGGAGCTGACGGGAATATAAATCCCGCTACTCTGGCTCCCCACCCAGGTTAATGACTAAAACGCGGTCCAGTCGGGCCAGGTCCTTCTCGATGCTGGTGGTTGATTCAGGAAGATGCTGGGCTGCCAGGGCTGCCACGGCAGGCATTTGCTCCGGATCCAGCTCCAGCAGGATTACACCTTGTTCTTTCAACTTGCCACTTGCTTGAGCCATCAGGCGGGTCGCCAGTTCCAGCCCGTCGGCGCCGCCATCCAACGCCTGCTTGGGCTCCCACTGTATCTCCGGCTGTAGTGTGGCAATCCGTTGGCTGGGGATGTAGGGCAGGTTGGCCACAATCAAATCGACGGGCTCCGGCAATGGCTCCAGCAAATCACCTTGCAGCAAAGTGATCCGGTCGGCCACGTTGTGAGACCGGATATTGTAGCTGGCCACGTCCAACACCGGGTCCGTGATGTCAATGGCGTAGATTCGGGCTGCGGGCAGGTGGATCGCCAGGTTGATTGCGATGGCGCCGGTGCCGGTGCCCACGTCGGCAATAACGAGCTCCCTGGTTTCCATGCCCATCAAGGACATGAACAAGGCGTGCTCCACCAACGTCTCGGTTTCGGGGCGGGGAATCATCACGCTGGGGCTGACCAGCAGGTTTATCCCGTAGAACTCTTTGTAGCCTAGGATGTAAGCCAGGGGCTCTCGCTGGAGGCGCCGCTCCATGAATTGCGCCAGGTCCTGCTCCTGTTGAGCGCTGAGCTCGGTCTCCTGCTGGGAGAACAGGTCTTGCCGGGCCACCCGCATCACGTTCATCACCATGACCTCGGCTTCGAGGCGCGCGTCGGGGATGCCGGTGGTTTCCAACTCGGCCTGGGTCTGTCGAATTACGTGGCGGATAGATGCCATCGCTATGGACCTGACAGCAACATTGGAAAGGTAGGACTGGGGCAGTCGTTAATGCCATCACAGGATTCGAGACAGCCGAACCGGAGACGGCCGTGGGGGCGTGGGCCGATGGCCTTGCTTATTTGGCCAGGGTTTCGGCCAGCAACCGTTCCTCTTCCCAGGAGACCAGAGAGTCTATGATCTCGTCCAACTCCCCGTCCATTATCCGGGGCATTCCGTGGAAGCTGGTATTGATGCGGTGGTCGGTGATCCTATCTTGGGGGTAGTTGTAAGTACGGATTTTCTCCGACCGTTCGGCGTTTCCTACCTGGGATCGGCGGGTCTGGCTTATCTCGGCGGCTGCTCGCTCCTCTTCTGCCTGGTACAGCTTGGCGCGCAACATGGCCATCGCTTTTTGCTTGTTCTTGTACTGGGAGCGTTCGTCTTGACAAACAACGGTTACTCCCGAGGGCTCGTGGACAATCCGGACGGCGGTGGCGACTTTGTTGACGTTTTGGCCTCCGTGGCCGCCAGCGTGAAATATATCGATGCGCAGGTCATCAGGGCTGATCTTGATGTCCACTTCGTCGGGCTCCGGCATCACGACAACGGTGGCGGTGGAGGTGTGAATCCGGCCCTGGGACTCAGTCTCGGGGATGCGTTGCACCCGGTGGACGCCGCGCTCGTACTTGAGCCGGCTGAAGGCCCCCTTGCCCTGGACTTCGAAGATTATTTTGTTGAACCCGCCCAGGTCCGATGGGCTGGTATCCATAACTTCGACGGTCCAATGCTGGAGCTGAGCATAGCGGACATAGGCGCGGTAAAGGTCACTGGCGAAGAGGCTGGCTTCTTTGCCGCCGGTGCCGGAGCGTATCTCCACGATAACATCTCGCTCGTCGTTGGGGTCCTTTGGCAACAGGGCAACTCGCAGCTCCCGGCCTAGATCCTCCAGTTGTTGCTCCACCGCCACCAATTCGTCCTTGGCCATGCGGGCCAATTCCGGATCCGAGCCCTGCTGAGCCAAAACCTCGAGGTCTCGCTGCTCGTCCGCCAAACCTTTGTGCCGGTTAGAGATGTCCACCAGGGCTTCCAACGAGGCTCGTTCCTTGGACAGGGCCTGAACCTGCTCGTAGTCGGTGGCCACCTCGGTCCGGCCTAGAGCGTCTTCTATCTCGTGGAACCGCCGGAGAATGGGTTCTAGCTTGTCAAATACTGAAATCACAATGACTCTCGAAGGGTATCACCACGTGGAAGTGCCAAAGGCGGCGAAATCTAGCCATGTACTTACAGTTTATCCCAATTGGTTTTAGCTAACAAGAGCAATTGCGTCGCTTCTTCTCCGAATGTCTCTGGTCGACTTCCTGGCGGTCAAAATCGTGGGTAGCAGGCCGGGCCGGCCCATGGGTATCCCTAGGGTGGTTTATGCCCCCAATGCAAAGTCACCGCGCCGAAGCCCAAACGCTGGTAACCCACGTCGATCAAGCCCTGATCCTGAAACACCTGGGCAAGCCGGCCGGCCTCCAAGAAGCGGTCCACCGACTGGGGCAGATAAGTGTAAGCGGCACGGTCCCCGGCGACCACCTGTCCCAATAGCGGCACCAGACCCTGAAAATAGAAACGGGCCAACCCCGACTTCTTCCCAGGTGGCATCGGGGTTAACTCCAAGGTGGTTACCCGCCCGCCGGGTTGGACCACCCTGGCCATCTCGGCCAAGGCGCCGGGTAGGTCGGTCATGTTGCGTAGGCTAAAGCCGGCGGTGGCGCAGGCAAATGTGCCGTCGGGAAAAGGAAGGGCGTGGGCGTCCCCTAACACGAAAACCGCCTTCTCGGTCAGATTTCTTTTTCGGGCCTTGGCTTCGGCCAGAGCGACCATCGGCGGTAGCACGTCGACGCCGATGGCCTGGGTGACGCCGGGACAACCGGCCAGCGCCAGGGCCAAGTCGCCGGTGCCGGTGGCGACGTCCAAGGCATCGCCGGTCAATCCATGAGCCGTCAGCCTGGCTGCTTTGCGCTTCCATCGGTGGTGCAGGCCGCCGGTGATCAACGTGTTCATCAGGTCGTAACGGCCGGCGATGCGGGCGAACATGTCGGATACGTAGCGCTGTTTGGCCTCGCCTTTTAGCTCGGCCATGACGTCAAGCCAGCATCATACGCATGGGCTGTAGGGTCCGGCTGAATGGATGGAATACCAGTCCCAGTTCTTCAAATGTGACAACGCCCAGCAACGCTTCGTCACCCGGCTCTCCAAGAATCACCGGCGTGTGGGTGTCGCCTTGGGGAAGCGACACGAAACACTCCGAGATGCTGCGTTGAATTACGGTACCGTCCGTGAGCCGAAAACTTTGCTTTCGTTTAGGTTCCAGGCCAATCTCTTGCCAGGTGAAGCTCGGGAGGAGAGAGTAGGTTGCGCCACTATCGATTAGGAAGTGCACATATCTCTCTATTCCCGTCGGTCCTCGAGCCACACCGTCGATGTAGGTTATACCCATCAGTCCTCTGTCCCCCGGTACTGGAGGTCAGCGGGCATTGCGGCGTCCACGCCAAGAGCAACCAATACACGGCTCACCATAAAGCGCACGATGTCATCGATGTTCTGGGGTTTTAGGTAAAAGGCCGGCGCCGGAGGCAGGATAACCGCTCCCATCCGCGCCAGGGTCAGCAGGTTCTCCAGGTGTACGCTGTGCAGGGGCGTTTCCCGGGGCACCAAGACCAGGGGCCGGCGCTCTTTCAAGCAAACGTCTGCCGCGCGGAACAGCAGGTTGTTGGCCAGGCCGTGGGCCATGGAAGCCACGCCGTTCATGCTACATGGAACCACCACCATCCCACGGGTCGGGTAGGTGCCGCTGGCGATGGGCGCCAACAGCTCGTTGATGGAATGGAAGGTAAAGTGGGGGTGCTCTTGCCATTGAGACAAGTGATGGTTGAAAGAGACTCCCATCTCCTGCTGCCAGACCAACCGGGCGGCATTGGAGCATACCACCACTGTCGGAACTTCCCGGCGCAGTAGCTCATCCACCGTGCCCTGAGCCAGGGCCGAACCGCTGGCCCCTGATATTCCCACCACCACCGGATTCACGGACCTTTCGCTCCGGTTTCCGGGTTGGGCTTGGGGCAGTCACGGTTTGGCGGCATCTTAATCGTAACCTACAATACCAGAGCCAGGATGGTGAAACCCAGATGTAACATGGACACAGCGCTATTGTACTTGAAGAAGGGGGCTCGCAGCTTGGTGAGATCGTCGGGCTTGAGAAAAAAGTTTTCGAACACCAAAAGGCTTACTGCAAAAGCCCAGCCGATGTAGTAAAAGTAGTTCAACTCCAGCAATATCCCCAGAGCCAGGAACGACACGGCGGATATGAGATGCATGAGCCGGGTGACGTTGAAAGCGGCGGCGATACCGAACCGGCTGGCTATGGAGTTCACGCCGTACTCTTTGTCGAACTCGTAGTCGCTACAGGAGTAGATTACGTCGAAGCCGCCGGCCCACATGGCTACGGCAAACGACAGCAGGACCGCCTCGGGGTCCAAACGGCCGGTCACGGCGACCCAAGCGCCGGCCGGGGCAATGCTCAGGCCCCATCCCAACATTATGTTGCAGGCCCAGGTGTAATACTTCGCGTAGGAGTAAAGGACCACGTAGGCCGCCGCCACGGGTGCCAAAGCCAGGGTTAATGGGTTAAGTTGCCATGCGGCGAAGAAGAAGACCACCACCGAGACGGCCATCATCGCCGCCATTTCCCACGGTGCAAGTAAACCGCGGGGTAGATGCCGGTTGGCGGTACGCGGATTGACGGCGTCCTCTTTACGGTGAATCAACCGGTTGGCAGACATAGCCAGGGTACGGGCCCCGGCCATGGCCACGGTGATCCAGATGAAGGTCGACCAGGAGGGCCAGCCGTCAGCGGCCAGCACCATCCCCATGTAGGCGAAGGGCAGGGCGAACAGTGATTCCCAAACACGTATCGCGCCCAGGTACATGGGTACCTTGGTGAAAGCTCTGGCGGCTAACGTGGTGGTGCTCATGGTAATCTGTGAGCTATCGAATTCCCTGGCCCATTGCAACGAGTTTGCCTCAAAAACGCCCCCAGCGTGTCACCCTGAGCCTGCCGAAGGGTCTCCCCCAGGTGACCCTCGCGAGGAAGATCCTTCTCCTTCTGCGGAAGGATCAGGATGACAGTTTGGGGCAAGGGCCATTGCAACGAAGAGCGAATCGGCAGAAATTAGGATGCGGATAAACACGGGTTTTATTTTAGCCGATTCCGTAGTCCGTCCACTTCCGGTCAACCAATTCTTTGATCTCCGGGCTCATCACGATGTCCGGCGGCCACTCCCGTTGGCGGCCTTCAGACGGACCTTTCTGAGTCGCGTCGATGCCAACCTTGCTGCCATACTTCGGGGTCGGCGTGGCGTGGTCCAGGTCGTCCAGGGGGCCGCTGGTCATCAGGATGTCTTGAGCAGGGTCGATGTTGTTGGCGACCCGCCAGGCCACTTCGGACACGTTCTGAACGTTGACAAAGTGGTCGACCACGATGATGGTCTTGGCCAGGCTCATCAGCCCCAGGCCCCATAGGCCGTGCATCACCTTGCGGGCGTGGCCCGGGAACTCCTTGCGTATGGATACCAGGACCAAGTTGTGGAACACGCCCTCAGCGGGCATGTTGATGTCGACCACTTCCGGCAGAATGGCGCGGATGACGGGCAAGAAAATGCGCTCGGTCACTTTGCCCATGAAGTAGTCTTCCATCGGGGGCCGCCCTACTATCGTGGTCGGGTAAATGGGATTGCGGCGGCGGGTGATGCAAGTGACGTGAAAAACCGGGAACTCATCCTCCATGGAATAGTACCCGGTGTGGTCACCGAAAGGCCCCTCGCTTCGCTCCTCCCCAGGAACCACGTAGCCTTCCAGGACGATCTCCGCTTGGGCGGGCACCATCAGGTCCAAAGTCTTGGCCTTGACCAGGTCCACTCCATCCTCACGGAGAAACCCGGCCACGGTCATCTCGTCCATGTCAGGAGGTAAGGGAGCGGATCCGGTCCAGATGGTCGCCGGGTCTCCCCCCAGGGCAACCGCCACGTCGAGCCGGCTGAGTCCTTGCTCCTGGCTGAGCCTGTAGTGGTGAGTACCCACTTTGTGGGTCTGCCAGTGCATGCCGGTGGTGTTGGCGTCGTACACCTGGAGCCGGTAGGTACCGTAGTTTTGAACGCCGGTGTCCGGGTCCCGGGTAATCACCAAGGGCAGGGTAATATAACGGCCACCGTCCAACGGCCAGCACTTGAGGATAGGTAGTTTGGAGAGGTCGACGTCCTCTCCGTGGAGAACCAGTTCCTGGCAAGGGGCTCGACGGACGGTCTTAGGTTGGAAGGAGCCCATGTGGACCAACTGGCCTAGGGTGCGTAACTTGTTTACCAGACCCTCTGGAGGTCCGTGAGCCAGCTGCAAGAGGTCCTGGATCCGCTCGACCACGTCGTCTAGGTGGTCAACGCCCAAGGCCCAGGCCATGCGCTGTTCCGTGCCGTACATATTGATGAGCACCGGGATGTCATAGCCCGTGACGTTCTCGAAGAGCAGGGCTGGGCCGCCTCGCTTGACCACCCGGTCGGCGATCTCAGAAATCTCGAGTTCACAACTCACGGGCGTGGCGATCCGGCGCAAGTCTCCCTTGCTTTCCAGGAATGCAACGAACTCGCGGAGGTCCTTGAACTTCATACCAACGTCGCGGCGGGCCCCAAGGCCGGCTGTAGGACTGGGAAGGTGACCGATGCTGGATTACAATACTGAGGGGCTGGACCTATGCCAGCCCCTCATGTTATCGCGTGTGATTATGGCTAGAAGCCGGTGGTTTCGGTTCGCATCTTGCCGAAGCAATCGCTGCAATACACCGGCCGGTCCCCGCGGGGCCGGAAGGGGACCATCGCATCGGTCCCGCATTCGGCGCACACGATAGGATACATTTCCCGGGGTGCGTCCTGATACATGCCTCCGCCTCCGCCTCCGCCTCCGCCTCCGCCTCCGCCGCCTCCACCCCCTTGTTCAGATCGCCGCACTGCCCGGCAACTCCTGCAACGCTTGGGCTCGTTGGAGAACCCGCGAGCGTTAAAAAATTCTTGCTCACCCGCTGTGAATATAAACTCTCCTCCACACTCCACACATACCAAGGTTTTGTCCGACAATGCCACTGGTTGACCTCCTCGTGGTAGCAGAGACCATGCGATTTTGGGCGATTTTGGCTCAGTAGGTCAAGCAGTGCCGGTCTGGGCGCTTCAGATTGCTACGGGATTGACTGCCTTGGATAACCTAACTTGTGCCTAGCCAAACATTATACCGGCTGTCTTTGGAATTTCAACCTTTTATCAGGTCAATGTGCCAATGATCCCTGTCACGGCTGGTTCACCCTAAGAGGACGACTGGCGTCAGGGCGAAACTTCCGAAATGTCAGAACCGGCCGCTTCTTCTTGCACCAGGAAACAAGAGGAGGCCTTGAACACCGCCCAAATATCCATCCCCTGCTCGATACCCAACTCGGCCAGGGCAGACCCGGTGATGTGGCAGCGAAGCAACGGACCGCAATCGACGGTGACCTCGTAACCAGCGGGGCGTTGTTCGACCCCGGTTACCCGGCCAGGCAGCCGGTTGCGGGCCGACGAACCCACCGGCTCGCCCATGGACAAAATGATGTCCGAGGCCCGGATGCCCACGGTCACCGGCTCGTGGCTTCCGTCAGCACCCTCGGCAGACCGTCGGCGGCACTGTCTGCAGGCGATGGTGGGTGATCCAGAGGCACCTCCAAGCGCACCCCTTCCCCCACGCACATCATGGTGCCGTCCCGCGGATTCCGGCTCTCCAACGTCAGGTGCAGCAGGTTTTCCACCCCCACCAACCGGGCAACCCGGCCCCGCCCTGGCTGTCCCAGCACGTCCAAGGGCTCTCCTTCGGAGATGATTTTTCCGTGGTCGATTACCTGCACCGAATCTCCCATGGCCAGGGCCTCTTCCCGATCATGGGTAACCAATAGCACCGGCATGGCGGACTCGGCCAGCACGGCACGCAATTCCCGGCGCAGCGACCGGCGTAGCTCGGCGTCCAGCGAGGAGAAGGGCTCGTCCAACAATAGCAGCTCCGGTCCCGTAGCCAGAGCCCGGGCCAAGGCGACGCGCTGTTGCTCGCCACCGGAAATTTGCCATGTCCTTCGGTCTTCCAGCCCCTCCAACCCCAGCGACCGGGTCAACTGATGTACTCGGTCTCGGGCTGCTGATTTGGACAGGTGGGATAAACCGTAGGCAATGTTGTTGGCTACCGTGAGGTGAGGAAACAAGTGAAACTGTTGGGTCAGGTATCCAACCCTCCGCCGGTGTGGTGGAGTCCACGTATTCCGGGCGCTGTCGTACACTACCCGGTCACCGATCTCGATGTGTCCTCCCAACGGACGCACCAGTCCGGCGATGGCCCGCAGCGTGGTGGTCTTCCCCGCGCCCGAGGGTCCGAATAACACCATCACCTGCCCCGGCTGAATATCCCACCGGGCTTCCAGGGTAAATCCACCCAGGCTGCAGTTAACCCAACCCCGGCTCATACCTGCTCCCGCCACTGGCGCCTGGTCAAAACGCCCAGGCCAACCAGTATGGTCACCGATCCCGCCAACAACAGCACGGCCAGGGCCAACGCCGTATCCAGGCTGCTTTCCATGGCGGTCAGAATCGCCAACGGCATGGTCTGAGTCTTGCCCATCAGGTTGCCAGCAAACATGATGGTCGCCCCGAATTCGGACAGTGCGCGGGCCCAAGCCAGGGCAATACCAGTCAACACCGACGACCCGGACATCGGCAGGGTGAGCCTCCAGAAGGTCCGCCAGGGAGATACGCCCAGGGTCTGGGATACGTCTTCGTAGTCTCGGGCCACGGACTGAAACCCCAGTTTGGCGGAGCGGATGTAAAAGGGGGCCGCCACGAACATCTGGGCGAAGATCACCGCGGCGGTTGTGAACGGCAGGTTGATCCCCAATTGGGCCAGGGTTGAGCCCAGGATGCCCTGCCGCCCGAAGGCCATCAGCATGGCCACGCCGGCCACCACCGGAGGCATCACGATCGGCAGCTCGACCAGGCTGTCTATCAGCTTGAGAAACAAGGAGTTGCCCCGGGCCAGCATGTAGGCAAAGGGAGTGCCTACCATCAGGATAATCGCCATTGTGATCGAACTGGTCACCAGGGAAAGCCTCAAGGCGCTCAATGCCAGGTCGCTGGTCAAGCTGGCAAGGAAGCTCTCCTGTTGCGCCGCCCGCACCAACAGGGCCAGCACAGGGAGCCCAATGAACCCTACGTACAAAAATGTAGAGGCAGCACCCAGAGAGCCGAGCCCGGTCCAGCCTCGGTTTACGCCGATTCCGTGAAGGCGTTCAGCCGCCAACGTCAGCCCTTCGCTTCTCGTCCCCCGGTTTCGGCGCCCCGAAACCGTGGCCGCGCAGAATCAACCGCCCTTCCGGAGACCGTAGGAACTCCACGAAAGCCCCGGCCAGGTCTGGCTCGGCGGCGTCCCGAAGCACCCCTATCGGGTAGCTGGCGGAAGGGTTGGCCCAATCGGGAATCTGGATCGCGGCAACTTTGCTGGCCACGTGCTCCACCCTAGCGTCGGTCTGGTAGACGACTCCCGCGTCAACCTCGTTCAGCACCACCTTCTGTACGACACCGCGCACATTGGGCTCTTGGGAAACCACGTTGGCCCGCACCCTCTGGGAGTAATCGGAAGGGAACCCGTTGCCGGCATTGCCCAGCCGTTGAATAGCCTCCAACGCGTATTTGCCGGCGGGTACGGCAGGCAGCGCAACGACCAGCTTTACTCCTGGGTTGGCCAAGTCTTCCAGGCTGCGCACCGTCGTTCTTCTGGCAGGGTCTTCGAGGCGGTCCCCTTGGGGTACGATCACCACCATACGATTGCTGGCGAAAGGCACGGGTTCTCCCGACAACAGCCCCGACTCCATGGCCAGTTCCATCTGGTCCTGGTCGGCTGATGCAAACACATCAGCTCGGGCGCCATGCTCCAACTGGGTACGGAGCCGCTGGGACCCAGCGAAGTTGAACTTGACCGACACACCCGGATGTTGCTGCTGGAAGGCCGTTGCAACCTGAGGGAAAAGGTTGCTGAGAGACGCCGCAGCAAAAACCATCAACTCACGGTTCGCCGGCTCTGCAGCGCCGCCGCAGGCCAACAACCAGAGCAGCAAAGCCGCGGCCGAAAGCCGTCTCACTGAAGGCCAACCGCTCGGCCCCAATCAACAAAAAGCGACACGCTGAATTTGAAAGCCTGGTCAAGCAATGCTGTGCCCCCATGGTTTATTTTCTTTGACTGCTTGGGTCACTTGTTACGCGTCCGCCACCCCGAAGTTGCCGGAACGATTAGGCACGGAG
>JADFFS010000275.1 GCA_022568195.1 Chloroflexota bacterium | reverse complement strand
CCGTGGCTGCCCCGTAGTTGGGGGGAATTTCGGCTACCACGTGTTGGGGGTCCAGCCCGGCGGCTTGCACCATCGACTCTATGCGGCCGGGGGTCGGGGGGACGATGGGTAGGCCGTCGGTCCAACCCCGCTCTAAATACAAGCGTTGCACGGCGTCGAAATCGTCGGCAACCTCTATGTGCTGAGAGACCAACTGCGCCAAAAGCGACCTCTGTTAGTTGCTGGTTAACCCCGCCACCACTTGGTCCAGCAAGGCGTCGGCCTTGTCCTGAACTGCCTTGGATTTCAGGCCGCCCAAGGGGTGTTGGGCGATCGCCATAGGCAACTGGGACATGCCCAGCGACCTTCTTTCCAATTCTCCCAAGCGTTGGAACAGATGGGTGCATACGGTAACCGTGGGGACGCCGCGCCGCTCAAGCTCTATGGCGTCGTGGATACTCCACGACGTGCACGACCCTCAATCCCCCAGGCCTATCACCACGGCATCGACGCCGGCAGCCAACTCTTCCAGCGCCAGCGTTTCGGCGGGGATGGAGGCCGTGGGTTTACGGCGGTACATCACGTTGGTTATCTCGTACTTTTGGCGCAACAGCTCCTCCAGGCGGGAGAAGAGGATGTCGCCATTGGGCTTGCTATTCCACAGGAAACCAAGCGACCGGCCCCGCAGGTCGGGCAGCCGCAGGGCCATGGTGTGGCGCAGGTCCCGCGGTGGGGCGGTGGGGTCGAGAACAACAAGGGTTCGTGCGGCGCTGGTTGTCATTGGTCGGGCTCCACTGGGCCCTTACGGGCGGGTTATAGGCGGATGATAGAAAGAGGCTATGGCCTAGGTTATCCGGTGTCAAGGCCCGCCGAAGATAAGGCCGTGCCTTTCGATTGTTACCCCGAGCGGAGCGAGGGGTCTGGGGCGATGCGGGGTAATCACCCTACCCCAGATTCCTCATCCTTCCCGGAAGGATTCGGAATGACAGTTGCGCGTTGGTCACACCCCTGCTTCGTACCGCATTCATTGCCATGGGCTGAAAGCCTGAGTATGATGCTCCCATTCCCCGGCAACGGCTGCCGCCGGCCTGCCGCCGCTTGTTCCCAACGAGAAGGAGGAGATGTATGGCCCGAACACCCACACTCACCCGCGACCGGGTCCCCGAGGAATTGCGCGAAGCCTTCGACCACGAGACCGCCAACAGCGGCGGCGTGGTCGCTTCTGGTCCCGGATCGGCCATGATCCACAGTCCGGAGATGCGCCGGCGGGCCAACCACCTGGTCGATTACCTCAGGGTCGAGTCCACGCTGCCCGACAAGATCCAGCAGCTGGCCATGCTGCTAACAGCCCGGGCCATGGACTGCCAGTTCATCTGGAACGCCCACGCCGAACACGGGCGGCGGGTGGGACTCAGCGACGCCTTGGTTGACGCCATGCGGGATAAGAAACCCCTGCCGGCAACGCCCGCCGATGAGACGCTGGTCATCAACTACGCCCTGGAGTTTTTCAATACCCACAAGGTCAGCCAGGCGACCTTTCAGGCGGCGTTGGACCACTTCGGCGCACGGACCCTGACCGAGCTCACAACCATGATGGGCTACTACGCCATGCTGGCTTTTAACGCCAACGCCTTTGAGATAGATCTGCCCGAGCAACGGACCGAGCCGGTGCTGCCGATTTAAGGCGGCGGGCTGTACTCAGATGTCCAGGGACATGGAGGTGGTGGGGTTGGGCCGGCCGGGGGTGTGGCCCAGGGGAATTATCTCGGCGTGGAGGCGGCCGGGCTCCAGCTCCAGCAGGGCGGCGTTACCCAATCGCAGCTCCTTTTGGTGGGGAAAGGTGATGCTGCCGCAGTTGAGGAGCACGACCCCTTCCCTGAGCTCCAATTGCTCTTGGTGAGTGTGGCCCGCTACAATGATGTCCACCGGCGAGGGGAAGGTTTCCTGCAGTTCGGACATTGGCCGGAACTGGCGGTCCAGGTTGTGTACCATGCCGATGCGCCAGCCCTCGGCTTCCAGCATCTGGATGTCCTTCATGCGGTGGTCGGTCAGCGGGTCGTTGTTTCCGGTGGCGCATATCACCGGCGCGAACTGCTCCAGCCAATCAAGCACCGAGGGAGATGTAAGGTCGCCGGCATGGAGGATCAAGTCCACGGTGGAGAAGAAGTTGGAGGGTTCGGGGCCCAGCTCATCCAGACTGCGGATGAGGCCGGGAAGATGGGTGTCTGATAGCAAGCCCAGGCGCATCGGTCAAATTTACCGGCCTGGGTGATCAATGTCAAATCGGCGCGTACCTCATTCACAATCTAAACCGTGAACAATTAGTACCATTGCGATTTCAATTTAAAAACCACCAATGTCATTCCGACCGTAGGGAGGAATCTGGGGATGAGTCGAACGGCCCCACCCCAGATTCCTCGTCGCTTCGCTTCTCGGAATGACAGGTAGTCGAAACCGGCCAATTCATCACGACGCTGCACTAAACGCCAATATAGAACTCCAATGGAGAGAAAATAGCATGCCTCAAGAGAGAGTCGCGGCCATAGTGGGAATCAACGAATACCCGTTGAGGATCGCCGGGCCGGGTACCGGCGCCCTGCAGATCAAAGCCGCTTGCGCCGCCAAGGCCCTGGAGGACGCCGGTTTCACCTGGCAAGACGTGGACGCCGTATACGACACCGGCAGCGATCAAGGCGTGGGTGGACTGGGCATCTCGGAGTACTTTGGCTTCAAACCCACTGTGATCGACAACACCTCGGTGGGTGGGTCCTCCTTCGAGTTCCACGCCAACCATGCTATGCGGATGATCGCCGCAGGCAAGTGCAACCTGGCGCTCATTACCTACGGCTCCATGTCCCACACCGACGCCAGGGCTATCGGCACCGCCGGCGGTACCGGCGCCGGGCAGTCCAATATGTTCAACAACATGGAGGACCCTTGGGGCCTGACCCTCATCGGCAACTACGCCATGGTCAAAATGCGCCACCAGCACCAATACGGCACCACCGACGAACAGTTTGCCGCCATATCGGTG
>JADFFS010000274.1 GCA_022568195.1 Chloroflexota bacterium | reverse complement strand
TCACAGGGGACTCCATAGTCGTTGAGCGGGCTTTGCCTCAAAAGCGCCCCCAGCGTGTCACCCTGAGCTTGTCGAAGGGTCTCCCCCAGGTGTGCCACGCAAGGTAGATCCTTCGCTGCTCTCAGGATGACAGATTGGAGGCAAGACCCGTTGGAGGCATTGGTTGGTTTTAGGGGAATGTCGCTGATCGCGCAGCCAGAACGAGTGTAGTTTCCAAGCCGGACAGAGTCAACGATTACAGTAATAGCATTGACCGATTTCGACACGGGCTGCCGCCACTCGACCTGCTTTAGGATTTCTTCCGATAGCCCCGGCCAGCGGGCGCCGGCGAAGCTGTCCCTGAATCGTGGCCGAGATAGGGGACGGTCCATTGGGCAAGCAGATTGTGGGGCCAAAGCGCAACCTGCTTTTCTTGATGTAATATACGGGCAGTATTTTGACCTTGGGAACATTGGCCAGGGCCAAGTAACTTATAAACCGAATATATCGATTTGGGAGCGGAAGCGATGAAATACAGACCTCTGGGCAGGACCGGGTTGAACGTCTCCGAAATAGGGTTCGGATGCGGCAACGTGGGCGGCCTGATGATTCGCGGGGAGCATCAAGACCAGGTGAAGGCCGCGGCCCGGGCTATGGAATTGGGAATCAACTACTTCGATACCGCTTCTTCCTACGGTGACGGCGTGTCGGAGACCAACCTGGGCAGGGTGCTGAACGAGTTGCGGGCCGACGTCTACGTCGGGACCAAGTTCCGTGTTGACTCCCAGGATATGGCAGATATAAAGGGCGCCGTCATCCGGTCGGTCGACGAGAGCTTGGCCAGGATGGGGCGAGAGCAGGTGGACCTGATCCAGCTACACAACCACGTAACTCCTCAACGCGAAGCCAGGGAAAGCTCGCTGAGTCCCGAGGACGTGGTGGGCGAGGTGGTCCAGGCGACGGAGACTCTCCGGGAACAGGGGAAGGTCAGGTTTTGGGGGTTGACCGGCGTGGGTTTGGCCGAGGCCCTTCTCAAAGTAGTGGATTCGGGCGCCCTGTACACCGTGCAGTCGGTGTACAACCTGGTGAACCCCAGCGCGGGCAACGACGTGGTGCCGGGTTTCGATATGCCCAACTTCGGCAAGCTGATCGACCGGGCCGCGGCGAAGCAGATGGGTGTGCTGGTAATCAGGGTGCTGGCGGCAGGCGCGCTGGCCGGGCTAGAGACCCGGCATCCTGTGGCCGCGCCCACGGTGGCCCCCATAGGCTCGGGCCGGGACTACAATCAGGACTTCACCCGGGGAGCCGATTTCGGGTTCCTGGTATCCGAGGGGTACGCCGAAAACATGGTGGAAGCCTCTTTGCGTTTCGCGCTGAGCAACGCGGGAGTTTCCACTGTCTTGGTGGGCTACTCCGACATGGACCACTTGGAGCAGTCGGTGGAGTACGCGGCCAAGGGTCCCTTGCCCGCAGAGGCGCTGGCCCGGCTGCCGGCAGTGTGGGCCAAGTTCGTAGGGACGTAGAGAGGATCGGACATGACCACATCCTCGCCTGTCACCATTCCCGCCCGCAGGGGCATGGCCGCTTTCCTAGCCAGCGGCGATCGATGCAAGGTAATCAACACCTACGGGCAGCAAGTCGTGGACACTTGGGCCTTTAGCCGGGCCGACCTCACCGAGTTCATGTCCATGGAGCACACCCGGACCTGGTTGTCGGGGATCATGGCCAAGGTAGGCGACAGCATGGTCACCAACCACCGGCGCCCGATACTGACCCTGCTGGAGGACACTTCGTCGGGGATTCACGACACCCTGCTGGCCGCCTGCGACCGGTACCGGTATGAGCTGTTGGGTTGCCAGGGCCACCACGACAACTGCACGGACAACCTTCAAGCGGCCATGAAGGAGCTGGGGCTGACTCCGCCCGAAACCCCCAGCCCGTGGAACCTGTTCATGAACATTCCGGTGCGGCCCGATGGCAGCTTGAGCTTCGAGCCACCGGCCTGCCGGCCGGGGGACTACGTTGTTTTGCGGGCGGAGATGGACTGTGTGATTGCATTTTCCGCCTGTCCCCAGGACGTGGTACCGATCAACGGCGTGGCCTGTAATCCCACCGAAGCCCATTTCCAGATTTTGTAATCGTGTGCGGACGCATTAGCGGGTCAGGAGCCCGTGCACGTTGACGTAGCAAATCAGAGGGCACGAGCGCCAAGACAATGCCGCCCATCTGGGGCATCACCACGTCGCTGAGCAGGAGATCAATCAGCCTGTCGGCGTGGCTGCTGACCGCACGAAGCGCCTCTTCGCCGTTGGCCGCTTCCAGGAATTTGTAGCCCTGCTCGAACAGGATGCGAACCACCATGCTTCGTATTCAGCTTCGTACCGGCGGTTCACCTTATACTACGGGCACCGTTTCGGTCCCACGAGCCCGGTCCACCGGCTCGGAATTCCAGGGCAAGCCGGCGCCCCCTCAAAGGCACGGGGCAGTTGAATCCTCAAAGTAGTACCACGGGCGGGGTCGCGCTCGTCCTCAATGTGGCCGCCATTTTGCCCGGCGATGCCGTAACAGGGTGCCTGCCTTCAAGGAGTTACCGGCAAGGAGTTAACGGACAGCACCGGCCGTCTGCAAGTGCATGAGGCGCTGGCCCGGCTGCCGGCAGTGTGGTCCAAGTTCGTAGGGACGTAGCCGGACCCAGGATTACCCCTGAACATCGCCGGCCCCAACCTATAATGTCAATCCTCGCGCGGAAGAAATCCCCCCGAATTTACGGACTTATTCAAGGCTCAACAAGATGTCGAGCCAAGTAACTGTCTATACAATTCCAGGTATTTTAGGCCCATCGCCTGGCTACTGAAGTGCTGCTCCACATGCCGTCTGCATTCCCACGGGTCAATTAGGTCGACCTTGCCGATCGCCTCGACCATTTCATCAACAGTGTCAACAATGAAGCCCGTCTTCTTATCTACCACGGACTCAGAAACGCCCCCCCGATTGAACGTTAGCACAGGTGTGCCACATGCCATAGCCTCAAGGAGCA
>JADFFS010000273.1 GCA_022568195.1 Chloroflexota bacterium | reverse complement strand
GTGTCCGGAGGCCATGCTGACTCCCTCCCATTCGGGCAGTGGTCCCATAATCGGAATTCCGTCCGGCGACCCAGGTCTGACCCCGGCTCGGGCTCCGACAAAGGAGGCGTCCTCTAAGGCCGGGAACAGGGCAATCGCTGTGGCCATCAACTGCCGGATAGCATCAGCGGTGATACGAACGTCGAAGACACCCTCTTCACGGGTCGCCGCTACCAATAGGCTGCCATCCGCCTGAGGCACTACGTATCCCTCGAAACTCCGAACCGGACAACTGGGTAGAAAACCGGGTTTGCGAAGCAAGATACGCTGTCCTTTAATCGGACTAATCGGCAGGACTTGCGACAACCAACGTCCGGGGACACCCGTCCACGGGCCCGCCGCCAGCACAGTGTGGCCACACCGATAAGAGTCGGTTAAAGTCCGTACTCCAACGACTCTGTGCCCAGAGGTTTCTAGGCCGATAACCTCAGTCTCTTCCAGGAACACCGCCCCCAGACCGGTAGCAGCGTGGACCAAAGCGTCCACCAATCTCTGCCCACTGATGCATCCTTCCCTGGGCGAAAAGACGCCTCCCAGTAGTCCGTCACCCACTTCCGGCTCCAGCTCCCGAATCTCCGGCGCTTCCAGCCACCTGACGCCTAACCCTAGTTCACTCTGCCAGGTGAGATTTTGTTTTAGCTCATCAACCTGTGCCTGGTTAAAGGCTACCTTCAGGATACCGCGGTGCTGGAACTCGGGATTGACCCCGGCCTCGGCCAGCTCACTCGCCAGTTCGGGGAACAATTCCAGACTCCGCATGCCCAGGTCGAAAACGGCCTTATGGTTCGGGTCCACATGCCAAAGAGGTCCGATCACCCCAGCGGTGGCGCCCGACGCGCCCGAGCCGAATTGGCCGCGTTCCAGCACGGTGGCGCTGATTCCTTGTTTCGCCAACTGATAAGCGATGGAGCAGCCGATCACTCCGCCACCTACGATAATTACATCCGTGTTCTTTGCCATCACGTCTTCCGCTCCGGGCAAGCCGCAGTATAACCCACGAGGAGGCCGACCACCTCCGGATGGGGACTAGCAGGTTATGACGCCGTGGAGAGGGCATGGAACGGCAGTGGAGAGACCATCATCGGTATAGCTGAGCGGTTGGGGTCTACCGCCGGTAGAGCAGCCGGCCTTCAATGTAGGTCTGTTCCACGGCAATGTCGCGGATGAAGTCGGGGTCTACTGCGGTGGGGTCGTGGCTGAGGACTACCATGTCGGCGCGCTTGCCCCTTTCTAACGAGCCCACTTCCTTTTCCCGGCCCATGGCATATGCGGCACCCGTAGTGTACATTTGGAGACCCTCCAGCGGATCGACCGCCTCTTCGGGTGTCACCGGTTCTCCGCCCTGTTGGGTTCGCCGTGTGACCATGGCGTACAGACCCGTTAGAGGAGGGAGTGGCCCACATGGATAATCCGAGCTGGCAGAAACCACCAGTCCCTCGGCGAGCATGGACCGGAGGGGAATCGCCCGGACGTCGCCTGCCATGTCCACCGCTCTATCTCGATATCTTTGGCCTCTCGTGAAGTGAAAACCGGGCTGAACCACGGCCACCACCCCTAAAGACCTGGCCCGCTGGATCTGGCTGAGCGTAGTAATGGTGAAGTGCTCGATGCGGAATCGAGGCTCTTCTACCGGGCGCGCCTTCAGGGCGTATTCGAAGGCATTAAGGGCCCGGTCCACGGCACGGTTCCCCAGGCAGTGGATGGCAACCTGGAGGCCGCGTTGGTGGGCCTGGGAAACCAGTGAGTTGGCCACCTCTTGGGTGTAATATATTTCGCCAACCTCTTCCTCATCGCCGCCGGCGTGGTGCCTAGTGTACGCGGAGCTGGGGAACACGGGGTCCATGAATAGCTTCATAGTTCCGCCCCTCAGCCGGTCCGAAACGTTGCCATCACCGACTTCGCCCCTCGACACCCGCTGCGGAGGCGCAAAGAAGCCTTCAGCCCCAAGCATTTGGTGAAGGGTGATAGGTATCATCTTGCGACTGTCGGAGATGCGGTACAGCTCGGCGGCGTCCGGCACCACCAGAGCGTCGCCAACACTGGTGATGCCATAGGCAAGATGGCGCATGCAGTTGTGATAAACAAGGTCGGCAACGTCTTCGCCGTAGTATTCCAGGTGGGCGCGGAGAGACAAATTGTAGACGGGGTCCATGGCCCCCTCCCAGAGGGTCCCGTTGGGCTCCCCATTGTCGGCGCGGAGGATCAGGCCGTGAGGCGGATCGGGTGTGTTGCGGTCTATGCCCGCCAGGCTCAGGGCGGCTGAGTTGGCGTAGCAAGCGTGGACGGAGCCGTCCATGATACACACGGGATTGTCCGGTGCGGCTTCGTCAAGCTCCCAACGGGTTATGGCCCGGTTCTCTTTCAGCCTCTCCGTCCGGAAGCCCCAGCCCCGGAGCCAACGTCCAGGGGGCAGGTCCCTGGCCGCGTCGGCAATGGTGTCCGCTATGCTATTGATGGTGGCGTGAGGTGGGACACTACAGTCCACCGAGACTGGTTCCAGAGTATTAATGCTGAAGTGGTTGTGGGGGTCTATGAACCCAGGCAGAATCGTTCTCCCCGCCAGGTGAACCACCTCTGTGGTCTCTCCCACGAGCTTTGACAACTCGGCGTTACTTCCCACCGCCGTGACCTTTCCCTCCTCCACCGCCACCGCCTCGGCCCGGCTGTTTTGCGGGTCCATCGTCAAGACGTTGCCACCCATGATTACCAGGTCCATACTGCACCTCCTTGACCGTCGGCGACCCCTTGATTGTCCCGGCTACTCCTGAGGTTCAGACTATCATCGACTTAGCTGCTCGGTTCGGCGTTTCCTTAGGATGGTTGGACAAGTTGGTTTATCCGGCCCTCGATGGTGGGAAAGAAGGAAGATCTACAGACCAATATCGACGAATGGCTGCGGACGTACAACGAGGAACGTCGATTGGGAAAGGAACGAGATTTTCGGCAGGCGTTTGTCCTAAGTTGACGCCCTTAAAAGCTCG
>JADFFS010000109.1 GCA_022568195.1 Chloroflexota bacterium | reverse complement strand
AACGGTGTTCAGTTTGAGCACCATGACCTAGCCACCGACCAGGACGCGGTCGCATATCTGAAAACCAGGGACATCAAGTCGGTCCCGGTGACCATCGTTGACGACGACGATGTGATCATCGGGTACTATCCCAAGAAGCTGATCCCGGCCCTAAAGCTGGACATTAAAGTGGACCTGTCGGGCAAATCCGCCTGGCTGGCCGAGAAGTACGACAAGGTGCTAAACGCGGCCATCCGGGCCACCCGCCAGCTAACCGACGCTCAGTTGCAGCAGGAAGTGCCCTGGCGGCCTTGGAGTGTCCGGGACGTAATCGTCCACGTCTTGTCCTTTCCCGAGCTGGCTTGGCTCAGCCACAAGCACGGCAGCATGAGCACCGAGGATATGCATGCCTCCAACGACCGGTTGAAGGGCGTGGTCTCCGGTGAAGCAATATCCCGGTATGGCGAGGAAGTGCTGGCCAACATTACCCGATTCCTCAATAGCGGAGACACCGACTCCTTTGACCGGGTGGTGCCCGCCCATTACGGGGGAGAGGTCACGGTGGTGGAACTGCTGAACATCATCTTGAGTCACAGCACTCACCACCTGAAACAGGTTTACTACTTCATGGAAACCGACCTGGGGTTGACTCTCAAGGACCCCGCCACCGAAGCGGATTTGGAAGGCATCGTAACCCCGACGGCCCTGATTTAGTGGTGGACTGGGGCAGATTTGCGGGGGATTAAATCCCCCCACACCCCTTTATAAAAGGGTGGCCTTGCCCCAAAACTGTCATCCTGATCCTTCCGCAGAAGGAGAAGGATCTACCTCGCGTGGCTCACCTGGGGGAGACCCTTCGGCAGGCTCAGGGTGACACGCTGAGGGCGCTTTTGAGGCAATGCCTAAAAGGGGGGACAAACGGGTATTTATAACCGCGGGCGGTACCTCAATAGGAAACGAGAGTAGCGCCAAAATGGGAAACGAGAGCAGCGCCAAAAACTGGCAATGAATTTTTAAGCCTGGAGAAGCAGCTATGAAATACGACCTGATCATAATCGGCGCCGGTTCCGCCGGCTCGATCCTGGCAACCCAGCTTACCGAGGACCAAAATAAGTCGGTGCTTCTCCTTGAAGCAGGCTCGGACTATCCTGATTTTGAGAACCTCCCCGACGAGGTGAAGTACGGCTACGCCACCGAAGCCGACATCATGACCAGCGATCACAACTGGCAGTTTACCGGCAAGGCCACCGAGCAAGCCGGTCCCATGATGGTGCCCCGCGGCAAGGTCACCGGCGGCTCCAGCGCCATCAACGGCCAGGTGTTCCTGAGGGGCGTTCCCGAAGACTACGACTCCTGGGCGGCCAAGGGCAACGACCAGTGGAATTTCCAGAAGCTGCTGCCCTACTTCCGCAAGCTGGAGACCGACACCAACTTCAGTGGCGACTTCCACGGCAACGACGGGCCCATCATCTGCCACCGGTTCCAGCGAGACACCTGGATGCCCGCGCAAGTGGCTTTCTACAACGCTTGCCGGGCCGCCGGTTACGCAGATTGTCCGGACCACAACCACCCCGACTCGGCGGGGGTCGGCCCAACTCCGTTGAACAACCCCAACGGCATCCGCATCAGCACCGCCATGGGCTACCTGGACCAGTCCAGGCATCGCCTGAACCTGACCATCAGGCCCGACTGCCTGGTGCACCGCATTCACTTTGAGGGCACCCAGGCCACGGGAGTGGACGTGGAGAGCGGTGGGGAGAGATTTACCGTCGAGGCCGAGGAGATTATCCTCAGCGCCGGGGCCATCGGGTCTCCCCAGATACTGATGCTGTCCGGCGTCGGCCCCAGCGAGCACCTGCGCAGCCTGGGCATCCCGGTGATAGCGGACCTGCCCGGCGTGGGACAGAACCTGAGGGACCATCCGGGGATATGGGTGACCTGGCGCACCAAGCCGGATTTTCCCTTGGACGGAATGGCCCCCCGTATGCAGTTGACCCTCAGATATACCGCCGAGGGTTCGGACCTGCGCAACGACATGAAGATTTCCATGCAGTCCTTTGCCACCGAGCGAGTCAACCGGGGCGGCGGCCGCATGGAGCCCCTGGGAATCCGCATGACCGGAGGAATCTACCTGGCAATGGGATCCGGGGAACTACGCTTGGCATCCTCCGACCCCACCGTCCAGCCCATCCTCGACTACCACTATCTGGAAGAGGAGGTCGACCGGAAGCGGCTAAGGGAGTCGGTGCGAATTTGCGTCGGCCTGGGCGAGCACGAAGACTTCAAGGACATCATTCAGGAGCGCATATCCCCCACCGACGCCGATCTGGCGTCCGACGAGGCCCTGGACCAGTGGATGATGCGGGAGGTCACGACCTCCCAGCACATTTCCTGCACCTGCAAGATGGGTCCAGCGTCGGACCCTATGGCCGTGGTGGACCAGTACGGGAAAGTCCACGGCTTGTCGGGAATCCGGGTGGTGGACGCCTCCATCATGCCCGACTGCATTCGGGCCAACACCAACGTGACCACCATGATGATTGGCGAGCGCATCGCCGACTTCATCCTTGAGGGGAAGTAGCCGCCTGGAGCGGCAGGTTGTTTAGTTTAGTAGGGGCACCCCGACTGGCCGGGGTGCCCCTAGGTCATGGGACGAAAGACCCACAATACCCTTCAGAACCAGTTGGCCTTATCTACCACGTTCCTTAGCTCTGTACCCTCGTTGAACCTTTTACAGTTGTCGAGGAATAGCTCGCTGCGGCGTTCGTCCAGGTATGGGCCGTCACCCGCCACGTGGGGCGTGATTAATACTCCGGGCATGGTCCAAAGGGGGTGCCCCGCCGGCAAAGGCTCCACTTGGAACACGTCCAGGCCGGCCCCGGCCAGCTCTCCCGCCCTCAGGGCCTCAACCAAGTCGTCGAGAATCACCGTGGCCCCGCGGCCGATGTTGATGAAGAAGGCGCTGCTTTTCATCGCCCGGAACTGGGCGGCCGCGAACATTCCCTGGGTCTCCGGGGTTTCGGGCACGGTCACCAAGACGAAGTCGGCCCGGGGAAGCGCCTCCAGCAGGGCATCGGGCCGCACCAACTCGGTAACGCCGGTTATGGGCAGGGACTGGCGAGGGTCCACCGCAATGACTTTCATGCCAAAGGCCGAGCACAGCCGGGCCGTCTCCCCACCGATGCCACCCACTCCCACCACCATGGCAGTAGCTTCCGGAAGGTACACCGTATCGTAGCCCTGACGCCATTCCCCCTGCACCTGCTGGGGGATATACACCTGCAGGCCCCTGGCAAAGGCCAGCAGAAGGGACATGATGTGGGCGCTGATGTGGTCGTTGTAGATTTCCCGGGTGTTGGTCAGCACCACGCCGCTGTCGATCAACGCTTGGTGGTAGTAACCGGCTCGCGGGCCAGCCTGAGGGCAAGCTATCCACTTGAGATTTTTGGCCCTCTCGAACAGCTCGGGAACAATGTCGCCAAAAGCAGCGTCGGCGTCCCCGATGACCTCCATGGCCTCCCCCACCGTGGGGCACAGTTGCACGTCGATGCCGGGTATCGCCGCTTGTAGTTTCTCGGGCCAATCCTCTTGGTAATTGGGCGGACAAATCACCAGCTTGAATCCCATGCATGCACCTCTCGCCGACGATTTAGGGCCAGTGTAAATGCTGGACAAATGAGGGTCAACCAGGCTGGCCCACCTGTAGTCAGCCTCCGCTAAGGGGGACGGTAGGGCGGGGGGAAGTACCGTCATTTGGCCTTGACGGGGCACACAGGGCGGCAGACTCCGGGGACCTGCTACAGTTAGGATTCCATGCTGGGGCTACGCACGGGTCAGATATTAGGCTATTGCTTTCAGTGCTAGCGCACAAGTTCCCATAGATATGTCCCAGAGGTGCCACATTCCCATGGGACCACGATTTGCGCCACTATCTGCCCACGTTTCGTCGTAATTATCACCCTTAATGGTCGCGATACACAATCAATATCGCGTATTATAATAACTCATTCAATATATTATCACCCTTTAGCACCTGACATTACGTTGACATATTCCGAAAAGGTCTGCTAAACGTACGCGCCAAGCAGTAGGCTCTCGGCAATGACTAGTCAACGAGAACAAGGAGATACGACTATGGCTCACCGCTCGTTCCATCCTAGATTCTTGGTACTCATTTCGCTTCTGATAGTTCTGTCAATCACCATCTCCTGCGGAGGTACGGCCGCGGAACCCATAGTGGTGGAGAAAGAGGTAATTAGGGAGGTGATCAAAGAGGTTCCGGTGGAGAAGGTGGTGATCAAGGAAATCATCAAGGAAGTAATCGTGGAGAAGGAAGTGATCGTGGAGAAGGAGGTGATCAAGGAGGTGTTCTTGTCGAAACCTCCCACCGCCGAGGCGTCCAACACCGGTGGCATGGAGGGATTCCCTGTACCAGGGAAGGACGGCGTTCCCGCGGACGCGGGGAAGTTGACCGTCGCGATGGACAGTTGGGGAGTGAGCGACATCAACCCATGGACCATAAGCAGCGTCATGTTTTTGCAAGACATGTTCAACGGGACCGTCATGCGGCAGGCCCCCAATGGGGAGCTGATGGCCTATTGGGCTGTTTCCTATGAACTTGACGAGAAGGGCATCACCTATCATCTCAACCCCAACGCCAAGTTCCAGGACGGCACCCCGGCCGACGCCCAGGCCATGAAGGAAAACTTCGACGCCATCGCGGGGTATTCGGATATAGCGCAGTACGGTTATGATAAGCCGCCGTACCACAGGGGCCGGGCAATACAGTGTTGCGAAAGCTTCGAGGTGATCAGCCCCACCGAGCTTCGCGTTCACACCAAGGGGCCCCAACCAGTCATTAACGCCGTCATCGGTGGCCATGGCTACCATGCTTTCTGGTTAGGCAACCCCACCCGAATTAAACAGGGGTTGGATGCTTACCTGAAAGACCCCGCTGGTTATGGCCCCTTCAAACTGGTGAAGTGGGAGCCCGGGACCCGGGCTGTCATGGAGCGGTGGGAAGACTTCTGGGCCGACTACGCCTGGCTCCATAAGCCCCAGTACAAGGACCTGGAGGTATTGGCCGTGGCCGACCACGCCTCCCGGTTCGCCCTGCTCGCGAGCCAGCAGGTGGACATGGTCTACAACATCCCCTGGCCCATTGCCAAGGACCTGGTCCGTTCCGAGAACCTGGGCAAGCGCGGTGTAAACCCGGGCCAAGGGGACGACATCTGGACCCAGACCTACCAGGCCAACGGGATGCTTGGCCTGACCTTCGCGCTGCCCCACCGTAAAAGAAATACGGTGGCAAAGTGGCCCGAAGGCAGCGAGGGCCCAGGTGGCAATCCGATCGTGCCCTACACCTTCAAGCCAGAGTGGGAGAACGACCCGACCATGGACTCTCGGGTGCGGGAAGCCCTGAATTTGGCCATAGACAAGCGGGCCATCTCCAAGGGTCCTCACTTCGGGTTCTCTCACCCCACCGGATCCATCTACAGCCGCGGCACCTTCGGCTCCCGCCTTGAGCAGATCAACAACATCTCACCCTACGACCCGGAGCGGGCCAAGGCCCTTCTGGCCGAGGCCGGATACGCCGATGGTTTTGAGATTAAGGGACACTTTGGCCAGTTTGCCGGGCGGCCGGGTATACCCGAGGCGGTCGACGCTATCGCCAGCTACTGGCAGGACATCGGGGTAAAGGTGACCTGGCAGGAGCACGACCCCTCTGACTTCGTCAAGGGCTTCAGACGGGGAAAACTGTCGTGGACGCAGGTCGCCGTGCCTACCTTCGGCCGGCAGGAGCACGGCGCCCGCAGAATCATCAGTAGCTACCACGTCACGGCCAACTACCAACACCCGCATACCGACGAGACAACGGCCATCAAACACATCCTCCTCCAAACCATTGATGAAGCTGAGCAGAAGCGGCTCATGGCGGAATTAGAGGATAAAGTGCTGGCCCTGAAGGAAATCTTCCCTCTGTACGGTATGTCATTGGTAATGGGCTACACCGACAGGGTGCTGTCGCACCCCACGGTGGAGGAATCGCCCCACCTCAAGCACATCGAGCTGGTAACGCTCAGGGACTGACAGCAAACCGCCCGGCTGGGCTATGCCTCACTCAGCAAATGCGCCTGCGGCCCCGATCCTATCGGGGCCGCAAACCCAAAATACTTGATTTCCAAGGCCCTGCCGTTGGGCCTTTCTTCGTAGCTCGTTGCGGTTTAATGCAGACTGAGTCAAGGAGCTAGAGTTGGGACGCTACATATTTACGCGAGTGGCCCAAGGGGTAATAACCCTGTGGCTGATCAGCCTGGCTGTTTTCTTTGTGCTGCGGCTGGGCGGGGGCAACCCCATCGAGTATATGCTGCCCGAGGATGCGACCGCGCTGGATGAGCAGCTACTAGTCGAGGCCTATGGCTTTGACAAGCCGATAGCGTACCAGTACTGGCTCTACAATAAAAAGCTGATGCGGGGAGACTTGGGCGATGCCATGGGCTGGGACAAACGGCCTACCGTCGACGTAGTGCTGGAGCGCCTCCCGGCTTCCTTGCATCTAGGCGGGGCCGCGCTGATTTTTGCCATTGTCATAGGCGTCACCGTTGGGGCGGTGTCGGCGTCGAAGCCGGACTCTATGTTCGACCGGGTGGGCAAGGTGCTGGCCATTTCGGCCCAGTCCATGCCCATCTTCTGGGTGGGCCTACTGCTGATCCTCCTGTTCAGCGTGTACCTGGGATGGCTTCCCAGCGCCGGGGCGGTGGAAGGCTTGGCGCTGAAACGGCTGGTCTTGCCGGGCCTTTCCCTTGGCTTCTTCTTAGTTGCATCCCACATGAGGATAACCCGCTCCACCATGCTGGAGGTGCTGGAGTCGGACTACATCAAGATGGTGAGGGCCAAGGGACTTCCTCCTAGAATTGTGCTTTGGAAGCACGCCTTCAAAAACGCTTCCATACCGGTATTCACCCTATTTTTCGTGAACTTCGCCGGCCTGATCTCGGGCGCGGTTATCACCGAGACCATCTTTAACTGGCCCGGGGTGGGGCGGCTGCTGGTGGAATCACTAATTTTGCGAGACTACCCCACGACCCAGGCGGTAATCTTCTTTTCCGCCGCATTCATATTATGCGTCAACATTTTTGTTGACGTGATGTACGCGTGGCTGGACCCGCGCATTCGGGTGGCAAACTAGAGGAGGGGCATAAACAATGTTGACAGGCGCCGACAACGAGTTGATTCTACGCCGGCCCGCCGGGATCGCAGCGTTATTGCCCGAACCGGTGCAAAGGGTACGGTCCTTGTTACGTGGCGTACCCAGGCTTTCCCTGATCTTCCTCATCCTTGCTGTTGCATGCGCTCTGTTCGCTCCCGTTATAGCCCCCTACGACCCCATAGAAAAGGACTTTGAGAACATTCTGGCGCCTCCCAGCGCACAATTCTGGCTGGGGACCGACAATCTGGGCCGGGACAACCTGAGCCGCATTATATATGGGGCTCGGATTTCCGTGAGAATCGCGGTCATTGCTGTCGCCCTGGCCGCAAGCGTAGGTACGCTGGTCGCGCTGGCCGCCGGGGTCTTCCGCGGCTGGGTAGACGTTCTTCTGATGCGCATTACCGACGGTTTTATGGCATTGCCCTACCTGATGGTGGCGCTGATGGTGGTTGCGCTCATGGGGGCCAGCATCACCAACGTGATTCTGGTAATCGGTCTTCTTCGCTGGATGGGCTTCGCACGGGTCCTGAGGGGTGAAGTCCTCAAGCTCATGGAGTCGGACTACGTGCGCCTGGCCCACGTAGCTGGCGCCAGCCGGCCGCGGGTGATGCTGCGCCACATATTGCCCAACGTAACGAACACCCTGCTGGTGTTGATCACCCTGGAAATAGGCCTGGCGGTTATTACCGAGTCCTCGCTGAGCTTCCTGGGGCTGGGAGTGCCCAGACCCGATCCATCCTGGGGCAGCATGCTGAAAGACGCCCAGCTTTACATCTACATAGCCTGGTGGTCCCCGGTGTTCGCGGGTCTGGCCATCACCATGCTGGTCATGTCCTGCAACCTCGTAGGAGACTGGCTGCGGGACCGCACCGACCCGACCAGGCGCCAACTCTAGGAGCCCGAAACCACAATCTGCGCCACCGGGAAGCGAAAGAAATCCCCCAACCCCTCGTATGAAAGAGGGACTGGGGGATTTCTTATACGTCGGTGTTAACTTGCCGAAGAAGTTTCAGTTAATTTCCGGAGCGATATCAGGGCCGCCAAGTGGCTTTAGGAAGAGGGGACTCGATGGGGAGACAGCTACTACAGGGGGTCGGCTTTCGATGTATCTTCTTGGGTGATCGCGTCCTCTATCTCCGGTGCGGGAGGCGGAGCGCTCTTGTCGATGCTGTCGATATGATCGGGATATAGGTGGCAAGCCACCCTCCGGCCGTTGGGGAGTTGGGTTAAAGGCGGGATGACTTGGCTGCAGATAGGCATTGCGTAGGCACAACGGGGATGGAAGGCGCAACCGCTGGGCGTTTGCAGCGCGCTGGGTACTTCGCCCACGATTGGTATCTGCCAGGGCGGAGTGCGTCCTAGCGGGGTGGCCGCCGCCACCAGAGAGGCGGTGTACGGATGCGCCGGATCGTCGCACACTTCCTCGGCGCCAGCCAACTCCACCAGCTTGCCCAAGTACATGACGGCGATGCGGTGGCTCATGTGCTCAACCGTTGCCAGGTCGTGGGTGATCAGGATGTAGGAGATCCCCCTCTCGTCCTGGATATCTTTCAGCAGATTCAGTACCTGGGACCGGATGGAAACGTCCAGGTTCGATACCGGCTCGTCGAGAATGATAAGGGTCGGTTCCAGCGTCAGCGCTCTGGCGACGCCGATGCGTTGCCGCTGCCCGCCGCTAAACTCGTGGGGGAATTGGGATTCGCTGGTTTCAGGCAGGCCCACGGCCCTAAGAGCATCCTGCACCCGTCTGTTTCTTTCACTTTTACTGTAACCGTGGACCTCCAGGGGTTCCCCGATGATGTGGCCCACACGCATCCTGGGATTTAATGCCCCGTAGGGGTCTTGCAAGACCGCTTGAACTGATTTCCGGTATTCCCTGATCTCCGCACCCGATGCCCCCTTCAAGGACTTTCCTTGAAAGAAAATTTCTCCGGAAGTCGGGTCCAAAAGTTTGAGAATCAGGTTGGCCACGGTGGTCTTGCCACAACCGGACTCTCCCACCAGAGCAAACGTTTCGCCCGGGGACACTGCGAAGGAGATGTCGTCCACGGCCTTCACGTTCCCGAGTGTCCGGCCCATGATTACACCGGTCCTTACCGGGAAATACTTGACCAGGTTTCGGACCTCAACGATGGTACTGTTCATTGTCCTTCTCCAGCAGCCAGCACCTGGCCTGATGATCGTTGCCGAGGTAAAACCCCGGCGGTGCGTCCCCTTCCTTGCAGATGTCCATGGCTTGATCACATCGCGGGTGGAACGGACAGGCTACCGGCAGATTACCCGCGTGTGGGGGCTCACCCTTGATCATACGCAACCGTTCAGTTTTCTCTCCCAGAGTTGGCAGGGCCTGCAACAGGGCTTCGGTGTATGGATGGGAAGGATTGTTAAGGACTTGGTCCTTGGGACCATACTCCACCACCAAACCACCGTAGAAGACGGCCAACTTGTCGCACAGGGCGCCAACAATGCTGATGTCATGGGTGATGAAAATTATGGCCATCCCCGTCGATATTTGGAGATCCTTTAGCAAATCCAGATATTGGCGCTGGGTGGTCACGTCCAGGGCTGTGGTCGGTTCATCGCAGATTAGCAGGTCCGGGTGGAGACCTAAGGAGGCGGCGCTGGAAGCGCGTTGCCGCATGCCTCCGCTCAATTCGTGGGGGTAGCTGCGAATCCTTATCTGAGGGTCCGTTATCTTGACCATGCGTAGCAGGTCGACGCTACGGGTGATGGCCTGTTTCCAGCGCAACCCCTCGTGGGCCACCAATGGCTCGGCGACCTGGGTACCGATACTAAAAACTGGGTCCATGGCGGCCATGGAGTTCTGGAGGATCATCCCGACCCTTTTGCCCCGCAGACCCTCCATTTCAGACTCGGTGCTCTTAACGAGGTCCTGGCCGTCGAAGAGAATCTCGCCGCCGACGATCTGGCCGCCGCGGGGTAGGAGCTTGAGGATAGAAAGGCAGGTGATGGTCTTTCCGGAGCCTGATTCCCCGACCAAGCCCAGGGTTTCCCCCTTCTTAAGCTCGAAGCTCACCCCATTTACCGCCCGCACCAAGCCCCGCCGGGTCATGAAATGGGTTCTCAGGTCTCGGACCTCTAGAAGGGTATCGGCGCCGTCACGCTGGTCTCCAGCCATTGCTGCCGCCTCCTCCAGGATCAAGGTGAGTGGGATAGCGGCTTCTGTGTGCCGCCAATGTGTTGTAACGAACCCGTCAATAGCCGGCGCCCAGCCAAAGGATATTTGCATGTAGCAATGTGACGCTGGCGCTCTCTTTCTCAGGGTCCTGGGCCGTCGGATTATCCCCTTTCCGTAACGGGCACATTCCGCGGTCATAGACGGTTGCGTTGACAGAGGATAGGGCCCCGTTTACACTCCCACTTGACCGGATGCGATTCAAGACTGACGCTCCGAGCCCACGGGCTCGAGGCTGGGCCACAGGAGGCCTGGGATGCAGGATGGCACCAAACTAAAGGACCGGTTCGGGTTGCCCGTTACCACCAGCTCACCAGCAGCAGCGGAGCATTGCTTCGAGGGCATAGACCTGCTGCTAAGCCAGAATTTCGGCCCGGAAGCCCGGTTCCAGCAGGCCATCGATACCGACGAAGGATTTGCCCTGGCCCACGGCTGCCTGGCCTGGGTGTCAATGTTGCGAGGCAAGGTGGCCGAGGCCAAAGAGAGCGCCGCCCGGGCTCAGGCTCTCACGGCAGGAATATCGGCAAGGGAACGCCAGCAGATCGAAGCCATATCCTTGTGGGTCAACGGCCAAGGACCCCAGGCCCTGGCCTTGATTCAGGAGCACTTGAAAGAATACCCCAGGGACACACTGCTGCTGAGGCAGGCCCAACGCCTGTACATACAGGGTTGCAGCGGCGCCGGGGTGCCCAATTTCCCGGAGGAACTATTCGCTCTGTGTACGAGCTTGGAGAAGCACTGCGACGACGACTGGGCTTTCCTGGGCTCTTACGCCTTTGCCCACCACGAAACCGGCCGGTTGGAAGGAGCTTTCAAGCTGGCCAACCGGTCCCTGGACATGAAGCCAACCAATGCCGTGGCCGCTCATTCGGTGACCCACGTTTACTTCGAGCAAGGGGACGCTTCCCAGGGCGGCGATTTCCTTGGTACGTGGCTGGAGGGCTTCGACAAACGGGCCGCCTACCACGTCCACCTGTCCTGGCACCAGGCCCTTTTCGAGCTGGGCATGGGCCACTATCAGACCGCCTTGAACCTGTACGAAACCGACGTGCGCCCCTCGGTGATAGAAAAGAGCGCCGCGTCATTGTCCGACAGCGCCTCATTTCTGTGGCGGTTGCAGCTTTATAGCCAGGCTGCCCCTCCCTTTCCCTGGGAGGAGGTCCGTGACCAGGCTGCTCCGGCGGCCAAGGGCCCCGGCCCGGCGTTCCGGGACGGCCACGCTGCTTTGGCCTTCGCCGGTACCGGGGATCATGAAGCCATGGGCCAACTCAGAGACCGTTTGAAGGTCCTGGCCGGCCAAGGCGACCCTCTGGCCCAGGAAATGACTTTACCGCTGGTCAGCGGCATCGCCGCATTTGCCGAAGGCTCGTACAACGAGGCGGTGCGGTTGTTGGAGCCCGTGTGCCAGCAGCTGGAGCGGATCGGAGGCAGCCACGCCCAACGGGAGGTCTT
>JADFFS010000272.1 GCA_022568195.1 Chloroflexota bacterium | reverse complement strand
TCATCACCATGTGGAACAACATCCACCGCCCCGACTCCATGGTCCTCTGGCAGGACCACATATACGTCGGGGAATTGAACGGCATGGGCGGCGTCGACGACGCTCCGGGCCTTGGACATCGGGTCACGATCTACGACCTGGAGGGCAACCGGGTCAGCATGTTCGGCTCGCAAGAAGAAGGCGAAGGCCCCGGCCAGTTCATCGCGCCCCACGGCATCGCCGTGGACTCCAGGGGCGACATATACGTGGCAGAAGTGTCCTACACCATACGCGGGTCGAAGATGGACCCACCCAAGGTGCTGCGCAGCTTTTCCAAGTACGAGCGGGTACGGTAGGGGAGCTACGGGCAAATCCCCCCAACCCCCTTTAACAAAGGGGGACCAAGGTGCCAGGTTCTTTGAGCGATTTGGGCGACACCACCGCGGTGCAATGGAGCGACGCTGTCGACGCGATTGAGCGGTGCTTCGAGTTGGGTTGGACCGACGGGCTTCCCGTGGTCCCTCCCACGCAAGAAAGGGTTGCCCAGTTTATAGAGGCCGCGGGCCGGCCGGCCGGCGAGATTGTGGGGGAGCTTCCCGAGCGCCGGCGGGAGATCACGGTGGGCAAAGTGGCCGCCAACGCCGTCATGGCCGGTTGCCTGCCCGAGTACCTGCCGGTGGTCCTGACGGCCACCGAAGCCATGCTGGACCCCTTGTTCAACCTGGTGGGCCCATCTTCCAGCATGGGCGGCGCGGCCATTCTGGTCATCGTAAACGGCCCCGTGGCTCGGCAGCTCAACATCAACTCACGCAACAATCTCTTCGGTCCGGGAAACAGGGCCAACGCCACCATCGGCCGGGCCATACGATTGATCTTGATGAACGCCTGCGCCGCCGTCCCCGGCTTGTTTGACCGCAGTGTCCTCGGCCATCCCGGCAAATACACCTACTGCATCGCCGAGGCCGAGGCCGACACCCACTGGACTCCGCTGCACGTAGACCGGGGGTTCGCCGCCGGTCAGAGCACCGTAACTGTCTTCGCTTGCGAAAGCCCCCGGCAGGTCCGGTCCATCGGGCGTCCGGATGCCATCCTACACGCGGTGGCCGACGTAGCGTCCAGCCTGGGCACCAACATGTCCACGTCCGGCTCCGTCGGCGATACCGCCGCTGGGGTCCGCCAGGGGGAGATCGTGGTGACCATCGCCGGCAACGCAAGTCTCTGGCAGGAGTGGACCAAGAAGCAGGTGCGGGATTTCCTCCATTCCCGCATCAGGAGGACGGTGTCCGATCTGAAAGCGGCCCAGGTCTTCCCCGGACCGGTGGAGGATGGCGACGAGGAGAAGTTTGTATCCCTGGTGCCCCAGCCCGAGGACATCCTTCTGATATTTGCCGGCGGCGAGGAGTCTAATATGTCGTCGGTGATCCCTAGCTGGGGCCCCAAGGTGGGTTCAACCGCCGTGACCAAAGAGGTAAGATAGCCGTCAGCGGTCAGCCGTCTGCTATCAGTCGTTACCTGATGCTGAGTCTTTGATATGAACGAGCAATTCAACCACGTCATCGCAAAAATGGAGCCGATGCTCGACCAACTCTCGGCAACGGCACCTCTCAACAGGACTGAACTGGGAGGTATCCCCGAGCGTGGAGTATACGTATTCTACGAAGACGAATCCCCGATTTACGTTGGCCGGTCAAACCGTCTCAGGCAGCGCCTTCTGGAGCACGGGCGGCGGAGTTCTAGGCATAACTCCGCCACTTTTGCCTTTAACATCGCAATGGCAGCTGCTACGGATGCCGGAATCTCCCTACCAGAGACAACCCGAACGGAGATAGAAGCCTATCCGTCCTTTCGCAGCTTGTATGACAAAGCCAAGGAAAGGGTTGCGGAAATGAATATCCGGGTCATAGAGATTAAAGACCCGATTGAGCAGACAATATTTGAAGTTTACGCCGCGCTCGCGCTACAAACCCACAACCAATTTGAAAATCACTAGCAATCCACCTAGTCAGGGTGGACGGCCAGACCATGGAACCTGTCTAGGATGCCCCGATCCTAAACCAGTATATACTGTGAAAAGACCTCTCCAGAACGAAGCTGAAAGCTGACGCCTGAACGCTGACATCTCAGGGAGTCTCAAATGGCCCAGAAACAGGAATATGTGCTGGTAAACCCTACCACGGAAGCCATCGTCGCCCCCTTTGACGGTGCGCCCCGGCTGGCCTCTCTGGCCGGGACCCGCCTGGGAGTCATCGACGACAGCAAGAGAAACGCCGACGTCCTGCTGGAAGAGTTGGTCGAGCTCCTGCGCACCCGCTACGAGATCTCCGAGGTCAAGTGGCACCGCAAGCCCAGCGCGTCGAGGCCGGCAGACCCTGCGGCGATCAAGGAACTGGTGGAAAACTGCGATTCGGTGATTATCGCCATAGGGGATTGAGGGTCCTGCAGCGCGTGCAGTGTGCACGACGGAATCCACGTGGAGAACGCAGGCATACCCTCCGCCACTATCTGCACCGACCGGTTCATTCCCACGGCTGAAGGCATGGCCAAAATGTGGGGAGCGCCCGGCTACCCCACCATCTTCACCCAGCACCCCATCGAGAACCTCAACCGGGAACAGCTACGCCGCCGGGCCGAGGAGCTGGCGCCACAGGTCGTCCGCGTCCTACTGGGGGATGGCCGTTAGGCTATTTTTGCCACAGAGGCACGGAGACACGGAGGTAAAGAAGGTCAAAAAACCTCTGAGCCTCGGTGTCTCCGTGGCTACTCGGTAGTTCTCATGTGGGGCGGCAGCATATTGGGGATGGCGTCTTCGATGGGATAGGTTTCGTCGCACTGGTGGCATATCAACGACCCGATAATTATCTCGTTCTCCTCTTCGGTCTCCACGCGAAGCTCCAGCTCCCCCTTGCAGACCGGACACGCCAGGATATCCATCAGTTCTCTTTTCAAGTCCCCTCCTTTAGCCATCAGCATTCAGCTCTCAGCGAACCCACACAGCACCTTAAAACAGGGGCTGGGCGAAGCTGACGGCTGATCGCCGACACCTAATAAGCACCTTTATGTGCCCAGGCCCCGCTCGAACAGG
>JADFFS010000271.1:2474-3066 GCA_022568195.1 Chloroflexota bacterium | reverse complement strand
CTTCTTGGCTCTCGTCGATGACCATTCCGGCGTTGACCGTCCTGGCGGCCTCTGCGGGGTTGAATGCCCGGGTTTCGGAGCCGCTCAAGAGTACGCTGAATCCTGCGATTAATCCGGTGCCAATCGCCAGTCCGAGGATTGCCTTTTTGCTGATTGTTCGGGTTTTCATTTCAATCTCCTTTCCATTATTTGATGTGGTGTTCTGCTTGGTTTGGTGCCGGGGGTTCAGTAACCGCTTGATGTTGGTATTCATCTTTTTCTCCTGTTTGCTGTTTCCGGGGCCATCCCGTTTTTTCTTGTTTCTCTGGGAACCAGTTCGTTGTTATCTGCAACAACGTCACAATAACGGGCCGGCCCCAAGGCGCACATCCAGAAGATTCGTCATTCTTTGGAATGGAAGATGTGGACGAAAATTCCGCGCCGCTAGGTAGTACTACCTAGCGGCGCAATGGAGATGGGTGGTTCACCGGTTGTTGGGGAGCGAACCTAGGATGCGGCGGACTCGATAGCGGTAGGAAGGTTGGTTTGGCAGGGGCTTAGGGGGCGGAAGGAGCGGCGCCTAGGTCAGGCCCTGGTGGGCAGCGTAGGTGGC
>JADFFS010000271.1:0-2464 GCA_022568195.1 Chloroflexota bacterium | reverse complement strand
CACCAATCCGCCTCCATTTTACCCTTTATTTCTGTCGATGCCTATTACTCGGACAGGCTCCTAGGTCAGGCCCTGGTGGGCAGCGTAGGTGGCGGCCTCGGTGCGGTTGGTGGTGTTGGTCTTGTTGAGGATGTTCCGCACGTGGTTGCCCACCGTTCGGAAACTGATAATCAACTCCTGGGCTATCTCACGGTCGGTCTTTCCGGAGGCAACAAGGCGAAGGACTTCTACCTCCCGTTGGGATAAACCAGCGGGATAGGACGGCGCGGGCGGCGGTTGGGCCTGGGTCCGTTCCAAACGCTCGGTTACCCGCTCCATCAGTGGCGGCATACCTAGCTCGGTGGAGATGGCCAGGGATTCGCCCAACAGGACAACTGCCTTTGCTCTGTCCTCAGAACGGTTCCGTTGGTGAAGGGCATCGGCATAGTCGCAACAGGTCCAGGCCAACTCTGGCCGGTAGCCCGCCCTGCGGCAAAAAGCCAGGGCGTCCTCGAAGTGGACTACCGCCTGGTCCAGGTTGACCATAGTCTGGGCAAGGAGACCCAGAAGGCGGTCGACCGATATGACGGTCGAAATCATCGTGCCTCGCTGCCCTAGAAGATAAGCATGATGCTTCTCCACCGCAGATTGGTCGCCCTTGAGCACAGCCAACAAGGCCAAACCGACGTTGGCGTACATGACGTGAAAGGGGATTACAAATTGATCTGAGAGAATCGCATCAGCGGCTGCCTCGGCAACTTCCAAGCGGCCTGGGACACCGGTGATGCGGGCTACTGCGGGTAGCGCCATTGATCCCCTTCCAGCCGCGAGCATTTGGCCTGGACCTGCTAGGCCCATCGCCTCGAGGAGCCGATCTAGGTAGGCTTCTCCTTGTGTATACTCCCCCGTCTCATGTTCCAACAGAACTCTGGGCGATAATAGTTGCGGAGCTAGGGGTGACGCCTCTAGGGCTCGATCGCTATGTTCACGGCCTGCTTTCCAGTCTCCCTTAAGGCACGACAGGATAGTGATCGGCGCCAAGCTTTGATTAGCATATATCCGGGTAGTGCCTCGCCTATCCGCCAGGTCTCGCATGGCCACAGCGTGGGGAAGGGCCGCATCAAGGTCACCCATCACAAGCGAACTTAACGCGGTCCAATATCGAGAACCCAATTTAGAAAAGGTGTTTTCATCACCGGTGGCCAGATCGATAGCCCGCAGCCCGTTGTCTATGCTCTCTTGCCAGTGCATGTGTAACGCGCTCACAGAATTGGCGTAGGCCAACGTCTGCACCTCCAAAGGCACGTCCCCCTCACGCCGAGCAATGTCCATCGCCCGCCCCAGGGCTTTTTGAGCGCCTTCATAGTCACCCTCCACAGCCCCAAGGACCCCACCGTAACGGGAGAGGAGGCGCCCCGCCTCATGGGAATCGGCCGGGACCAGAGTAAGAGCACGGGCCATAAGTTGAGCGACACCTGGGAGCCGAGAGGGTATTGGCGCGATCGGGAACTCCGCGGCAGCCACAGCCAGGGCGACATTCCCTGCCTCGACATAGTACTCGAATGCGCGGCTTAGAGTGGCGAACACTTCCGCAAGCTGAGGCCCGGCGAACGTGGCGGTCTGGGCCCTCGCCCGCCCGAACAGCAGGGCCGCAGCCTCTTCATTCGGAGCTACTTCCGTGCCGGACAGGGTTATATCCCGCGCAACCAAGCCCCTCTCAAAATGACTAAGGGCGTCCTCGTAGGCAGAGGAAGCCAGCGCCTGCTCTCCGGCCAGCAGGGAGTACAGAACCAGTTTGGTGGGACCGACGACCAATTCAGCCTCGGCAAAGTGCTGGGCTAGTTCGGAGGCATGAGTCCGGGCGTTCTCGCCGTACATTTCCTCCAAGGCCTGGCCGACTCTCGCGTGTAACCTGGCCCGCCTCGTGGTGGATAGCTCCTGTGCTAAGGTTTCCTGGATCAGGGCGTGGGTGAACTGGTACCGTCCCATTGTCCCTGGGGGTTCCTCGATTATCCGAGCGGCGAGGGCCTCTTCAAAGGCCTCCAGCATCCGGTCCTCGGTATCGTCACCGCTCAAGTTGCTGAGCAGCTTGAAGTCAAACTCCCTGCCGACAACAGAAGCGGTGGTCAACATCTCATTGCATCGCTCCGACAGCCGGTTGAGGCGCTGCCCAATCACCTCCCGGACTCCTTCGGGGATTCTCAGTCCTTCTGGCGAGCCGATGTGATCGGCGGACAGCTCGCCACTTTCCGCGAGCAGCCTAATCACTTCCGTCATGAAAAAGGGATTGCCCTCAGTGTGGGAGTAGATCTCTTCCACCAGCCCAGTGGTGGGCTCGATACCGGCACTCGCCTTGATAAGTCGCGAGGTTTCTTCAATATTCAAGCCTCGCAGGAGAACACGATGGAATTCTCCTGAAGCGGACCGGGATAGCTGGGCTAGTGTCTCGGAGAGGGGGTGCTGTCTAGACAACTCCATTTCCCGG
>JADFFS010000270.1 GCA_022568195.1 Chloroflexota bacterium | reverse complement strand
TCATCCTCGAGGGGATGCGAGATGCCAGCGGCCGGCGCCTCACCCGGCTGTCGGAGCGATGCAATGAGATGTTGGCTACCACCTCAATCATCGGCCGGGAGTTCACCCTGGCCCAGCTAACGTCGGTGATCCAGGACCCTTCGCCTGACCCGGCCCTGAGCGAAGCCGAAGGGTCAGAGCAGGCTGCGAGCGTAGATCGGCTTTTGGAGGTGGTGGAGGAAGCTCTGGGAACAGGACTGATTGAGGAGCTTCCCGAGCCGGGAGGCCGGTACCAGTTCACCCACGCCCTGATCCAAGAGACGCTGTTGGAGGAGATTTCCATCACCCGCCGAGTGCGGCTGCACGCCAGGATAGGCGAGGCACTGGAACTGCTTTATGCCACTGATGTAGAGAGCCACGCCGCCGAGTTGGCCCGCCACTTTAGCCAGGCCGAGGCGGTGTTGGGCACGGAAAAGCTGGTGCGCTACTCGCTTTTGGCTGGGGAGCAGGCGCTGGCCGCCTACGCCTGGGAGGAGGGACTGGGTCACTTCCAGCGCGCATTGGCCGCCAGGGGAGTGGCCTTGAGCGGACTGGAACCGGCCACTGATTCCGAAACCGCTGAGCTCCTGTTCGGCTTGGGCCGAGCTCAAGTTGGCGTCTTCCCTCTATACCGTGTGCGGGAAGCGATTGCCACGCTGAGCCGTGCCTTTAACTATTACGCCGATGCCCAGGACGTCGAACGTGCCTTGGCGGTTGTGGGGTACCCGATCAACGGGATCGGGGTAGGACGCCGAACCGAGAGAACCAAAATGTTAGAGCGTGCCATGACCTTGATAGCTCCTGATTCCAAAGAGGAGGGTCGTCTCCTGACTGAATACGGTTTTGCCTTGGGTTTCCAGGGGGGAGACTATGATGGCGCCCAGGCGGCGTTCAATCGCGCGTTGGCCATAGCACGGCGCGAAGGCGATGCAGCGCTAGAGATGCGTACTCTATCCCAGACTGCTCAGATCAACATGAACCAAGGGCGGACACGGGAAGCGCAGGAGAACAGTCTGCTCGCTCTTGAACTGGCGCCACGTGCAAATGATCCTGCTGCCGAAGCCAATGCCCACCGCATAGCCGGCAACTATCTGTTGATGTCGGGTGATCTGGAGCCGGCGCGGTATCATGCATCAGCAGTCATGGCCCCGGCGAAAAGGGTGGGGGACCGCTTCTCAATCTTGAACGCATACATGCTCAACATAAGACTGGCGATGCTAGTGGGGAATTGGGTTGTAGCTCGCGAATTTAGCGACCGGGGAATGGCTACATCCCCCTTGGACGCACGCCTGTTGTATAACCAAGCGATGTTGGAATACCAGATAGGTGACTTCGGCCAGGGCGAGGTTTACATCGAGCGGCTACTGGAAGTGATGCAAATAACCACACCAGGGCCGAATCTTGACACCGTGTGCTTGGCTTTGGCGGTATCGCAGGCTGCCCAGATCACAGGCACAGGCGAGCGGGTGGACTTAGCCAAGATGGCCGCCGAAGCTGTCCTATCATCAACCTCCACGACTCTCGTTGTCACATTGGTGGCCAGAACTGCGCAGGCAATTTTGTCGGTACTCGAAGGCGACGCGGCGGCAGCAGCCGAGCATTACACTGCCCTTGAGCCTGTAGCAGGCACGATGTTGTCAAACAACACTGATATCAGAGTTGACCGAGTGCTGGGGATGTTAGCCCAGGCCATGGGCAACCTTGACCAAGCAATCGAGCACTTCGAGGACGCCGCGGCTTTCTGCCGCAAGGCGGGTTACCGTCCCGAGTTGGCCTGGAGCTGCTGCGACTATTCCGACACCCTTCTCCAACGTAACGCTGTTGGAGACCGCGCCAAAGCCATGTCCTTGCTGGACGAATCTTTGACCATCTCCAGCGAGCTGGGCATGCGGCCCTTGAGGGAGCGTGTGGAAGCCAGGCTGGCCGGTTTGGAGACTCGAGCCACTAGAACACCAGAATACCCCAGCGGCCTTTCCCAGCGGGAGGTAGAGGTGCTGCGGCTCATTGCCGCCGGCAAGACTGACCGCGAGATCGCCGAAGAACTGTTCATCAGCTTCAGGACGGTGGGCAACCACGTGAGAAACATACTGAACAAGACCGATACCGTTAATCGCACCGAAGCGGCAACCTTCGCTGCACACCAAGGTCTGACCTAGGCGCACCCTCCGGCCTCCCTCCACCTCTGCCAACCTGATACACCGGCAGCCACCTCGGTCGCCGCAATCCGGATTCGAGCACCTCCACCCCTAACTCCGTCTCTAGGCTCCTCATGTTATGTGGTTTATGCGTCTCCGTTCCCCAATAGGTAGTACTACCTATTCCCGTGCGATTATCGCACTCCCGTGCTAAACCAAAAAATGACGAATCTTCCGGATGTGCCCCTGCTGGCCTGCCCATTACTCTGTTGTTGTCGCGAATGACTACAGCCGGTTCCCAGGGAAACAGGATTAAAACGGAAAAGCCCCGCAGAACGGCAAGCAGGAGGGAGAGATGAAAAACAGAATCAGGCGCTTACATGACCCCAGGCAACAGAGCAACCACAGCAATACGTCAAAGAATGGAAAGGAGAGCGAAATGAAAAACCGAATGAACAGCAAGAGGACAATCATAGGACTGGCAATAGCCACAGGATTACTGGCGACGTTCATGGCCCTTCCCGTCAGCGCAGCCGGCCCCGACCTGAACCCAGTCGAAGCTTCCAGGGCCGTCACCACTGGGGTCGTGATTGACGAGAGCCAAGAGGCCGGTAACTACCCGGTGTCGAAAGTAACGCTGGCCCGTGAGTTGCCCTTCGACGAGAGCCAGGAGGCTGGTAACTACCCGGTGTCGAAGCTGACTGCTCCCCAAGCGATGATCTTCGACGAGAGCCAGGAGGCTGGTAACTACCCGGTGTCCAAGCGGACTGCTCCCCAAGGAATGATCTTCGACGAGAGCCAGGAGGCTGGTAACTACCCGGTGTCGAAGCTGACTTCTACCCAAGGAATAATCTTCGACGAGAGCCAGGAGGCTGGTAACTACCCGGTGTCGAAGCTGACTCCTACCCAAGGA
>JADFFS010000269.1 GCA_022568195.1 Chloroflexota bacterium | reverse complement strand
GAGTAGAGTTGTTGGACCAGATTGTGCGGGTGTTGAGAAGAGGAACTACCAGCCGGCGTCCAACTGCGGGCCAGGCCCCCGACACCGGTGCCACTCTTGAGAGTCTCCTTAGCTCCCGCGAATTGGAGGTCCTGGAGCGTTTGGCCGAGGGGGATAGCAACAGAGAGATCGCCGAAACACTCTCCATCTCGCCGAACACCGTGCATACGCACGTTACACGCATTCAGCGTAAGCTAAAGACCGGCAACCGCACACGAACGGCTTTGTTGGCTAGGGCAATGATGCCGAGTAGGGTCTTTCCTTAGAACGTTTCCGGGCCACGCTCAGGGAAGTAAGTTCGGAGCTAATCCTTCCGCTAGGAGATTCGAGGTCCCAGGGAGGTTCACCTCAATCATTTGGTTACCTACGACGGGTCGGGTACAAGCCTCGGATCTGAACGGTACATATAGCTGGATATCATATCGCTTAAAGTCATTCCAATGGAAGACGATACGGATGTGTGTCTTCAGTCATGCGCGGAGCCTGGCTGGACCTCTAGGGCAATATTCGACCGGCGACTGGTTTACCGTCTGAAGCGCTATGAGGCACGTGAGTAAGATCTTGACCCGGTATACGGTGGAAGTCGAAGTAGCCGATTTGCAGCTCAATCCAACCAGCATGATTCCGGCCTTGAACTGGCACGCAGAAGGGCGGACCTCGGTGTCGGGCACCGGAGGTGGCCGACGCGGGTATGGGACCAGTGTTCCTGCACGCCATTTACTTGATAAACCTGGGCACACCCGACGCCGCCCACCTGGAAAGGGGCATTCAATCGCTGATCAACTACATGGAACTGGCCGCGGACATCAGTGCCCAGGGAGTGATCTTTCATCCGGGCAGCCACAAACGAGCGGGCTACGAGGCTATGTTGTCCCAGACCGTGGACGCCATCAAGAAAGTGCTGGATGCATCTCCGGAAGGACCCGACCTGGCTACCGGGCCGGGCATCCAGACGATGATTGCCGAATTCGACGAGACCATCGGGTCTTTCAAGCCATTGGCGGAGACCTTAATGCCCTTCGCACCGGGCGGGCAACCCCTTCTTTAGTTGAAAACCTCACCGTCGATTACTATGGCGTACCCACCCCGTTGAAGCAAATCGCCTCCATCTCGGCGCCCGATGCCAGGGCGAACATGGTACAACCGTGGGACAAACAGTCCATGGGGGAGATCGAAAAAAGCCTGCAGAAATCCGAGACGGGGTTCAACCCCTCCAACGACGGCAAGAACATACCTCCCCTAAACCAAGAACGGCGCCAAGATTTGGTGCGATTGCTCAAACGCAAAATCGGAGACGGCAAGGTCTCTATTCGAAACGTGCGCCGAGACGGTCAGGATACATTGAGGAAAATGGAGCGGGAGAAGGCTATCTCCCAGGACCAAAACCGCCGGGCCCAAGAGCAATTGCAAAAAGCCACCGACGATCACACCAAGGCCATCGACCAGGTCGGCATCGCTAAAGAATCGGAGATCCTGCAGGTCTAATTCATGCAAGTTCAGGCCGCTTCATCCCAACACGGGTCAACGCAAAACGGGAAGGTACCCGTTCACGTTGCTATTATCATGGACGGCAACGGAAGGTGGGCCCAGAAGCGGGGATTGCCCCGGTTGGAGGGACACCGGGTCGGCGTCGACTGCATCCAGAAGGTGGTGGAAACTCTATCGGACAAGGGGGTCAAGTACATCACTCTGTACGCATTCTCGACGGAGAATTGGAGCCGCCCACAGGAGGAAGTGACGGGCATCCTGGAGATTTTCCTCCAGGCTCTGCGGGTGCAGACTCGAGCCTTTCACGATAACAACGTCCGCATCGTCCACATCGGCAAAGTGGACCGACTCGGTCTCGAGTTGCAGGAGGAGCTGGCCTACGCTCAAAGGCTGACCCGGGACAACACCGGCATCACCCTGAACGTGGCATTCGACTACGGTGGGCGGGACGAAATCCTAGAGGCCGTCCGGAAAATCATCCACGACCGCGTGCCCGAGGAGGACGTGAGCGAAAAATTGTTCCGGCGATACCTGTTCACCAGCGACTCTCCGGACCCGGACCTGATAATCCGGACCGGTGGCGAATTGCGCATCAGCAATTTCTTGCTTTGGCAATCCGCTTACAGCGAGTATTACCACACCCCGACCTTCTGGCCCGATCTGGATTCCGAGGAGTTGGAGCGGATCCTAGAAACGTTCAGTAACCGCCAGCGTCGTTTCGGCAGAGTCAATCCCGAGGACTAATTTTTGCTCCCGCGGGTGCTAACGGCCTCGGTGGGCATTCCCATCCTAGTCGTCGCCATCTGGTGAGGAGCCCCTGGCTCACCATTCTGGTGTTCCTGCTTGCTGTCCGCGGCATCCTCGAACTTTATCGCATGGTGCCCCCGAACGCCGGACCCCTTCCCGCGGTGTCGGGAGCATTTTGGGTTGCCGCGCTGGTGCTAGGCGCCCAAGCCGCTTCCGGGTTGACCAGCTTCCTTCTCATATCGGCCGGTGTCTGGTCGATTGGGGCATTTCTGGCCACATTGTGGTTCATAGCGCGTTACACCGGCGGCAGGTACCCCATCGCCGGCATCTACCTGCTAGCCGGGCCCATCTACGTCGGGTTTCTGCTAGCCCACAGTCTGGTCTTGAGAGAAGTGGACGGCGGCGGCGAAATAGGACCTAGCTGGCTATCGTTCGCTGTCCTGGCCGCCTTCGCCAACGATACGGGGGCATTTTACACAGTGCGACGGTCCGGCGATAACGAGCCGGTAGACCCAAGAATGACTATTGTTTTCATAGCCTGAACTAGGGAACTGGCCGAGACGCAGCACATGTTCGTCACTCGGGTGATGCTGCTATGAGATAGTAAATGGCCACTGCGAGTGCCATGACTACGTTAGGCATGGTGCCGGTCACCCTTGCAAGCACCGGTTGGCCCTGGCATTCCACGATTGATGAGTCAGAGAGGTTCTGTCTCCCATCCTGAAGAGCAGCTTACTGCTGAGGAAGGCGAGCTCGATATTCCGCAGATCCTCGTAGAGCCTCTTTCGCCCCGTGTTCTGGAGGAGCT
>JADFFS010000108.1:11374-12093 GCA_022568195.1 Chloroflexota bacterium | reverse complement strand
GAACGGCCCGGCTTGTCCAAGCGAGACCGAAGTATGATCACCGTGGCGACTCTTATAGCCCTGTACCGAACCGGCCAGATCCCCGGCCACATCAACCGCGCGCTGGACAATGGAGTGACCAAGGAGGAGATCGGCGAGATTATCACCCACGTGGCTTTCTACGCCGGAGTGCCCACGGCGGCCAACGCGGCCGGACTGGTCAAGGAAGTGTTCGACAAGAGGTAACTCAGAGCCTCCAACAAAATCGTTGAGTGTCATTGCTCCGAAAATGTCATGCTGAGCCAGCCGCAGCGGCGAAGCATCTGGGGCGGGGCGTCTCCTCCGCCTCCCCACCCCGATTATATCGGGGTCGTCCTTCCCGCGAAGGACTCGGGATGACAGGGTGGTGTCCCGATTCCATGCGTGGCTCAGAATGACACGGTGGAATTTTTGTTAGAAGGTCTTATACAATCCAGTCCCGGCTGGTACCGGCTTAAACATATTACGGAGAATAAATCATGCCTACGATGACCGGTGGACGATTCCTGGCGGAAACGTTGCACGGCTACGGCATCGACCATGTGTTCTTCATGCCCGTGATCGTGCAGCGGGCTATGGTCGAGATGGACAAGCTGGGCATCCGGCACATTATGACCCATGGCGAGAAAGCCGCGGCTTACATGGCCGATGGATACGCCCGAGCCGCGCAACGGCCGGGGATTTGCCTGGCCCAGTCCGTG
>JADFFS010000108.1:0-11364 GCA_022568195.1 Chloroflexota bacterium | reverse complement strand
GTTTCGGTTATGACCTCCAGCGCGCGCGCGAATCGTCGTCTGCGCTTGAAGTTGATGAGCCATTCGAGCGTCCCGAACGCCCGTCCCAAGCCGGCCAGTGTCCGGAGGGACGTGATCGCGAGCACCATCGAAAGGAAGGCGTGCGTAGCGCCAAACGAAACAAGCTGCCAACGCGACAGCGGACGCCCGCCTGATACGGCGGGACGTTCGGCCTGCCCCTCATCCGGCGGTCGCGGCGCGTCTCCCTCCATGTCGGCGGTCGGTGGCCCGGCGTCGGCGCCGTTGTGGCACGCCACCCAGATCGCGGCGGGACTGCCGATGCCCACGGCGAGAAAGCCGCGGCTTACATGGCCGATGGGTACGCCCGAGCCGCGCAACGGCCGGGGATTTGCCTGGCCCAGTCCGTGGGCGCAGCCAACCTGGCAGCCGGATTGCAGGACCCCTATCTGGGCCTCTCGCCGGTGATAGCGTTGACCGGCCGCAGGCCGCGGATGGGTCAGTACCGGAACGCCTACCAGGAGATCGACCATATGCCTCCCTTCTCGGCGGTCACCAAGTTCAGCGCCGCCGTGGACAGCGCCGGACAGTTTCCCTTCTTGCTGCGCCAAGCCATCCGGGAGGCCATGTCGGGCGCGCCGGGCCCTGCTCACCTGGATTTGGAAGGGACCTCCGGGAACGTGGTAGCCGACGGCGAGGCCGACATGGAAGTGATCATAGAAGAGCAATTCGCCCGGATTCCCCCATACCGGCCCGAGCCGGACAGGGAAATGGTACTGGCGGCGGCCCGGACTATTTCGGAAGCGCAACGGCCGGTAATCGTGGCCGGAGGCGGCGTAACCTTATCCGGGGCCCAGCAGCAGGTAGTGCAGCTTGCCGAGATGCTGTCTATTCCCGTGGCTACGTCCCTAAATGCCAAGGGGACGATTCCCGACGAGCACCCCCTTTCTGTAGGGGTTTGTGGCTCCTACTCCCGGGTCTGCGCCAACCGTATAGTATCCGAGGCCGACCTGGTCATCTACATCGGCAGCCACACCGGTAGCCAGGTGACCAACGAGTGGACCGTCCCGGCCCTCGGCACTGCCGTGGTACAGATCGACATCGACCCGTCGGAGATGGGGCGTACCTACCCGGCCAAAGTGACCCTGCAAGGAGACGCCCGGGCCTCTCTGGTGCGCTTGATGGAAGCCCTGGAGCCCTCGACTTCCCGTGACGAATGGGCCAGCCGGGCCCGGCAACTGGTGGGGGAGTGGCGTCAGGAAGTGGCGCCCGTGGTAGAGTCTGACGCGGTGCCTATTCGTCCTGAGCGGCTTTGCAAGGCACTTACCGATAACCTGCCTTCCGACGCCGTGCTGGTGTCGGACACCGGCCACTCGGGTATCTGGTCCGGCACCATGGTGGACCTGAACCATCCCGCCCAGAGTTACCTTCGATGTGCCGGGTCCCTGGGTTGGGGTTTCCCCGCCGCATTGGGGGTCAAGTGCGCCCTGCCGGACAGGCCGGTGCTGTGCTTCACCGGGGACGGGGGCTTCTGGTACCACATGTCGGAGCTGGAGACCGCCGCACGCTATGGTATAAACGCCGTAATCGTGGTGAACAACAACCACTCCCTGAACCAGGAGAAGCGGAGCAACGAGCGGGTCTACGCCGGTGAGCCGGGCTCCGAGGCCCTGTGGCACATGCTGGACGTGGACTTTTCCAAGATTGCCGAGGCCATCGGATGCTTCGGTATCCGGGTGGAACAACCCGGGCAGATCCAGAGCGCCCTGGAGCAGGCATTTGCTTCCGGCAGACCGGCGGTGGTCGACGTGGTGACGGACATCGAGGGCATCGCGCCCCCAGCTTGGCGGCCCGACGCGTAGTGTGGGTCTAAGCGCGTCTATCAAAACTCGCCGCAGAGTACGCTGAGGTCACAAAGTTACGGTCACCTTGAATAACGTTTCTCTGCGTCTCCGCGGTTAAGTTAGAGGCTCTAGGTCCGGCCCGCGCCGGCCAAGACAGCTTGGGCCGCTGCGTAGTTCCTGGCGCCGCCGCGACGTATGGGCGGGACCAGGTAGATATTGTTCAAGCCGGCTTCCCGAAACCGTTGGTACAGCTCCAAGGCAATGTCGACTCCCGAGCGGTCTTGGTCCAGCTCCCGGCGCACCTGCTCCGGTACCGAACTGAAGATTATGCCGTCTTTCTCCAGCACCTGCAAGCCGAAGAACACAGGCAGATCCAGCTCCTGCCCAGATAGCTCGGCATAGGTTTCCTTCAGCCTCTGGGCCTCGGCTACGTCGAATATGGGTTGGGTTATCAAAAAGTGGGCGCCGGCTTCTACTTTGCGGTGCGCCAGCCGGGCTTCCTGCTGGATGTCGCGAGTTAGGTCCAAGGTCGCGCCGATGCAAAAGCCGGTGGGCGCCCGCAACTGCCCCTCCCGGTAGTCGGTCCCCTGGTTCATCCCCGTAATAGCGGCAATCAGGCCGGTGGCGGTGTAATCTCCGACGTCTTTCACCCTTTGCAGGTCCCGTTGGGTGAAGGGGTCTCCCTGGACCACCACCACGTTCTCCAAACCCAAAAGCTGTGCTCCCAGCAACACCGACTGAAGGGCCAGCTTGTTCATGTCCCGGGTTGCCAGGGTGAAGGTGACCTCTCTTTCGCCGTTGTGGTCGCCATTGTGCCTGCCGTCGTACCGGATGAAAGCGGCCAACATCGCCGAGTTGACCCGCACCGCCTTCCCAGGATTGTAGGCCACCGAAATGAAGTCGGCGTCAACGCTCGGCCGGACGAAGGCTTCGGTGGCGCCTCCCCTGGGTGGAGAGTAATCGCAGATGAAGGTGGTGCGGCCCGTAGTTTCAAAGCAGCGCTCGGTTACTTTCACCAAAGCCTCACCTCCACGTCCTGTTTCGGCTATCGAGTGTTGCGGCCGCGCCCCAGTACATAGTTGTGTCACCCTGAGCCCTTCGGCTACGCTCAGGATAAACTCCGCGAAGGGTCTCACCCGCGCGAGGAGATTCTTCGGTCGCTGCGCTCCCTCAGAATGACATGCTATTGAAATCTTGCTGACTACGTACTAGAGACCCTCAGGGTTGATTTGCTTCAAATACTCCCGAAACCGGTCGATGGCCTTCTGTTCCGAATACCCGATAAAGTAACGGAACCCCTGGATGTACTCCATGATGTCTTTGGCCAGCATCAGTAGCTTGGGTCTGGGTTCCGACAGGTGATACAAGCCATCCACCCCGTCCTCCAAGCCCACGTACAGGGTGTCTTCCAAAAGGGCTGCCTCTTCTTGGTCCATATCCTTTCGCGCCATCCAGCGGGAGAAAACGAAGGGCAGGCCGGTCCACTGGTTCCACTCCTCCCCCAGGTCATACGTGTGCGGGTAGCCCCGGATTCCCCGGCGCCGGCGCAGCGCCGGGTCGCCGGTCAGGAGCAAGGCGTCGGGAGACTCCTGGGCTGTCACGAAAGCTCCCGGACTGATTTTGTATTTCAGATTCAGTAGCACCTGCAACAAGTGGGGTGACGTGGCCGCTTCGGCAGGGATGCCGATGGTGGCGCCCTTAAGGTCTTGGATCGGATGGTGCGAGCACAATAAGCTGCTGCCGGCCCGGCTGGACACCGAGACACAGAATCCCGCCACCGGTTGGAATTTATCCTCCAGGCGGAAGCTGTCCACCAAGGGTATGGGCCCAGCGTCGATATGCCCACTTTCGGCGGCCTCGGCCACCTGGTTGGGCAATAGGTCGAACAACTGGAGACCCCGCCGCTCCATGTCGAAGTAGAAAGGCTCGTAGCTCAGGTAGGGGACCCGGGCAACTTTAATCGTCATCTCGGCGCTTTAGATCACGGGGATTATAAGTTCCGGCGATGCACACCTGCGGGCCGTCGCCGGAGACCGGTGAAATGCTGGGTCGATTTTAGGCGGACCCTATGTACCCGTCAAGCTGAAACAGCGATCTCGGCTTCGACATTGACTACTTCATTGGTTACACTTATGGCCATGGTTTTTGGAGCGCGAGTATTAATGCTCTCGGTGGCCTTGGTTTTGGCCGGGGCGGCGCTGGTCACCGCCGGTACGGTTACGGCGGGCGATGGCGACATCGAAGTGTTGGAGATGTCTGCCGAGAGCCGGTTTCCCGATGGGATCAGGTTCACGATCACCGTTCGCAGCACCGACGAAATCGACGACATACGGGTGATCTTCCGCAAGGTCGGCGGACCCCGGGGTAGCGCCTACCGGGTGTTTGAGTTCGAGCCCGGTACGTTGATCACTGCAGACGCTTTCTTGAAGGGCGCCGGCAATAATTACATACCTCCCGGCACCAAAATAGAATACTCCTTCGAAATTCGAGACAAAGGCGGAGGAGTGCACCGTACCCCGGACCAAGAATTCATCTACGACGACATACGTTTCGAATGGCAGACGGTGTCCGACGGTCTGATCACCGTCTACTACTCGGAAGCGGACGGCGAAGACATGGCCCAAACCGTGCTGGAGGCAGCCCAGGGGGCACTGGAACGCATGGCCCCGACGTTGGGCATCGAACCCATCGAGCCTTTACGCATCGTCACGTACAGCAACTACACCAACATGGAATCGGCCATACCCTTCCGGTCTCAAGCTGTCAGAGACCAGTTGCGCACCGAGGGCATCGCCTTTACCGACGAGCGGGTGTTGCTTGTGCACAGCCGGGACGCCAGTGTGAAGGGAACAGTGGCCCACGAGTTCATCCACCTCCTGGTAGCTGAAGCCACCGGCCGTGCCAACGCCGTGGTGCCCTCCTGGCTGAACGAAGGTCTGGCCGAGTCCGGCAACGAATTCGCCGGCGAAGACTACGCCGCAGCGCTGCGCTATGGGGCAGAGACAGGACAGCTCAATCCCCTGTGGTACCAGCGCACCTTCGTGGGAACCCCCGAGCAAATTATTATCGCCTACGGCCAAGGCGAGTCGGTGGTCAATTACCTGATCTCCGAATACGGAGCCAGCAGCATAGCCCGGTTGCTGAAGACCATTCGCGTCACGTTGGATATCGACGAGGCGTTGCAGGAAGTGTACGGGTTTGACCAGCACGGGTTGGACGCTGAGTGGCGTGAGGCGATAGGATTGGAGCCGTTGCCAACGCCGGAGAGTCCGGAGGCCAAGTCTCAGCCAGACCCGGCCACCGAAAATCCCCCGACGCCTACTGCCAAGCCGACGAAAATCCCTACGGCGGTTTTTTCGCCTGCGCCCGAGGATACGCCGCCGCCGAACACGGCAGGCAGCGGCCAGGATAGGAAGGCGTCAGGTGGCTGCAACGCTCCCATTGGTGGGGCTGACCAAGGAGCTGTCACCGACCCAGCTCTGCCATTGCTGCTGGGCGGGCTTCTGGCTATGCTGGTTTACCGCCGTTCCCGGCCAGGGTCTCCGTAGACGGTGGGCTGAGACGCCAGGCGACTGGACTCACGCGGTTTTTACTGAGCGCCTTACCCAGCGTTATAGATGCGGGCACCGGTCCTGCGGGGCTCAACGGGCTCTTGGATTAAAGGCGTCGTTTACCGCGTCCCCCAGCATGCTGAAAGTCAGCAACAACACCGAAAGGGTGCCCACCGGGAACAGCAATAGATGCGGGGTGGTGCGAAGCACCGCGATGCTGCCATTCTCGAAGATCATCAGCCCCAAGCTGGGAGTGGGCGGTTGTATGCCGATTCCCAGAAAGCTCAGGAAGATTTCCGAGCCGGCCACCGCCGCCAACCCCGCCGAAACCACCACGATCACCGGTCCCATCACGTTGGGCAAAATGTGCCGTAGCAAGATTCGAGGGGTCGACCCTCCGACGGCCACGGCCGCTTCAACATATTGGTTCTCCCTGGCTTGCAACACCTGACCCCGGACCAACCGGGCCATGCCAAACCAGGAGAAGATGGCAAGGGCCAGGGACAGCACCAGGTAGTCCACCACCCCCAACCGGATGATGTCCACTCCAAGGGTATCCTCAATACCCCGCACCCACTCGGTCACCGGCGGTTTCACCGAGGCAATGATTATCAGCACCAGGAATATTTCGGGGAAAGCCGAGGTCACCTCCCCCACCCGCATGATGACGGCGTCCACCAAACGCCCGAAGTATCCAGCCAAAAGCCCCATGGTGATGCCTATGGCCAGACTGCCTGTCACCAAAGTGGTGATGGTGATTATGACGGTGGTGCGCAGTCCGTAGATGATTCGGGTGAAGACATCCCGACCCAGCCGGTCGGTGCCAAAGGGATGTTTAAACGATGGCCCCTGGCACAGCCGGCATCCTCCCGCTTTAGTTGAGGGATCGACCAGGTTTTGGTCGTTGTATCCGTAGGGCGTCACCACGGCCGAGAAAATTCCGGCCCCGTACATCAGCACAATAACAGACAAGCAAGCCACGCCCACTTTCTTGCGCAGCAGGCGCCGCAAGGATATGGTCCAGTAGCTGCGGCTTCTCTGCTGTGGAACCCCAAGGACCGGCTGGATTTCAGTCTGCAACGGACGCTCCACCCAAGCGAATCCGGGGGTCCAACATCGGATATAGCAGGTCCACCACTAAATTGGCCCCCACGAACATAGTAGTGCCGATGATGATGACAGCGTTGATGATTGGGTAGTCACGGGCGAATATGGCCTCTATAAACAAGTTCCCCACACCGGGAATCCCGAAGAACCGCTCCACAATAAACGAGGTGAAGGCCAGTCCCGCCAGGGAAAAGCCCAGCATGGTTACCACCGGGATCATCGAGTTACGCAGTATATGCGTACGCCGCACCGCGCCCTCTGTCAGACCCTTGGCCCGGGCGGTCCGGATGTAGTCCTGGGTAATCACGTCTAACGTGCTGGCCCGGGTCATTCGGGTTATGATCGCCACTCCTGGGATACCCATGGCCACCGCAGGAAGAATGATCCGGGTATCGAAAAACCCTCCCCAGCCATGGGTTGGGAGTATGTCCAGCTTCAAAGCGAAAACCAGCAACAGGGTGGGAGCCGTCAGAAACACGGGAATAGACTGCCCGAGCAGGGTGAAAACCACAGCCGATATGTCCCAGGCCGTACCCTGCTTCAGGGCTGCGAACAAGCCAATGGGAATCCCCAGGCCTATAGATATTATCAGGGCAGCGATATTCAACTGGGCCGAAACCCACATCTTTTTCTTGAGCAGCTCCGCCACGCTACGGCCCCGGTACTTGAAGCTCTCGCCGAAGTCGCCCCGGGTGACGTTGCGCAGGTACCGGCCATACTGGATCATGACATTGTCGTTCAGGCCCCGCTGCTCCCGGATGCGCTCGACCACCTTGGGGTTGGAATGCTGTCCCAGCAGGATCTCCACCGGGTCTCCGGGCCCGAAGCGGCCCAGCATGAAGGTGATAAAGGATATGATCAGCAGGATCACGGGCAGCCAAATCAGGCGGCGGGCAATGTATTTCCCCACGCTTAGCCTCTTTTCCGTTTCGGCTTGATCGACGTTGTCTCCGGCTCTAGGCTTCCTTATTTGATGTGAGGCAGCCTGAGCAGGTTCAAACGCCGTCTTAATACATGCGACTATCTATTGTAGGCAACTCGGCGGTCTCGTTTCAACCGAAGGGTCAACGAAGCCGGTCCTGCTCTGGCTGGCGCTCGATTACCTTGTAAGCCAGACTGCTTTTTGCTACGATAACCAGGCTGAAAGGCGGCCGGATCTGCCTACGACGCTTGGGCCGCCGGGGTGGATAGGCACCCGGCAGCATGGCGAGCGTAGCCAAGTGGTCCAAGGCGCCTGTCTGTGGCACAGGAGATCACGGGTTCGAATCCCGTCGCTCGCCCCAAACGGTTTTACCCGCCAGCTCGCGCCTGTAGCTCAACGGATAGAGTACTGGGCTTCGGACCCAGGAGTTGTGGGTTCGAATCCCGCCAGGCGCGCCAATTCCAGGCACGAAATAAGCCCCCTGAAGCAGTTCCGGGGGCTTTCTTTTCTGTATATCCTGTTACGCGACCCCTTGGGCGGAGACTGGCTAATTGGTCGAGTACCCGACCACCTCTGCTGGCACTCTCCGGTCGGTCGTCGTGCCGTCCCCGATTTGACGTAGAGAGTTCTGTCCCCAGCACTGGGCGGCGCCAGCGGCAGTCAGAGCGCAGGTATGGTTGGACCCCGCAGCTACCGAGGTCACGCCGCTGGAAAGCCCCGTCACGTCCACCGCGGACCTGCGGTCGGTGATTGTGCTATCGCCAAGTTGACCGTCGGAGTTATTTCCCCAGCATCGGACGCCTCCCGCAGTGGTGATGGCGCAGGTGTGGCTGGAGCCCGCAGTGATTGCCGTCACGCCGCTGGTAAGCCCCGTCACGTCCACAGGCGCCCGGCGGCCTAAGATTGTTCCGTCGCCAAGCTGACCGTCGGAATTGTCTCCCCAGCATTTAACGCCGCCTGCATCGGTCAGCATGCAGGTGTGCCTGGCCCCCGCAACCACCAAGGTGATACCGCTGGAAATCCCGGACACCTGCACCGGTGATCTGCGGTCGGTTGTCGTCCCGTCGCCAAGCTGGCCGTCCGAGTTGATTCCCCAGCACTGGACGCCCCCCGTTACTGTGACTGCACAACTGTAATTGGTCCCGACAGCCACCGAAATGACGCCTTCGGCGAGCCCGACCACGTCCACCGGCGCTCTACGGTCGGTGGTTCCGCCGTCGCCAAGTTGGCCATCGGAGTTATTTCCCCAGCATCTGACGCCACCCGTGGCGGTAACGGCGCAGGTATGGTTGGACCCGGCGCCAACTGAGACGGCGCCGCTGGTAAGACCGACCACGTTCACCGGCGATCTGCGGTCGGTTGTCCCGCCGTCACCGATCTGGCCGTCGAAGTTTTTACCCCAGCATTTGACCGCACCTGCCTCGGTCAGCCCGCATGTGTGGCTGGACCCTGCTGTGAGGGAAGTCATGGAGCTGGTTAACCCAGTCACGTTCACCGGAAATATCCTGTCCAAACTTGTCCCATCCCCAAGTTGGCCATCAGTGTTGCTTCCCCAGCATGTAACACCGCCGGCCGCGGTTATGGCGCAGGTGTGCGCTGACCTGGCGGCCAACGAGAAGGCGGGCGATGTCGGCCCGGGAACGGGAGTTGGCTCCGGCGTGGCGGTTGGAACCGGAGTCGGCTCCGGGGTGGCCGTTGAAACCGGGGTCGGCGCAGGCGTGGCGGTGGGCTCCAGCGTAGCCGTTGGAACTGGAGTCGGCACCGGCGTGGCGGTGGGAACAGGCGTGGGTAACGGAGTTACGGTCGGAACCGGAGTCGGCACCGGCGTGGCGGTGGGAACAGGCGTGGGTAACGGAGTTACCATCGAAACCGGAGTCGGCGCCGGCGTGTCTGTGGGCACAGGTGTGGGTAACGCAGTAGCCGTTGGAACAGGTGAAGGCCCCGGCGTGGCTGTTGGAACAGGAGCGGGTGTAGGCGTTACCGTGGGAACGAGGGTAGGCTCCAGAGCGATAGAAACCGGTGTGCCCGTGGGGATTGGAGTTGGCTCCGGCCCCCCGCAGGCCGCAGCCAAAACCGGTACTACAATGAGGACTCCTAAAAGCGCCGTAAGGTTCCTCATAGTTGTCTCCTGTTTCTAAACTCTAGGACGTTGGGCAAACCAGCGTACGAAAACCTTTTGTCGTGCGGATGTCAGCGGGGGCAACCTTTTGGGCAGATTCCGGAATCTTCGACGATCCGTGGATGACTAGGGATCACGGAGGAAGTTGGCGGGCCCTGGTGAGTCTGGACGATCAGGTTTTCTGGAGGGTCAGCCAAGGAGCCTTGCAAATGTGTCTGTGATTTATCTAGAGCGGGTGGCACGAGCGGCCAAAGGCCCCATGCCAGAGGAAGATTGCTACACCGCCGGCCCACAACACCCTGACGCCAGCTTAACTATAACCGATTCCTGGGGAGAAACGCGAATCTAGCGCGTTGGGAAAGCGAAGGGGTAGGAGAACTTGACCTTATTGACGTTGAACACCAGGCGCCGCCAAGTCCAACCGGTGGTAAGTATGGCAAGGTAAAAGGGCATCGCAGCCAACACAAGGACGGTAATCCCGACAACAGCCCAGCGATTCATCTCCACCCTCCGTTCGATGTCAGCATGGCATGTTCGCCGTTATGTTAACTTAATGTCGTGACCCTTCTCCAAGGTGTTTGCACCCGAGTTTCACCGAGTTTCAAGAGTCCATTACATTTAACATCCAAAGTTGATCCGGGGTACCCCCAGACGTCTGTGGTACAATCCAGCCTCTCGCCAGTCTGTCATTTAAAGTCGGTTGAAGCCGGCGAACACACTCCAAGACGAGGTCAGAAATGAGCAGCGCAAGAATCAATGGCATCGACATCCACTACCAGAGCTATGGAGAGGGAGAAACCATCGTATTCGCCCACGGGGCCGGCGGTAATCTGCTGAGCTGGTGGCAGCAAATTCCCTTCTTCTCCCAGCGGTACCGGTGCATCACCATCGACCAACGGGGATTCGGTCACTCGTTGGACATCCCCCAGGGGCCCGGCGCCGCAGCCTTCGTAGATGACCTGGCCGGGCTGTTGGACCACCTGGAGGTGGAGTCGGCCCACTTGGTGGCCCAGTCCATGGGCGGCCGCACCGCCCTGGGATTTGCCGTGGCCCATCCTCAACGCAGCAAAAGCCTGGTCATGGCCGATACCGTCGGCGGCATGGACGTGGCCGAGGTTTCCGAGATTCACCGGCAGTGGCGGGAGAGCCACGCATCCACTGAGGAGATAGGCTTCCGGGCCATCTCGCCTGGATTCATCGAGCGGAACCCTAACTTGGCCAACCTGTACCTGCAAATTTCCCGCACCAATCCACCTCGGCCCGAGCCGGGTCCCGGGCAAACAGCGGGTCCCGGTCCGGCGGAACTAGCGCGAATGAAGGTCCCCACCTTGTTCATTGTGGGCGAGGAAGACGGGCTAACGCCGCCCCAGGTCATCGAAGCCGGGGCCAGGCAAATCCCTGGCGCCACGGTTACGCGGGTCCCCGAAGCGGGACATTCGGTCTACTTCGAGAAGCCGGACATCTTTAACTTCGAAGTGCTGCGGTTCCTGCAGCGGGTAGAGCAGCCAGCCCATGCGGCCGCGGCGGCCGCAGTTTAGCGCGCCCGGCTCAGTTAACTCTGGGAATCGGCCGCCTCACCAGTACGTTGCATGAACTTTCTCACCGACTCTTTGGCCCGGCTGTAGTCATAGGTGGCGTAGCGCCGTTGACGTAGCTGGACCACGTCGCCGTTGAAGAACCGCTCGTAGAGCGCCTGACGGGAGCCGAACTGGGTGCCCACCAAGTCCCAAGCCAGGCGGAAGAGCCTGATGCGGTCCGGCGCGTCGCTGGCGGTCCCCTGGTAGAATCTGCCGCTGTCCGCGGCCAATGGTCCCTTCACGTCTT
>JADFFS010000268.1 GCA_022568195.1 Chloroflexota bacterium | reverse complement strand
GGTCGCCAGCGGAGATGACCTGACCGCCAACCAGCCGGTGGCCCCCTTTGACTACACCAAGGACCTGGGGTGTCCCTTGCTGGGACTGTTCGGCAACGACGATCAGAGCCCCTCGCCGGAACAAGTAAACCTACACGAGGAGGAGCTGAAAAAACACGGCAAAAACTACGAGTTCCACCGGTATGACAACGCCGGTCACGGCTTCTTCTACTACGACAGAGCGATGTACCGGCAGGAGCAGGCGGTAGACGGCTGGGGCAAGATATTCGCATTCCTGGACAAGAACCTGGGCGCCTAACAAATCGGTCACATCCGGCTAACCGAGCCGGGCGGCCACCAGACCCAAATTGATAGGGGTTGACCGTACATACGGCAACCCCTATCATCGTTCGGAATGCCGACGAGACTGTAGCCCACCGCCGGGCTTAGCACGGATTCCAAAAATTCCACCGGAGGCAACCCCAGATGAACGTGATTCAAGCCGTGGCCCGGATCCTGAAACTTGAAGGTATCGAATGGGTCTCGTGTTTCCCCTCCAACCAGCTCATCGAGACAGTCGCCCAGGAAGGCATACGAACCATCATGTTCAGGCATGAACGGGGCGCCATCATGGCGGCCGACGGCTACAGCCGCTTGAACGACCGTAAAAAGTTCGGCGTAATCATTACCCAGGGCGGTCCCGGCTCGGAGAACTCCATGGGAGGCCTGGCCCAAGCCTTCAGCGACAACGTGCCCATCCTGTACCTCCCCGGAGGACCGTCGCTCAACCAGTACGCCGTACGGCCCAACTTTTCCGCGGCGCGCACTTATCAGGCGGTGTCCAAATCCAGTGAGGTGCTGATTCAACCGAATGAAGTGGCCAACGTGATGCGGCGGGCTTTCCACAACCTGCGCAACGGGCGGCCCGGGCCGGTCATCGTAGAAATCCCGGCCGACGTCGGCGGTCAAGAGGTCTCGGAGGCAGCCCTTAACTATCAGCCACCCAAGAGGTTGCCCCAGTCTCCCGCGGCCTCCGACGTCAAAGACGCCGTGAAATTGCTGCTCAACGCCAACAAGCCGGTGATCTGGTCCGGCATGGGAGTGCTCTTCGCCCAGGCCACAGAGGAGCTTAGAGAGCTGGCCGAGCTCACCGAGATACCGGTGTACTGCACCATGCCGGGCAAGTCCTCTTTCGACGACCGCCATCCCCTGGCCCTGGGCGCTGGAAGCAGCGCAACCTCTCTGCCGGCCCGGCAGTGGCTACAGGAGTCGGACGTGCTATTCGCCGTCGGTTCCAGCATGACCCTCACGGGCTATGGCCAGCCCATTCCCGGTGGAAAGGTCATTATCCACAACACGGACGGTATCGAGGACATCAACAAAGACTTTGCCGTTGACGTCGGGCTGCCCGGAGACTCGAAGCTGACCCTGCAAGCGATGATCGAAGAGGTAAAGGCGCAAATCGGCGAAAAAGGCCGCAAGGACCAGACCGCAGTGTCCGCCGAAATCGCGAAACTCAAAGAGCAGTGGCTGGCTGAATGGACGCCGATCCTGAACTCCGACGAGGTGCCGATAAATACCTATCGGGTCATCGGGGACCTGGAGCGCACCCTGGACAAGGTCAACAGCATCGTTACCCACGATGCCGGCGCTCCCCGGGACACGATCATGCCCTTTTACACGGCCACCGTGCCCCACAGCTACATCGGCTGGGGAAAGACCACCCACTTGGGCTACGGCATCCCGCTGATGATCGGCGCCAAACTGGCCGAGCCCGACAAGTTCTGCCTGAACTTCATGGGCGACGGGGCGTTCGGTATGTCCGGCCTGGACATCGAGACCTCGGTCCGCGCCGGGGCGCCGATCACGACCATCGTCCTGAACAACGGAGGCATGGCCACTTATCCAGGCGGTTACCCAACGGCCGCCGAGCTTTACGGTACCACCCACATGACCGGCGACTACGCCAAGATAGCCGAGGGGTTGGGCGCGGTTGGCATCACCGTTACCCAGCCATCCGAGGTAGCTGCCGCCCTGAAACAAGCCATGCAGCTAAACAAGGAAGGCAAAACGGTGCTGCTGGACATCCACAGCAACCTGGAGGCCCGCAGGTCAAACTTCAGCTAGAGGCGTACAAGTGGTTTCAACATCGGCTCTCATCGTCCTTCAACCCACTCAGGGCTAATGGTAAGGACGGTCTCCTTCGTGATGAGAGCGTTGACCCCGGCTGCTGACCCTATTGCAGTTCACGCTTAGCCCGGATAGTGCCGGCTACTTCTTCAGGTCGGCTGCGGTCATACCGCCCGGCAGCACGCCCTCGTAGCTAATAAGATTGCCGAAGCGGACCCACCTACCGCCTTCGGCCCGCGCCAGAAATGCTGCTTGGACCGGGTCATGGTCCGTCGGACTCATGTTGGCAGTGAAGAGGCACACCGAGCACTGGAAACCGGACACGGACTCTGCCGCATTGATCAGGCTCTCTCGGGTGAGGTCCTTGCCGGCCCGCTTGAGTACCTCCTCCATCAACTCTGCAATGTGCTGGCCGTAGATGGTCAAGGTGGTGGCATCGTCAATACCCGCGTACTGGCGGATAATCTCCAAGTGCTTGGCCACGCCTGGGTCATCTACCTCCCAGGCCTGGCGGAGGTAGACAACTGACACCGTGCCCTCTAAGACTTCGGGCCCCGCCAATACCACGCTGAACTCGTTGGCGCTGACTGTGCTAAGGACGAAGGGGACATCCCAGTCCAGGTCCAGCCGGGCGTGTTTTATAGCGGTGGAGAACTGGCGGGGTGTAGCCCAGATGGCAATCACGTCGGCTCCCGCCGCTTTGAGGCGGTCGACTGGCGCGTTGAGGTCTGCGTCCAGGACCTCATGGGTTTCCTCTCCCACGATTTCTAGGGCGTCTCCCACTCCTTGCCTTATACCGGTGATGCCGTCCAGGCCGAAGTCGTCGTTCTGGCGCATCAGTCCAAGTTTTTGCCCGGCGAAATTCTCGGCGATGTACTGGCCCAGTATCACGCCTTCGCCGACGTAGTTGGTAAGGGAGCCGAAGACCAAAGGTCTAGCCGCCGGGTCCTTTACCCACTCAATGGCGCCGGAAGCCACGAACAAGTCAGGCACGCCCTGTTCCTGCAGATAGTCCACCA
>JADFFS010000107.1 GCA_022568195.1 Chloroflexota bacterium | reverse complement strand
AACCGCCGGGAAGTCAGCCGCCAGTTGACCAGGCAACGCCCCCACGTTTATCGGCCCTCTTCTAACGCCCAGTTAACCGTATAGAATTGCTCGACCCTGTTTGGGAGGCACAAGATGGAAAAAATCAGGCGCAATCATCCAGACATCGCTCCCTCCGGTCCCACGTTCAGCAGGGCTGTGCGTGCCGGAAACCTGCTGTTTGTCGCCGGCTGCACCGCCCGGGGCACCGACGCCCAGGGAAAGGGCCTGATGGAACAGCTACGGGTCACCCTGGACCGGATCATTCGCATCGTGGCGGCTGAGGGAGGCAACCCCGGCGACATCGTCAAGATAACGACCTTCGTGACCAGCGTCCCCGACTGGAACGCTCACAACGACGAGAACCAGGCTCTGTTCAAAGAATTTTTCCAGGGCGAGTATCCGGCGAACACTTTGGTGGAGATCGGGGCCTTGGCCGAGCCCGGCCTGGACGTGGAGATCGAAGCGATCGCCGAGTTGGGTTAGAGTGATCAGGCCCCAACCATCCGTACCCGGTGGTTGTTGCTGTCGGCGATGTAGAGGTTGCCTTGCCGGTCCACCCCGCATCCGTGGGGACGTTCCAACCCGGCCTCGATAGCCGGACCGCCGTCACCATCGTCTCCCAGATGTCCCCCAGCGATGGTGGTGACGATTCCGGTAACGGCGTCGATGCGGCGGACGGCGTGGTTCTCGGTGTCCACCACGATGACGTTGTCTTGCTGGTCACACCGGATCGCTTTGGGGCCGTTCCAGGTGGCGCTGAGAGCGGGACCGCCGTCGCCGCTGTAGCCCTTCTCGCCGGTCCCGGCAAAGGTGGTCATTGTCCCGTTGGCGTCCACCTTGCGAACCCCGTTACCCTCTCGCTCGCAGATGTAGGTGTTGCCCCGGCTGTCCATGCACACGGCTCGGGCGCCCAGGATACTGGCCTGGGCCGCCGGGCCTCCATCGCCGCCCCGGACCTTCTCGCCGTTGCCGGCGAAGGTGGTGATGATCCCGGTGCGCAGGTCCAGACGCCGGATCCTCTGGTCCTGGATGTCGGCGATGAGCAACCCGCCTTGGCCGTCCAGAAAAACATCGTTGGGCTCCCGCAGCTGGGCTTGAGTACCGGGGCCTCCATCGCCGCTGTAGCCCGGCTCACCGGTGCCGGCCACGGTGGTAATGATGCCGGTGGCGGCCTCTATCCTGCGGACCGCGGCGTTAAGACGGTCAACGACGTAGATGTCGTCGTTGGCGTCGATGCGCAGGGCGTAGAGCTGGTTCAAGGTGGCTGCCACGGCAGGGCCGCCGTCGCCGGAGTAACCCTCGGCGCCGGTGCCGGCCACGGTGGTGATTATCCCGGTGGCGTTGTCGACGCGCCGGACACAATGGTTCCGGGCCTCGGTGAAGTAGAGGTTGCCCTGGGCGTCGAAGTCGCACATAAAGGGCTCCCGGGTCGTTGCCTGGGAGGCGGGACCGCCGTCACCGCTATAACCGGCTTCGCCGTTGCCGGCAACTGTGTAGATGTAACCGGTCTGTATGTCCATTCCGTTCACCTTCTCTGGCAGTCAGCTTTCAGCGGGTAAAATCCCCCTCAATCCCCCTTTGTTAAAGGGGGACGAAAGGGGGATTTTCATCGGGCCGTGGCGGCGTTATACCAGTCCAGGATCTCGCTGCCGGTCATAAACACCACGCCCTCGAACTGGCGGATATAGTCGAAGATCATGTCGTAGTACTTGATGCGGTGGGGCACGCCTGTGATGTAGGGATGGGTGGAAATGCACATGATACGGGCGCTCTCTGCCCCTTCCCGGTACAGGGTGTCGAACTGGTCGCGGGCCCGTTCGAAAATCTCCGGCGACCTGTGGTGCTGAATCAAGTAAATAGGGATGTCGTTAAGCTCCACGGTATAAGGAACGGCCACCAGGCGTCCGCTCTTCACGTTCATTTCATAGGGCTGGTCGTCGTTGCACCAATCGGCCACGTATTCGATCCCCTCTTCGGCCAGGATATCGGGGGTATCGAAGGTCTCGGCCAGGCCCGGCCCCATCCAGCCGCGGGGCGCCGTGCCGGTGAACTCCCGGATGGTGCTGATGGTCTTGCGGATCACAGCCCGTTCGTCTGGCTCCAGGTTAATCACCCGCTGAATAAAGCCGTGGCCCAAGATCTCCCATCCGGACTCCAGGCTCTCCCGCACCAACTGGGGATAGCTGAGACAGACCGACGCGTTGAGGCTCACGGTAGCCCGAATCCCGTGCCGGTCCAAGACCTGCTTTAAACGCCAGAACCCAACCCGCAGCCCGTAGTCGAACCAGCCGAAGTTGGCGACGTCGGGAATGAGGCTGACTCCTTGGGGGCTGGGAAGCACAGTCCGCGCCATGGCCGCGTTTATGTCCCACTCTTCCACGTTGATGACGGGCCAAACAGCAACCCGGGCGTTGCCAGGCAACCGCAGGGGCGCTCGGTGGAAGATGGGCGAATATTCGGCGCGGGGATTGGCCATGGTGGCTCCTTCGTCGCCAGCCGTCAGCCCACGGGAAATCCCCCTCTGTCCCCCTTTATTAAAGGGGGACTCAGGGGGATTTGAGCCGTCAGCCCGCTGATGGCTTTGCTCAGGCCGACAGGCCCAGGGCTTGCAGGCCCAGCTTGGCAATATCCTCGTCTTCTTGGGCGGCGAGGCCGCTGACGCCGATTCCCCCCATGATGGACCCGGAGCCGGGATGCAGGACCACCACGCCTCCTTGGACCGCCGCCAGCATGGGGTCACCCATCTCGGCGACGGTACGGCCTTGTCCGGCCATCCGTTCGGCGTAGTCTTTGGAGTCCTGTCCGGATATGGCGCAGGTGTAAGCCTTGCGCAGGGCCATTCGCTGGGGTCCCTTGCGGCAGCGGTCCATGCGGGCAAAGCTCAGTATGTCGCCGTTGTCGTCGACGATTGCGATGGTCACGGGCCGATCCGGGGCCCCGGTAGCCTTGTCGATCATCGCCGTCATGGCCCTCTGGGTCTGCTCCAGACTGAGCATAGGTTTGTCATACATCTCGCGTCCCCCGTAAGCAGGATTGGGTAATTCTACACGCGGGTGGGGAGGGTGACAAGGAGACCGCCAGTCCGGTGGGCCGGTCATCGTATTGCCCTGGGTGGTTGGAGCACTCCGAAGGGACAAAATCCCCCTGTTTCCCCCTTTACAAAGGGGGACTAAGGGGGATTTTTGCATTGGCGCCGGCTGACAGGGGTGCTCGAACCCCGACAACATTGCTCGGAGCAGCCGCTAGCCAGCCCCTTGGTAAACCTTGGTGTCGGGCTTGAACGCTCCCCAGGCGAACCAGAAATGGTCGCCGTGGACGATGGGCGTGAGAGCCTGTCCGGCCAATGGCCCTTCCACGGCCTGGCCCAGAATGTTCCAGACACTGCCGGTCTCGTTGTCTACGATGGTTGCTCCCTCCGGCCGGAAGGTGAGCTTGCGGTCATTCAGGACAGGATCGAACACCCCGGTGGCGCCCACGTCCCGGGAGTCGACGATGAGGCCCCCGTCCAAGGCGGAGGTGGTGCCCGGCTTGAAGAAGACCACCAGGTCTTGACCGCCGACGTTGTAGCTGATCACCTTCTCTCGTTCCAGGGCGCTGTAGGGAAACGCCGCATCTGCTTCGCCGATGGTTACCGCCACCACCCTTTCCTTGGGCAGCAAGCGTCCGTCGGTCTCCCCGTCGAACAGGAAGGGAGGCTTGTCGACTTGGTCGTAGCCTACGTAGGGGTTGACGCCGTAACTGCGGGAAAAGCCGGTGTCCTGGGAGAGTATCTTCCCCTGGGGGTGGGCCTCTCTAAAATCGTCGAAGGACACTATCGAAGCCGGCAACAGGGTCAGTTGCTTGCCCGCCAGTTCGCCCACGATACTCTGGCCGGTGAACTGCTGCCACCAGCTATGGGTCTGCCGGTCGTACATGATCAGGTCGCTGTTGCGAAGTTTCCCCGACACGCCGAAGTCGTAGACGGTACCCTCCAACCGCCGGTCGAAAGCGAGGGCCGAGTTGCACAGGGGGCAAAAGGTGATGGAAACGGGCACGCCGCCAAGTTCATCGTTGACAATCTCGTGCCAGGTGAGGATCTGCAGGGGATAGGCCCGGGACTCCCCGTTGATGGTAATGGCCACCACCGGCTCCTGGCCTCCCAGCCACTCTTCAGCGGCTTCGGGGGTGGTGAACTGGGGGCTGTCGATGGCTGGGATACCGTCGCGGCCCAGGACCTGGGTGATCTCTTCGTAAGGAATCAGGTGCAGGCTGAAGTCGGTTTTCCAGTCGGCAACGGAAAGTCCCGCCTTCCTGAAACCTTCGCGGAAATTGGGGTCCGGCTCCAGTGAGCTTTGCGTTTCTGGTACCTCGGATAGCGCCGGGGCTCGGGCATCTGGAGCCTTGGCGCCGGTGGCCTCAGCCGCCACTTTTCCTGCCACGTTTTCCGACAGGGCAGGGCGTTCGGTAGAGGGGGTGACATCAGTGGATATTGGCAGGGGTTCTGAAGCCTGGTTTCGTGCTCCGAAGGTTCCCGCGAGGGCCAGTCCACCCAAAGACCCGCCCACCGCCAGCAGGACCACAACAACAGCTCCCAAACGCATGCGACCGCTCATTATCTACACGGCTCCTTGTCTTACGTCGTTGAACACTTGGAATCCTAGATCTCTAGACGTTGATTATGTCACGGGACTTGAAAAATCGACACCTGGCGCGGACTTCACGCCGCCTCGCCTCACTGCATGGATGGACACGGCACGTCCCCATAGGAGCAGAAGACGCAACAGTCTCCCTGTTCCGGCCTCAAGACAGTTTTGCATCGCGCGCATTGCTGGAAAAACTGGCAGGAGTCGGTGGGCATCTCCAACTCGTCGACAAACCCGCATTGGGGGCAGGTCAGCCTCGCTCTGGTTATAACTTCCATGTTGGTCATCCTCCGTTGGCGATTCGTTCGGTGCCGCTGAAGCGGACGTTTGGCAGAATGTAGGAACTCCCAGCAGCCAACGGCTCTTTGCTGGTGGCAAAGGGATCTCTGTCTACCCGGTCAGTAACTTAGATGCGTTGTGGGCCCGGAGGGATTTACCGGGTCGACGGGGATGGGGTGGAGCGGGGATGGCGCATGCTGTGGGACTCGTGGAGCTTACGGCTGCCAATCCGGGTGGATGTCATGGGCGGAGTTGTTGGTGAGGCGTATTAAGTTGTCGCCATTGCCATCGCCATCATTGTCCACAGCATCCATCACGTAGATCTCGAAGTTGCCGTCTCTCGCGGAATAAAACGCAATCCTGTTTTGGTCAGGGGACCAGGCGGGCGATTGGTCTGCAGCAGGGTTGGTAGTGAAGCGGATTAGATTGTCGCCATTGCCATCTCCATCGCTATCCACAGCGTCCATCACGTATATTTCACCGACGCCGTCGTCCCTCTGCGAAACGAAAGCGATCTTGCTGCAGTCCGGCGACCAGTGTGGCTGGTTATCGTGGGCGGCATTGTTGGCTAGGAGTATAAGGTTGTCTCCGTTGCCGTCACCATCGTTGTCTACAGCATCCATCACATATACATCTGTATTTTCTGAGCCGGGGACCTGTGAAGTGAAGACAATCTTGTCGCCGGTGGTGCACCAATTTAGGTTCACATCTTCTTCATCAGGATTCGTGGTAAAGCGGACCTGGTTGGAACCGTCGGCGTTCATCACGTATATCTCAAAGTTTCCATCTCTATTGGAGCTAAAGGCGATTTTAGTTCCGTCCGAGGACCAGTCGGGTATGATGTCTGCCGCAGGATTGTTACTCAGGTTTGTCTGGTTTGAGCCGTCTGCGTTCATCACGTACACTTCGTCGTTACCGTCCCGGCTAAACGTCTGCAAAGCGATCTTGGTGCCATCAGGGGACCAGGCCGGGAAGGCGTCACTAGCGCCGGGAAACTGCGTAAGGTTAGTTTGTTAGACTCGTCCGAGGCCATCACGTAAATCTCTTCGTTGCCGCTACCGTCCCGGTTGGTTTCAAAGGCGATGAGTCCACCGCCCGGCACTGGCGTCACCGTGGGTGTAGGCGTGGGCGTGTGGGTCGGCTCCCCCGGCGGCTGGGGGGTGGGGGTTGGCGTGGGCGCCGGTGTCGCGGTGGGCACCGCCGTTGGAGGCGGACCTACAATGACTACCCCTCTGGTTGGCGTGGGAGCCGGAGTGGGCGTGGGAATGCGGGCGCCGATCAGGAACTCAACGGACTTGTCGCCGTCCATACGGACCGTGGCGGTGTACCCGCTGTGGCTGTCCACTCCCTTCCAGATGGGCTCGTAGCCTGGATTGCGGGGCAGAGCTACCAACGTGACCACCGTGCCGGCCCGGTAAGCGTTTGTGTCGCCGGCAGGAGTGAGTACTTTGATGATGGCCATTGACAGGCTGACGAACTCTTCCCCGCCGTAGACCAAGCGGCCGTTGATGGTGAGCTGGTAGCTGGGCACCGGCGTGGGGGTAGGTGCGGGTCCCAGGGTGGGGGTTCTAGTGGGCTTAGGCGTGTTGGTTGGTGTTGGCGTGGGAACCAACGTGGGGGTGGGCGAGGGAGTCGGAGTGGACGCCAGCCTGGCCGTAGGCGCCGGCGTGGCCGTGGGCACAGCGGTTGGCGCCAAGGGAGCCAGGGTCGCCGTGTCAGCTGGCGGAGCAGGTGTGGCCGTTGCAGGGACCGGCGTTGGTGATGGCGTGGGCGATGGCGCGGGAAGGGGCGTTTCCGTTGGTGGCGCCTGCTGGGGAATCTCCACCGTGGTGCTTAGGGTGCGGTAGGTCCGGCCGTTGGCGGGTAGCTGAACCGTTATTTCCTGCGGTCCCGAAAAGCCTTGCCGGGGGTTATACGCCAGGACCAGAGGGCACTGCCCTCCACCAGGCTTTGCTCTACCCAGCCGCGCTCCGAGAATACGAAGGCCGGAGCTTCCAATCTGGCGCTCATGCGCCGGTAAACGGGCACATCTCCGTAGCGGTTCAGGATGGTCCCAGGTCCCGGCCGGGTCCCCGGCAGTTGAATCCCTCGTGACGTTGGATCCGCGCCCACCACGAATTGGACCTCTGAGGCGGCGAGGGGATTTTTCAGGGCCACTTCCACGGTGACGGTCCTGATTTGACCCTGGCCCAGTTCCTCCGGCGTTCCCAAATCGGCAATGCCCTGGCCCGCGTACCCGCCGGGTAGGAGAGGCTGGTCGGCGGCAACTAGCTTGGCCTCCGGGCGGGACTGTTTGATCGCCAGAGCGAAAAGGCTGAGGCTATCTACTTGCGCTAGGGCCGTGGCCGCGGCGAAGTCCACCTTGGTGGGCAGGGCGGTCCATCCAACGCCCCCGACCTTGAAGTGGTGAATCGATACATTTGACTCTAGTCCGCCGGATAAGGCGGCGTCTTGAGCGCTCAGTTGAATGGTTAGCGTCACCGGCTTGACGAAGGAAAAGCCGCCGGCCACCGGAGCTTCTTGGGCCGACACCGATAGGTCGAAGACCTTGGTGGTGGGAATAAACCCGGCCGGGAGCTGGGGAATCCCCACCGGCGACACCCTGCGGTAGGAAAATTCCACGGGGGAAGCGACCGAACCCTCAATCAAGTCAACCCTGACGTTCCCATCGGGAGAAACCAGGCTGGCCGCATCTTGGGGAGTCACAAGAACCGTGGCCGCGGCGTCGTCAGGCGCCGCAACCGGTGCAGGCGGGTTGCTAACGCTGAGGAAGACGGCAATCGCTGCCCCGGCCACGACGGCCAATCCGGCGGCAGACAGTCCCAAGGCCAGTGCCCGGCGGGTCTCCCGAGGCTGGCTCAAGATCTGGCGCAGCTCGACGGAGCCGGTCTTGTCGATGGCCAGGAGCTCGGCGCCGGGTTCGCCGCGAAACCTTTGGGCCGGGCGGAAGGACAGCTTTACCCGATAGTAGTCCTCGCCTTCCTCGGCGCTGATCTCCTCCCAGGCCAGCTCACGCCGGGCGTAGCGGCCACCGTAAAAGTCCTGGTTATCGCGGGCGTACCGAAGCGCCACCACCCGAGCTTGGTCCAGGGAGATATGCCCTACGACCTGGCCCGCCGAGTCGAACTCGAACTTATCCTCTTGCGGTTCGTCCTCTTTGCCAACCAAAGGCACTAGACCTGCATCAATTTGAAAACGACCGATGTCATTCCGAGAAGCGAACCGACGAGGAATGACAGGTAGTTAAAACCGATCAATTCATCACAATCAACTCGACTCTGGGCTAGGGAATCGGTGCGGTGTCAGGAAATGGGGACTGGGAACATCCGCCGGAACTCTTCCAGGTGCTCCATGTGGTCGAACACCGGATTGAGCATCAGCATCCCGGCGCCCCCATCCACGATCTCCGCCAGTTGCTCGGCGCAGCGGGAGGCGCTACCCCGAACTGAAACCTGCGATCCCATGTCGGCGCTGCCGTAATGGCGGCCAAACCATTCCCGTAGCCGCCCCTCGGCCCGGGCCTCATCGTCGTCCAACGCTATATAAACCCGTTTGGAGATGGGGAAAGTGTCCGGGTCCCGCCCCGAGGCCTGCAGGTGCTCGTGGAGAATGCTGACGCATTGCTTGAACTGTTCGGTGGATGACGAGCCTGCCCCCATCCAGCCGTCGCCTAGGCGGACGGCGCGCCGCAGGGCGTTAGGATGGCGTCCCCCGAACCACACGGGCGGGTGGGGCTTCTGGACCGGTTTGGGCTCCATGGCCTCACCGTCCAGCTTCCAGAAGTGGCCGTCAAAGCTGGCCTTGGGCTGCTCCCACAGGGCTTTCATCACCCCAAGGCTCTCCACCAGGTAACGCACCCGCCGTTCCGTGACGCCTCCCAGCAACTGAGCGTACTGCAAGCGCCCTCCAAGGCCGATGCCGATGGTCAGACGACCGTTGCTCAAATTGTCCAAGGTACTGAACTGCTTGGCCAGTTGGGCCGGATTGTGGTCGGGAACCACCACCACCGAAGTTCCCAACCGAATCTTCTGTGTAATGCCCGCCACGTAGCAAAGCAGGCTCAAGCCCTCGAGAGTGGGCGAGTCGCCCATCATCCGCTCTTGGACCCAGAGACTGTCGTAGTCCAGTTCCTCGGCACGCTTCACGTGTTTTTGGACCAACGCCATATCCACCGGCTGGCCCAAGAATACCTGGGGAATTGCGATCCCTAAGGGCACGTTACGCGGTTGGGTCATTAGATTTCACCTCAAAAAGGGCGATGGGGCTACCGGATTGAACCAGGGCCGAACGAGGGCGTGACCCGGGTGGTCCGTCACTTGGCGCCCAGCATGTCGCAAGCCAGGGCCAGCATGATTTTGGCGCCGCTGATCAGGCTCTTGATTCCCACCGACTCGTCGGTCCCGTGGGTCCTGTTCAGCATGGGATCGTCGTCGGGGTGAGAGCCGGAAAACCCGTAGGTTACGATGCCCAGAGGCCGGGTAAACCGGGAGTCGGTGAAGCCGTTGCTGATAGCCGGGACCCACTGGATATTGTCCCGCTTCAGGACCCTGGCCGTGGCGGTTTGGATGCTTCTGGACAGCTCGGTCTCGAAAGGGGACGAGTTGGGCACGGCCATGTAGTCGATCTCGTACTCGACTCCGGGGATCCCCGCCAAAACTTCGTCCAATTGTTGGCGGACGTATTCCTCGTCTTGATGGGGCAAGGTACGCACATCACAGGTCAGCCTGATGGATTCGGGGACGCTATTGGATTTGATACCGCCGCGAATCATGGTGGGCGTCAAGGTCATTCTGGATAGGGCCCTGAGCATGGAGGCGAAGCGGGGGTTTACCGGTTCAATTTCCTCTATGATCTGGTTGATATTACCGGGAGATGGCTTGTCCTCGATGGCGAAGGTGGAAAGGTGATCGAACAGCGAGGTGGATGTATCCAGCTCCGGATCGAACTGCTCTATGCGTCCCAATGCCTGGCTCACCCGGTATAAGGCGTTGGTGCCTTGCCAGGGGACGGAAGCGTGGGAACTGGTCCCTTTGACGTCGATCTCCACTTGCAGGCGGCCTTTTTCACCGACGCCGAGGACGTATGTGAGTGCCCCGGCCGCTTGGATGGGGGTACCGCCTCCCTCGTTCACGGCAAATGGAGCCGCCAGCTTCTCAGGGTGGTTTTCCGCCAGCCAACCGAAACCGTAGCGGCCGCCGTGCTCTTCGTCGGCCCCGGAAGCCAGGATTAAGCCGTCCTCCAACTGGATCCCGTTCCGCTTCAGCAGGCGCATGGCCATGAGTTGGGCGGTCAACAGTCCTTTGCAGTCGGAGGATCCGCGCCCGAACACCCGGTCGTCGGCGATGGTGGCGCTGAATGGCGGGAACCGCCACTTGGACTCGTCCTCCACCGGCACAACGTCGGTATGGGACATAAACATCAGTCCCGCCTTGCCGGACCGTCCTTCCAGCCGGGCGATAATGTTGCCCCGGTTGGGAGCAGCCTCAAGGATCTCCGACGATATACCATCCTCGGCCAGCCAGTCCCGAACATACTCGCACACCGGGGTCTCGTCGCCCGTGGGCATGAACCCGGTGTTGACCGACGGGATCCTCACCAGAGCCTGCTCCAATGCCAGGATATCATCGCGGGCAGCGTCAACTTGGGAGAACAGATCGTCAAGGTTTGGCATGGCGTTTAATCCTCTAGAAGGGCTTGGAGAATCGGCTTATCCAGGGCAGTTTACCTAGACCCGTGGCCCCGGCGGACCATAAGCAGCCGCTGCGCCTGTTGGCGCGGCTTCTGGCCACCCTAGCCGGGCAGATGCGAGTGTAAACAGGGCCACCCGGCCTGTCAACGGCTGAGAGCGGGCCGGTTGGAGAACGGTCAGTCTGCCGAGGCCTGCCGGGCTGGCTCGGGCTGTTGGACCCTTCCTCCCGTGGTTTCCCGCCGCAGCAGAGTCCCGGTGATGCAAAGGGAGAGAGAAGTGAAGCTGACGATGGCCAGGGAAAGTCTCAAGTCGCCCAGGGCCTGGTCCAAGAAGCCGGTTACCAGCGGTCCCAGGGTAGTACCGACGGAGCTCATCATCATAGTAAAGGCCAGGGCCACGGCTACTTCCCGAGACCGGATGCCGGGCAGGTGGAAGGGCACGGTGTAGAGAATGGGCCAGAATCCCCAGGCTATCCCGTTAACGAAGGTCAGCACCAACAGGACGGTGAGGTCGCCGGTCATCGTCATTCCCACGAAGGACAAGGCCATCAGTACGCCCAGGGATTGAAGAATGATCTTGCCTTGGCCTGTGGCCATGACTGCGAAGCCGAATCCCAGACCGGCAACGCCGCCGGTGAAGATGCCCAAGGCCAGGATGGCCCCCGACCAGCGCAGGGAGATGTCGTAGGCTTCCAACATCATTGTGGGATAGAAGCTGAGGAAAGCGGACCAAGCCAGCGTTACTCCGATAAAACCGAAGCCTCCAACCCACAGGTCTCGATACCTCAGGGCGCCCTTCAGTACGTTGGCCTGGACCGAAGCCTCCCGGCGCCGGGATTCCGCCGAATCCCGCTCTTTCCCCAGGACCATCCAGAGGATAGACAGAACCGCGAATAGAGCGCCGAAGGTGTATAGGGTGGCTCTCCAACTTCCGCCAAAGCTGATCAGAAGGAAGGGGGCGGCTGCCATCCCGCCACCCACCACCAGGCCGAACAAGGCGTTGGAGATGCTGTTTACCAGGACTATTTCCCGTTGCTGGAACCACTGCCGTATCAAAAAGGCCTGGGCGGGTTGCCGGGCGATCGCGGTGACTCCAAAGGCCAGACGGCCAAGCAGCAGCACACCAAACACCGGCGCCCAGCCTTGGAGGAAAAGGAAAACCGTGCCGAAAACCAAGGTAACGGTGGTGAGCAGCTTGGCGCTGTATCTGGAGGCCCACCAGCTCAGCGGTATCGCCAGGGCCAGGTTGCCCCAGAAGGCCGAAGAGGCCAACAGCCCTTGCTGCGCCGGGGATAGACTCAGCTCCAAGCTGATGGCCGGCAACAGAATCCCCAGGGTGGACATGATCATGAAGCCGGAGACGCTGCCCATGAGCCACACGCCGATGACCACCCAGCGATAGGGTGTAACCTGAATCGTCGTTTCGGTGGTTCCAGTCAAGCTTTGTCTCTCCCAGGGGACTCCATAGTCGTTGGACCCATTGTTTGGTAACACCATGAAAATGTCATGCTGAGCCAGCCGCAGCGGCGAAGCATCTGGAGCGGGGCGTCTCCTGCACCTCACCAGATCCCTCGGCCTTCCCGCGAGGGACTCGGTATGACACAGCGGCGCTATCTCCGTTCAGCATGGCGCTTG
>JADFFS010000267.1 GCA_022568195.1 Chloroflexota bacterium | reverse complement strand
GCATGGCCTAAATTTGAGTAAACATCGCCGTAGGAGGGAGAACAGCTGTGGCGTGGGCGGTTGCGTATCAGTTTTTCTCGCGTCCGGAACCGTGCTCGCCATGGCTACTGAAGGTCCGATCGTTGGAATCGAGGTAGGAGTAGCGGTTTCCGCCGGAATTAGAGCATCTGCAGAGAGCGTCGTGCTTGGTATAGGGGTATCGGTTGGTGTGTTCTGCAGACTCCGTTGTGAAGCCGGAGGCAAAATACCCGCAGCAAACAGCCCGCCTGTCGCTCCTCCGGCAATGATCGGAATTCCCAATGTCGCCACAGCGTACAGCAGTCCTCTGCGTCGGAGCTCGACTGGATGGCTGACAATCTGCCGGAACTCGATTGGGCCTACCTTGTCGATGGTGAACTGCTCGACGCCAGGTTCACCCCTGAAACGCTGGGCTGGACGGTAGGACAGCCTGATTCGGTAATAATCCTAGCTCTCTTCGGCGCCGAGCTCCTCCCACACCAGCTCCCGGCGGCGGTAGCGGCGGCCATAAAACTCCCGGTTGTCGCGGGCATGCTGCAGCGCCAACACGCGGGCCTGGTCCAGCGATATGTAGGCAATCGCCTGGCCCGCCGAGTCGAATTCGAGCTTTGGTTCGTCCTTTTGGTCCTCGTCTTCGGGCATGACGACGCTATTATAATCCTCGGCAGGTTGGGGGACAGCCACTTACTGAATAAGAGTGTGTCTTACGAATGGAGGTGGCGCGTTTGAGAGCTGAAGTCGCTGGCCATCGCCCATTCGACTATACGTCGCATCCCTAGCTCTCGGGCGATGGCCGTTCAAGAACAGGCCCGGGCACTAACTGCCAGAACGCCTACGTACCCCGACGGGTTGACCCAGCGGGAGGTTGAGGTGCTGGCCCTAGTCGCCGCTGGCATGAGTAACGCCAGCATCGCCGAGCAACTGGTGATCAGTCCCAACACCGTGATACGCCACGTCAGCAACATCCTTTCCAAAACAGGTTGCGCCAACCGTACCGAGGCAGCCAGGTACGCAACCCAAGCTGGGTTAGTGCCGTGATAGGCCGGTAATTCACCCTTTCTATTTCCACGTAAAATTAACCATTTACGCCCGTTATTGGCCAATGACGTTATGTTATACTCGAATTTGAGCGCGGTTATCAGTCAGCCTAACAATGTAATGCGGGAATCGGAGCGAAGAGGATTGGAGGTGGCCGCCGGGCGTCAAGGCGGTCTAGGGAATATGAGAATGTCCTGGTGCTGCATACTCTACACGGCCCCACTGGGGACCCAAAGGTAGAGGTCAGCCATGTCACTGGAACTTTTCCTTGAAGCGCTGGCTGACCCGGACACCAAAGTGCCCGCCAGCGATTTCGTAGAGGTTTCCGACCTTCATCCCGACGAGTTGGGCCAATTCGCCCGCGCCTGGTTCGGCTTGCCGGTGGACCGCCAACGCTGGATCGTCTCCACCATGGTGGATCTGGCCGAGGATACCCCGGAGTTGGACTTCGGCGCCATTTTCAAGATGTGCCTTAAGGACGGGGACGAGCAAGTCCTCGAGAAGGCCATGGAAGGTCTTTGGGAACACGAGGAGCGGTCTGTTATCCCCGGACTTATCCACGTGCTGCATTCGGATAAAGGCTCCCAAGTTCGGTCCGCCGCGGCCGTGGCCTTGGGCAAGTTCCCTGTCCTGGTACTAGAAGGAAAGCTCCTGGCCAAAGACGGCGAATCCATACATGACAGCTTGATGGAGGTCCTTCAAGACGACACCCAACCCGTGGAAGTGCGGCGCAGGAGCCTTGAAGCCATCGCTCCCTTCAACACCGCGGATATCAAACGGTTAGTCGAGTGGGCTTACCAAAGCTCCGATTTGAAGCTGAAGTCCAGCGCCATCTACGCCATGGGGCGCACCGGTGACATGGACTGGCTCCCCTTGCTCATCAAGGAAATGCAAAGTCCTGAACCGGACATTCGCTACGAGACGGCCCATGCCTGCGGCGAGTTGGGCGAAGAGGATGCCGTGCCTCATTTGATCCCGCTACTTGAGGACGACGATTACCAGGTTCAGATGGCCGGGGTCAGCGCGCTGGGCAAAATCGGCAGCCCGCTGGCCAAAAAGGTTTTGATGAACTGCGTCAAAGATGGCGATGCCGCTCTGGAAGACGCGGCCAGGGCCGAGTTGCAAAACATCGAGTTGCTGGAAGACCCGATGTCCTTCAGCTCCGAGGTCTAACTTCCGGAACGATTCAAGCCCCGTCAGAAACCGGTCTCTCGCCCAGCGTTCTGTCCAACACTAGGACTCCCTGCGTAGGATTCCCTTTGAACCCGCTGTCGAGCCACCAGGCCAAATTACTGGAGTCTGTCCGGATAGGTCATCTGGCGACGGCCGACGCTGCGGGCACTCCTCACGTTGTTCCCGTGTGCTTCGCCGCGCGGGACCAGTTCATCTACTCGGTACTGGACCAGAAGCCCAAACGCGCTGCTCTCACCCGGTTGCGCCGGGTCCGGAACATTCAATCTAACCCTCAGGTAACCCTGCTGCTGGACCACTACGAGGAGGACTGGAGCCGGTTGTGGTACCTGATGATCGCGGGCACGGCGGAGCTATTGGTCGAGGGACCTGAGCGTGTTACGGCCATCGCCCTGCTTCGGGACAAGTACCAGCAGTACCGGGCCATGGACATCGACGCCAACCCCGTCATCAAAATTACCGGGCTCAGAGTCGTCTCCTGGGGCCTCAACTCCAGCGATTAGTACTCAGTCAACCTAAACATAGTATTGTCACCCTGAGCGAAGCGAAGGGTCTCACCCACGCGAAGAGATTCTTCGGTCGCTGCGCTCCTTCAGAATGACATCCTATAGAAGTGTTGTTGACTGAGTACTAGCCGCCCTCTTCTCGAGCGGCCCCAATTTCTAGATTGACACTGTCCAGGCTCCAACCTACACTGGCTTGGAATCATTCGGGCCTGATACGCTGAGCGGTTTGTCCGATACCCGCCAGCCCGTGTATGCGGGGGAGTTGGCGACTGACAGCAGGCTCCGGTCAATGAGAGGACCCACTGTTACGATTGGAAACCTGGCAGGACGTGGCCGTCGGTGACTCGTCGCCAGCCTACGTCTACGAGGTGACTGCGGAAAAAAT
>JADFFS010000106.1 GCA_022568195.1 Chloroflexota bacterium | reverse complement strand
GAGGGAGGTCCCCATGTCCAGGAAATACAGGTCCTCAATTGCCAGGTCCTCAACCGCCACGCCAAGCCCCCAGGTTCCAATGCCGTGCACGGTTCAGGAGGACGACGAGCAAAGACCGGTGACCGTGACGTTAATTGGCGTAAGCGTGCCGGTAGAATCGATAGAGGAGCGGTGGGAGGATGAGGAAGACTGGTGGAGGGACGACCCGGTGGTCCGGGTGACCTACCAGGTCACCTTGGAGGACGGGCAGCAGCTAACCATCTTCAAGAACATGCCGCGCGGGGACTGGTATCGCCAGTGCGGGCCTTGAATGTGAACCCTCTGCCCTATCTGAGCCAGCTATGAATCTTGCTAACCATTTTGCTAACGTACTCACTGGGACCAGACGTGACGGGGTAAGACGCCAGCTAGGAAATCCCACCATTCCTTTAGAACATCGGTACGGAAACGTAGCTAACGGGACGGGGTAAGACACCTGTCACACAACTTTTAATCCGGTTGTCGTGGGTTCGACCCCCACACGGCCCACCAATTTTAGCCCCGGCTTATCTCTCCGAGCAGGTATACTTCAACGTCGCCCGGTTGCGCGACAATTCCGGTGTAACTCTAATGCGTTCCGTTATTGCGCATTCCTGATGGGTACGGCCGGTATAAACGCGCTTAAATGCGCTGCCTCAACTGTTTGGCGTTGTGAACTGTGGCGCCCTCTCAAGGCTCGAGGCCACCTACGTCAAATAGGGGATGACACTGGGGAGCTATTCGTAACAATCACGCAATCCACCTGCGCAGGCTAAAATAACTTGCCTAAATACAATCCCAACAATGCCGCCGTCAGGCCAACTATTACACTTCCACCAATGTTAAGCGCCGCCCGCGTCAGGTCGCCATCCTGCACGAGTCCGACAGTGGCTACTGTAAGTGTCGAAAATGTCGTGTAAGAGCCAAGGAAGCCGATTGCGGCAAAGAGTCTCGCATTATGTTGCCATGTGATGTGGGGCTCAGTGGCGGATATAAATACGCCAAGCAAGAACGAACCTGTGATGTTGACGAAGAATATCCCTAACACGGTAGGGCCTAGCAGCTTTGTCACGGCGGTGTCTAGATAGTACCTAGATAGAGCTCCTAGCGCGCCACCAACGGCTATCAGCAACAATGACATCAAATTGCGTTCATGCCCCTCTTCAATTCAACTTATTCCTAGAGGAAATTGCTACCAAAGCGGCTGGCCACCGGATTCTAATTGGATTCTATACGTCAGATCGTTTGGCACGCTATTAGGTTGTTTCACAGGGCTGCGCCATAGGCACTAGTTTTTAGCCCCGTTTAGGATAAACCCTGACTACAGAGTCCGGTCAACCAATACAGTAGTGCGCCTGCAATTGCCGAGGCGAAGGTCCTGAGAATCAAAACGGTTAATCGCGTCGAGGCCTACCGCAAAACAATGCCTGCCGAACGGCCTGGTCAATTTTGCCAAAGATAAAAGGATCCATTTCTTCCAAACCGGCATCACAAGAGATATCAATCTTTAACTCTTAAGCCCCTCTTTCAATCCCTTGGACGATTGGATCTGGTTCCTTAATCACGGATAATACATTGTATCGGTCGTATACTTGGATGGCATCTTCAACGTGACACCCGCAGAGTGATGCCCGAGCCCGTCGCAACGAGTTCGACGCTCTGGGATTGACCGAACACCGAATCCGCCTCGTACGCGGACGGGCGGTAAGGAAACATATTGTTGACCTCGCTGCTTACCAACCGCATTCTGCTTCGGGCCATCTGGTTGCCCTGGATCCTCCTGCCCTATCCCCTTCGGAAGCGGGCGACCAGCGCCGGGATATGGGGGCTGCTACTACTGAAGCGGGCCATGGGAATACAACTCCGGCACGCCCCAACGCCAACCAAGAAGCTTTTCACCCTTTCCTTCTGGGGCGTTCCGCGCATAACATCCGAGCAATTTACATTAACCGTCGATGGAAATGTTAACTGCCCGCTACGCCTATCCCTGGACGATCTGAGGAATTATCCCTTGGTGGACCGGCAGGTGACCTTGGACTGCGTCGGAGGACTTCGCAATATCATTGGCACGCGGGGGGTGTCTCTGGCTGCGTTACTGGAACGGGCGGAACTAATGGCAGACGCCTCCACCGCCGTTTTTCATTGTGCCGACGGCTACTTCACCACCCATCCCGTGAAGGACCTTATCGAAACCGAGGCATACATGGCATATGAGATAAATGGCCAAGAGATCCCGGCCCACGGCTATCCGCTGCGTTTGGTATCGCCGGGCAAATATGGTTACAAGTGGGCCAAATGGGTGGTGCGTATAGAGCTGGTTCCCGGCTCGCCAATGGGGTACTGGGAACAGCGCGGCCTACCCGATCGAGCCTGGGTGGGCGACCTTCGTTAGGGAAGTCCGCCACATCCTCAGTAGCCACCACCGCCACCGCCACCGCCACCGCCACCGCCACCGCCACCGCCACCGCCACCGCCATCGTCCCCATCATCCCCGCCATCAACGGCTGCCTTTCCTTGGTAGGTCCCGATAAGCATGCTTGAGGCCATGACGTGGCCCTGCAGCGCGCGCCGCAGCTGCTCTTTAGTAGCTACCGCAGGGAGGGACAGCCCCCGGTCCACCGCGTAGACCGACAACTTATAGTTGTGCGGCGGGCCTTTCGGCGGGCAGGGGCCCCTATATCCCATGCTTCCATAGCTATTGCGGCCATGGATACCCCCATTGGCCAGATTTATGTCCTTTGGTAGCCCTTCGGGGAGGCCGTCCAAGGCCGGTGGCAAGTTGAAGAGCACCCAATGGTCAAACGCGCCGCCTGGGGCATCAATGTCTTCCATGACGAAAGCCAAAGTCTGCGTGCCAGCCGGCGGTATGCTCCAAGCGAGGGCTGGGGAGATATCGAGTCCCTCGCAGGTATAGCGGGGTGGGATAGCGCCGTCCTCGGGGAAGGCCTCCGAGCGAACCGTGAAGGGCACCTGGGTCGGTGTCGGGGTGGGTTCAGGGGTTGGCGAAGGCGAGGGCGTCGGTTTAGCGGTTGCAGTCGGGGTAGGCAACGGCGTCGAGGTAGGAGAGGGTACCGGTGTTGGCATCGGGGTAGGGGCCAGCGTGGGGGCCGGCACCGAAGCGGGCGTTGGCGCCTCCGCCTGAGTAGTGGCCGGAGCCTCCGGCGCCGGCGTTGCGGTGAGGACCGTGGTTGGCGTCGGCGAGGGATTCTCTGCTATCGGCGCCGTAGGTCTGGGAGTCGAGGCTGCTTCAGGAGCGCTGGTAGCAGATGGTGCGGCTGTGGGGACAGGAGTCTCCTTCACGGCTAACGTCGGCACGGAAGCGGCCGTAGGCGTTGGTATCTGGGTTTCCACGGCCGCCGGGCTAGATACGGTCTCTGGCCCCTGGGTTGGGGGAACTGATGATTGTCCGCAAGCCAGCAACCCTATTACCAGAAATCCCACCAATAGCTTTAACACTTTGCCCCAACCTGATTCGTCCATGTATCCAACCTACGATACCGCCTACGATAGTGCTAATTGATTGGATGGGTTGGAGAGCCCGCATAACCGCCCTCTATCTATGGGCCAAGGTTTCAATCGGCCCGCCGAAGGGTATTGCGCTGCATGATCCCACAGCGATGGCCCAGGGCAATCTACAGTTGGTTGTGGGTCGGAGTAAGAGGGAGGGTTGATTTGCGGCTTGCTGTTGAACAAATCCTGTTGATATGGTTATAGCTACCGATTCCTCCAATGACCTGGCGTCAAACAACTTGCGCTAACGGGATATTTGTTCAAGCGCGGTAGACGGGGGAAGCCACCATATAATGAACAAAATGCACTTGACAGTATAATGGACATAATGCACCTCATAGTCCCGCCAACGGGGGCCAACCCATGGGGCATCGCATCTTCCCCTTCACGCTGACCCAACAGCGGAGGAGCACCCAATGGCCAAATTTCTCCACACCTTCCGGTTGACACGAGCAATTGGGCTCCTGCCGCTGTTCCTCATAATTTTCGTCGCCGTTGGCTGCGGGGGGGAAACCAGGTATCAGTTGACGGCCAGCGGTGAACCTGGCCAGGGCGGCACGGTCTCCATTGATCCCGTTCCCGGACCGGACAACAAATATCCCGAGGGCGCCCAAGTTCAACTTCAAGCCAAGCCCAACGAAGGCTACCAATTTTCCCACTGGTCGGCGGGAGACTTGGAACTTGGGACTGCGCCTTCCAGCACCGTTACAATGAGCGGTGATCTTGTTGTGACTGCGGTCTTTGAGCCTGATGCGGGAATGGCCCAGCCCGCAGCGACCCCGCTGCCGACGGTGGCGCGACAGGAACCAACCCCAGTGACCCCCGAAACAGCGACGCCCCTGCCTCCGGTAACAAAGTCCGCACCGCCCACGGCCCGGCCACCAGCACCAACGGCCACACCGATACCCCAGGCACCCACGCCGACACCTGAGCCCACCGAGCCTGCGGCACCGACGTGCTTCACTCTAAGCATGCCGGATATACCCTCGGGCGCGGGGGGGATTGTCAGGTCGCCGTCACCGGACTGTCCCACGGAACAGGACAAATATACCCAGGGCACGCAGGTAACCGTAACCGCGACTCCTTCCTCGGCAAACTGGTTGTTCCAAGGTTGGACCGGTGCGTGCAGCGATACAGGTCCCTGCGTGGTTACCATGGAAACCGATCAAACCCTGGGCGCCGAATTCGTTCAGCAATTTACTCTCAGTACCAAGGCCAGTCCCAGCGCGGCCGGGAGCGTATCGGGCGCTGGAACCTACGACTCCGGCAGCCAGGTAACGGCGAGAGCGGCCCCTGCCAGTCCTCATTGGATTTTCGTCGAGTGGAGCGGGGACTGCCAGGGCCAAGGTTCATGTCTGTTGACCATGGACCGGGACCAGACAGTAACCGCAATCTTCGAGGAGAGAATTTACCAGGTAACCCTGACCACCGAGGGCCGAGGATCAGTGTCCCTGGAGCCCCCGGGTGGCAGCTACCGGCCCGGGACGGTGGTTGTTTTAACCGCCAATCCAGAGGCGGACTGGGGCCTGGACGCGTGGACTGGGGCCTGCTCGGGTACGGACGCGTGCGTCGTCACGATGGACGGCGATAAGGCGGTGACGGCCAACTTCGTGGTGCAGTTCACCCTGACCACCATAGTTATGCCCTTTGACGGAGGTACCCTGTCCCTGCCCGCCGTAAGCAAACAAACCGCGGACAAACAAGTCACCGTGACCGCGACCCCTGCCGAGGGCTACAGTTTTAGCCATTGGGCCGGCGCCTGTAGTGGCCCAGGTCCATGTATCGTGACCATGGACGGCGACCAGCGGGTGGCGGCCAACTTCCAGCGGCAGTTCGCCCTGACCGTAACCTGCACCGGCGACGCAACCGGTTCGGTCAGCCCATACAATTGCGGGTCGACTACCATGCACGACTCGGGGACTCTGGTTGCGTTGGCCTCCCGGCCCTCCGGAGAAAATACATTCGGGCGTTGGTCCGGCGATGTCACCAGCGTGACGCCCACTACCACGGTGATTCTAACCAGGGCCACAGCCGTCACCGCCTCCTTCTGGAAACCTGTGGTCCAATACACTGCGGCTGCTGATCTGGCGGCAGCTTCTCTTTTGGCGGAAGCTCGGGGCTACAACCTGGTGCAGGCCACCGACGCCGGTGAATTGGGAGACTCGCGAACCTGGATCCTGATCGGGCGGCGAGAGGTCAACCCCGTATCTAACACATTGCTGGGATCGTCGTTGCAGGTGGCCGACAGCGGGTTCATCCGCGCATTTCGGGTCACAACAGTGTACGACGGCGCAACAAGGGATGTAATCGGCATATCCGGCTGGTCCCCGCGGGAAACCCTGGCATCGGTCAAATGGGTGGCTGAAAACGGGATACCTTCGAAATCGTTGAAGCAGGAATGGGTGGCTGTCCAATACTGCCATAAAGACGATCTCCCAGCCGCACAAACGCTAAGCCGCAGATTCCAATGGCCTCTGGTCAACACCTGCAACCCTGCTGACCTTGCTGATCACGAGGCGTGGGTGTTGGTTGGTCCATCCGCCGAAAATCCGGTGTATGCCTCGGTTTTCGGCAACGCCGTAACCAGCAGGGACCTGGGGTTCGTCGTGATTCAGGTCAACGATGCCTACGTAACTGGTGATAAGTCCCTGATCGTGTGGGGTGTGGCAAGTTGGAGGGTGCTCGACACCGAGGCCAGCGTCACTTGGATCGCCGATTCGGGGCTGCCTGACCAACCAAAAAGATTCCTGTATTAGCCAGTATTTGAAGGACGGCGTCCCTGCTGGACATGGGAATCAATTCCCTGGAAGCCGGGGTGTAAGCACCGGGTACTTGGTAGGGGATTGGGGCCAGCCGCCGGTGGTTATTTGCGAAAATGGGGTAGAATTTCGGTCCCCATTATCTCCAGTTGCTCCACCGTCTCTTCAGCGGGGCATAGGGGTCTCACCACGAACTTGTATGCGCCCGAGTCAATGTACCGCTGAATAACCTGAGCCACCTGCTCGGTGGAGCCCACGGCGCTGTATTCGGTAAAGTGTGCGTCGGGCCTTTGGCGGGTAATGAATTTTTCGGCCTTGCTGGAGGCCTCTTTGGTATCGGGCGCGATGTAGTAGCCCAGCAAGACCCCAATGTGGTCTTCTTCTATCTCCCGGCCGTACTCATGGGCGGTGTCGAACACGATCTCCCGGCCCTCTTCGATCTCCTTCGGGGTCACGCTGGACACCAGCCAGCCGTCGCCAACACGGCCGACGCGCCGGGCGGCGGCGGCACTGCGTCCACCTATCCACACGGGTGTAGAAGGCTGCAAAAAGGGCTTGGGCGTGATGCTAACGTCGTGGCAGGTGTAAAAAGTGCCCTCATGGGTCACGTTGTCCTCTTGCCACAGCCGCCGCATGAGCTGGATAGCTTCATCGGTGCGCGGGCCCCGGTCCTCTTTGGAGACGCCGCAGGCCTCGTACTCCTCGGGCTCTTCTTGGCCCAAGCCCACCGCGGGGAAGAAGCGGCCTTGGGAGAGGTAGTCCAGGGTCGCGATCTGCTTGGCCAGGACCACCGGGTTGCGTAAAGGCATGGCCAACACGCTGGTGCCGAATTTCAACCGGTCCGAGTAGGCGGCTACCATGGACAGCGCGATCATCGGCTCCAGACTAAAGCGGTCGCTGACGATGCGGTCGCTCAGCCAGATGGAATCATAGCTGTACCGGTCGCCCAACTCCACCAACCGGCGCAGGAAGGTGGGATCGTCCCCTCCCTGTCCGAATGCTCCCGGCACGAATCCAATGGCTACGCTCATGGTTGCCCCCTACGGCTATCTGTTTTGCCTTCAGCACCTGCTGGCCATTATATAGGGATACGGCATTGGGCACTAGACAACAGCGCCACAGCACACTCCATCGCTGAAGGGTAAGCCTCACCCGCCGATGGGGGCCATGCCGGCTTCGGCGCGGGCATCGTTGATGTGCTCCAAAACACGCACCCGCAAGGGAGCCAGCTCGTACCCGATGTCCGCCAGCATCCGGCTATTGTCCACCCGATAGATATGGGGCACCGCCTGGTCGCCGGTGGCGATCTGGGCATCGGGGATGAAGCCACGGACCAGGTCCGCCATGTCGGCGATGGTGGCCAAGTGTCCCCCGCTGATGTAGACCCGGTGATTCAGCCGGTCGCTCAAGACGGCGCGCACGAAGATCTCGGCGGCATCCTCGGCGTGAATCATCGGCGAAGGTTCGTCCTGGTGGTAGGGCATGGATACAGGCTTGCCCACGGCGGGCAAAGACATCATCAGCCCGCCGATGATCCCGGTCATCCCGGTTACCCTGCCGTGGCCGAAGACGGTGCAGATGCGCACCCCTATCAGGTCCAGGCCGTAGCGGTCGGAGTACTTGGCCGCGGCGAAATCGTTGGCCGCCTTGGTCATCCCGTAGACGTTAACCGGAGCCGCCAGGTCGTCCTCGTTTACCGGCCGGTCGCCGAAGGTCTCCTGTACCCCGAACGCAGCGATGGAGCTGGCGTAAACCACCCGCTGGATGCCCGTCCAGCGGGCCACCTCGAAGACGTTGTTCGTCCCCTGGATGTTGACCAGCATCCCGAAGTGGGGCCGGTCTTCGGTGTCCGGGGGCAACAAGGCCGCCATGTGGATGATCTTGTGGACCCCGTGGGTGTTCACGGCCTCCAGCAGATGAGGGACCTGGAGAATGTCGCCCCGGTAGACTTGGATACGGTCCAGGTATGGTTCCAGGTTGGCCCGGGGAGGGGCCAAGTCGAAGATGATAACATCCTCACCCCGTTCCACCAGCTTTCGTACGATTTTATTGCCAATGAACCCGGTACCGCCGGTTACCATTATGGACATGGCTCATTCTCCAAAGCGCGGGCCAAAGCGCGGGATAGACGTTACCCAAAACAAGGGCTGGCATTATTTACATAGCGGATGGTCAGGCTCATCATACAAACAGGCGCGTTGGGGCGCAATGCCCGGCCTGATGTGTCGCCGAAGTCACCTGGGCGACGGCAGCCCAACCTGCTCCCGGCTGCGGCTCTGTCGCCGGGGACTACTAAAGAAAAGGGTGCTCACTCGAAATCTAGCCTCGGTTCTGTGCGACCTGGTTGATGATTCGCTGCAACTCGATCCGCGTTACAGCGTAAGGAACAGTAGCCACCGCAGCCTCCAGGGTGGCAAGGTATTGGTACTGGAACTCATCTGGGACATGGTTCGGCACTGTACGATCCTCGGAAAGGGCATAGGCTTCGTTTAACCGTTCGAGCAACCAATCTGGGCCCTGGTCGATTAGTAGGGCCTCAAGGAACTCGCCATCATTCTCCAGTGAAATGGGTAGCTCCGGCAGCCGCTCCAAACGGTCCTTATCGTAGGCAATATAGGCTAGGGATTCCGTTACTAACGCTTCCTCCCCACTCTCCGCAAGGGCCACCAACAATTGGGCAGCCCACTCGGGGTCCGCATTGATTAGCCTGTACACGATACGTGATGGTGGGGACAAAACACGGTCGCTGGACCTTACCAGCCGAACGGCGGAACTCATGTCGCTCGTCAACACAGCCAGTGCTGCCCGGGGTTGCCGTTCTATAAATCCCTCAAGGGGAAAGGGAGTCCGCCGGAGAATGCGCATAATGTCCCGGCTGTCGGTCCTGCTTCGAGCTGCTACCACCTCGTACATAACGTGGAGATACGGTTCGTCGCTTCGATAGTTGCCTGTCGGCTCCTCTACCAGTAGAGTGATCCCTTGCTGGAGTTCGGAAGCGTCGCTGCCGGGCGTGATGTCCAGCATTGCCAGCAGCTCACCCGGTGAGAGTAACCCCCGCAGTTGGGAAGGCACCGGATCCATCAGCCGGCGGACAATTTTCTCTTCCAACGCCCGCACCAAAGCCTTAGCGGTGTCGGGGTCGGCGGCCAAGAACAAGTCGAAAAACAGCCTAAGGTCATCCTTTTGCTCGAAGTCGACATCCGACAGAAATTGGGTTAGCTCAGAGGTACCTGATTGCGGATCATTCCTCCCTGCAACGAGGATTTTGTCGACGACTGTGCTAAATCGGTTCAAACGGTCTACGAAACTGGCCGTCGCCTGGAGAGTACGTCCTTCAGGTAGTGGAGTCTCGCTGGAGAAGAGGGCCAGGAGCGCGCGGTTTTCTAGGGCCGGCAAAAAATTTACGACAAAGGGTTGGACCTCTAGCTGGTCTGCCACGCGCAGTGCTTGCTCCTCCGGGGACAACCCGGACAGCTCGGTCAAAAACCCGAGGGCCGCGGCCAGATCGGTGGCCCTGGCCAGCACCAAAGAATTCAGGTAACCCTCGTGTTGTCGGTGGAGTTCAACTTTGTCCCGGAGATAGCCCCTCCAGAACTGGAAGTCCTCCTCCTTTTGGGAGTCGCCCAGAAGGAGATCAAATTGTTCGGCCAGGTCATAAAGGCGCTGCCGCTCCTCCTGAACCAAAATATCTCGACGGATTGAGATGTAATCGCGGGGACTTTCAGACGAAAGCAGCGCGGTATACTCGCGGAGGTCCAGGTGCTCGAAGCCCAGGTATTTGTTAGCTACGGACCGGTCCTCATCCGGCAGCGACCGGTACCAAGCCACGGCGTCGTACCAGGTGTCGAAAGGTCCCGGCTTCAAAAATCGGCTCCAGTATTTGCGCAGTATGGGTGGTACCAGGGCCAGGTTGCCTCCGGTGTCGTAAAGCAGAGAGGCCTCGACATTGTGCAGCAGGGGCTCTGGATTATCGGCGGAAACCTCGGGCAAGTTGCGTAATCGCTGGCGAAACACCTCGAAATTGTCAGGGGGTTGGGCCATGAATGCCAGTATATCGGCATGGTAGCGCTCCATCGCCGTAGACAAGCTCCCGCCCGGCAGGGGATCCCAAGACAGTTCGGGGAACCCTTCTATTGGAAAGCCGCCCCAGTAAGAGTGGCTTATCTCGTGCATCACCGGGTTAGGTTTAGCCTCACCCACCCCTGCCCATTCTTTAAAGCCATAGCTACCGAACCAGCCTGGCTCTCCCTGCATCTGGCGCACATCCAGGCTTCGAACCAGGGCGGCCCCAGCGTCGGTGAGGTCGTAAAGCCCAATGACGGCGTCCAGGCGCTGTTGTATCCACGGCGAAGTGCCGGGATTCGGCGTAGGTGTTGGTGCCGGGGTGGCAGTTGGAAGTACGGGCGTAGCGGTTGCAATCGCTGTAGGCTTCGGAGTCGGGGCTGGAGTCACGTGGGGGCTGGATGTGGGTGATGGAGCGGGAATGGACTCAACGCCAGCGATGCGGTCTTCGACCCGCCGCACCTGTTGGGCTAGTTCTTCCAGCTTCTCCAGTACCTGTCCTAGCTGAGCGCCGGCCGTTGGGAAAGGGGTAGGCTGTTCCCCGCATCCCGCGATCATCGCCGACATTAATACCGCGCCAGCCAGGGCTGTAAGTCGTGGGTGCGTTGTCAATTTAAGATGAGCTCTCCGCGTGACCTGGGCACAACGGTCAAACGGACCGGCAACGGACTGAAGGTCAGAACCAATTAGCCAGCCATGAGCGGAGTTCATCATACAAACGAGTGTCTGAGGGCGCAATCCCCCACGGTTCGGACACCGAGTCTCTGAAACTATGTTCTGTAGCTATGTTATGTAACTCTCTCCAAAGCGCGGGCCAAAGCGCCGGATAGACATTACACAATATAAGGGCTAGCATCGTTTACAGAGCGGATGGTCAGGCTCATCATACAAACAGGCGCGTTGGGGCGCAACGTTACCCTTGCAATGGAGACCGTTAACCAGGTTCGGCCGGAAACACCCTGAGATGGATGGTCTATATTGGCCGGTTTCCTGGCCAAGACGGGCCACAACAATGGCCCTGTTGGACCTCGCTAAATCCCCTGTTCCCACACTACAATTGATTGACATTGTTAACTGCGCTTTGTTACGCTAGCGTGGCTATTTTCATACAAGTCGTTGGATAAGAAGGATTTCGCAGGTGGAGTCTACATAACATGAAGAAAACGTTATCGTTAGGCCTATTAATGGCCATGGTTCTGCTGTTGGCGATGGCCGCCGGACCGGTTTTCGGGGGAAGCGGTGGAAGGACAGATGCCAGCGGGTTCCGCAGCCTAATCGGATACGGCGCGGCCAGCTTCGTCGTACCTGATGATATGGAACTGGTGAAGAGCTTCGACCTGTCGGTCTATGGACTCACCTATGAGCGATATCAGCAGTTCTTCGGTACGGCTCACGCCGAGGTGCTGGGCGGGCAGATCTCGCTATTCCGGGATGACTCCGGCGAGGTCACTACGGTCCTCGGCAACCACTATCCCAACATCACTGCCACCAACTCCCGGCGCCGGTCCAAAGACGATGCCGGGAAGAGCGCTGAACAGGATGTCGGACGCGGGGAGCGAGTGACCATCGACCTTTTGATCAACCCCGCCACTGGACGTTACTTCCACCGGGTGGAGACCCGGAGTTTCGACAGCCGCTGGTTCCACTGGATCGACGCCGACAACGGCAAGGTGCTGAACAAATACAACGGCTTAGAGACTGGCTCACCGACGGGCATTGGTGTCAAGGGCGACACCAAGGTTATGACCGGCATTACAACCGCGCACGGTCAATCGGGTCACGGCGGGAGCGGTTCCCACTTCGACCTCTCGTCCAGCGACGGGGGCTCAACGTACAACGGGCGCCAGCGAACCTTCGACTACCGCAACAAGGACCCCTTCCTCTACTACGCCACCGACTCCGACGACCACTGGATCCTGGTCACGAGCAACCGCAAATCCCCAGGCCAACCCGCCCTGAAC
>JADFFS010000266.1 GCA_022568195.1 Chloroflexota bacterium | reverse complement strand
GGAAACCCCGATGGTAACGATCTCCGCTCCTGAGCAAAGGGAGCAATTGCAGCGGCGGATACCTCTGGGCCGAGTTGGTCTTCCCGAGGACATTGCCGAGGCGGCGGTCTATCTGGCCTCGGATGCCGCCCGCCAAGTGACCGGCGCTATTCTTGCCGTCGATGGCGGGTCCCACCTGGCCTAGAGCTGCCCTAAGTCTCAAAAGAGGTTCGGCCAATATTTAAGGACCAGGCATATTCAGATGCTGATCCGCATGTCCGCATGGGAGACCAAAATATCCAAGGACAGCCGCTCTCCGACCTCCTTGAGCTCCCTGCGGACCGTGGCTTCCCACGGCGGGTTCATGTGGGCGACAATTACCCGGGGTAAATAGCCCTTCCGGTCTTTGAAGTCGATCATCGTCTCTTCAAAAAACTTGGGAGTCAAGTGGCCTGCCGCAATCGCCCGCCCTTCTTCTTCGTTGCCGAAGGTCACTTCCGTTAGCAACACCTGCGGGGAAACGTGCTCCCAGGCGTCACTCAGACCTTGCCCGGTGTCTCCCGTGTAAAAAAGATTGGTTTCGCCCGACAGTATCTGGAAGCCCGCCGCTGGTACCGCGTGGGGTACAGGCACCGCCGTGACCCGGTAGTCCAGCACCTGGAACTCCTGGAAGAACTCCACCGGGTGCAGGCGAAAAACCGGGTTATCCGGACTGGGATAGCTAAGGAAATCGGGATACAGGCTGCCGTCCAGCAGCTTTTCGGTCACGAGTTCTATGGTATCCGGAATGGCGTATACGTCCACCGTCTTGCCCATGTTCCGTATTCCAATGCCCAGGGGCAGCAGGTCGCGCACATGGTCGAAGTGCCGGTGGGACAAGATTACCGCGTCTATGCCCCGCTGTTCCTCGAAGGTCAACGACCGGGTAAGACCGCCGGCGTCTAGAACCAGCACCCCATCGATGAGGTGGGACTCCATCCGTGTTTCTTTGCTTTCCGCGTTGTGGGCGCCCAGGACTCGCAAGTCCATACTCACTCCGATTTACGCCGGCAATTAGCATCAAGACTGGTAGGGGATACAACCCGTCCCGGCCGACGATCAAAATCTGCCGGCGCATGGCCAGAATCGCCTGATGGGACCGCAAGCGCCGATTATTCCAGGTTCACCACAATGTTGTCTGGAGACCGGGACAGGACCGCCTGTTGCGGCTCGTCGTAGGGATTTTCCTCTATGTGGGGCACATAAGCCGGCACAAAGAGGAAGTCTCCCGGGCCTGCTTCCACGTACTCCTTGAAATCCTCACCGAAGTAGACCCGAACGTGGCCGCTGAGGATGTAGGCAGCGGTTTCGGCCTCGCCGTGGTGATGGGGCGGTCCCTTCTCGTTGGGTGCGGCGGTGACCAACCCAAGCCAAATTTTAGTGGCTCCTGATGTCTCGGAGGAAATTCCGGGACGGCGCTCCATGCCCGGGGTCTGGGCGGTGGTGCTGGCTGGCTGAGGTCCGTGGACCACGTAGGGCTTGGTACCCTGGATAGAAGTGCTCATTTTCCTTCTCCTTGACTGTCTAAGACGCTGCGGGTCTTGGCGCCTTGGGTGACGTTGAACGGCGGTCCGAATCAAATTGGCCGTCTGAATCCCGATGCTTGACACATGGTATGGGCAGGTCTAAGAACCGTCAAGCAGGCTTGGGGCGGCCCCGATGCTGGATACAAACGGTGGCAGCACCTTCTTCTTCTGAGCGGCCTGTGGAAAGCGAGGGCAAATCTCCGAGGGAAATCCCGCATCATATGTTTTTAGTGACGGGATGAAATAGTTGATGAAGCAATTTGGCTTATAACAAGCCGGTGGAGGACAATTGGTGCGAGTTAAGCGTTTCTGGAAGCTCGGAATACTCATGGTCGTCACCGCCTTTACCATTGCGGCTTGTACCGGCGGACAGGCCCCCACGCCCACCCCCTTGCCCAAGCCGGTGGCAGGCCCGACCGCCCCACCCGCCGCCACATCGCCAGGCGCCGGCACAGTTGCCTCGGCTTCGCCTACCGCGTCTGCGCCGGCCGCTGAAGCTCCCAAGTCCGGGGCCGAAAAAACCGAGCCTACCTCAGCGGGAGCGGCAGAGGCGGTCTCCAGTTTTAGCTGGGAGGTCTCAACCGTGGACGACAACGGGGCCAAGCCCTCCCTGGCGCTGGACCCCAGGGGCGTTCCTCACATCGCCTTCATCCTGGAGGCCATGCCCGGCTTCGTTAAGCATGGTGTTCTGGGCGACGGCGGCTGGGATATTTCCACCGTGTCCTCGGGATATTTCTATGGTCCGCTGGACATCAAGGTTGACCAGCAAGGAGTGCCCAAAATCTCGTGGCACAATCACGACGCGGAAGACCAGGCCTTCGCCGAGCTGGTCGACGGCAAATGGGTAGTGCAGGATATCAAGCATCCCGGCCATGATGGCTGGGACGGCAACCTGGCCCTGGATTCGAAGGGCAGGCCCCACACTGTCTCGATAGACCCCAAACAGTTCGGCAGCGATTCCGGGGTCGAGTACGCCACCCTCGATGGGACCGCATGGACCGTCGAGGAGGTGGGCAGCGGTCCCATTGCCTACGAATTCGGCACGGGCATTGCCGTGGACTCTCAAGACCGGCCCCACGTGGTGTGGTTCGACGACTCGGCCAAGGACTTGAAATACGCCTTCAAGGATGGGGATTCCTGGAAGACCTCCACCGTGGACAGCGAGGGAGACGTGGGACGCTACCCGTTCCTGGCGCTGGATAAGCAAGACAATGCCATCATCAGCTATTTCGAGAGGATCAGCGACACCACGGGTTACATCAAAGTAGCCCGGTGGGACGGCAACGCTTGGGAGAGCCAGCGTGTCGATAAACTGGAAAACGTGTCGGCCGGATTTTTCGGAGCGCGCAAGACCAGCTCTCTGGTCCTGGACGGCGATGACAGCCCGATATTGGCCTACTCCGACGAGAAGGTCATCAAAATAGCCCGGCAGGAAGGTTCCCAGTGGAAAATTGAAACCGTGCTCGACGGTGGCGACCCGCCGCTGGGACAGCAGGTATCCTTGGCCCTGGACGGTGATGGCGTCTTGCATCTGACCTTTGCCGATGTTACTTCAAAGAAGAGTCCAGGGGTCAAAGGTCCCGTCAAGTATGCGCGGGGAAC
>JADFFS010000265.1 GCA_022568195.1 Chloroflexota bacterium | reverse complement strand
GTGGTGGGGCAAGACGGCAGGCGCAGCCACCGGGCCATCTTCGTGATCGACCAGGGTGGAGCATTGTTGCACCAGATAACCTGGTATCAGCCAGGAAACATCGGCCAGTTCATGGAGATTTTCCAGGGGCTGGGGGCTGTCTAGGAGCGCAGCTTCACAGTAAGCGTGAGTGCAGGGAACGCGGCAGTTTCTACAATTACAAAAGCGACGGAAAAGCTAATCTATCTGCGGACCTGCTAGGCGGACCGGTCCCGCGCTCCCGCTGCGGTACGGGGTTCACTGTGAAAACAATCCCCACGGGACGCCGTACAGGTAAGCAGGGGTCTATACCATGGCAGGTTGCTACGAGAACAGAGCGAAGTCCCGGACTGGTGGAAATGGTTATAGTCCCTTAAACTGGCCCTGGCCTTTCCTCAGGTGATTGAAGGGGGCTATCGTGGTGGCCGCGTTGGGCCTGGCGACGTAATTGCGGGCCTGGCTAAGCTGATCGGTATGCAGCCATGCGCCCAGTGCAAGTGGCGGCGGGGTGGTGGCCGATCCTGACAGCCGGTGTGGTCGCCGGTGTCGCCGTCGCCGTGCGCTGCATGGTGTTCTGAGGTAAGATGGAATGGAAAGGGGCCGCTGTCTACGGCCCCCAACCTGAATCCCCCCGACCAAGGAGGTATTCGCTTGACAACTAGATGTTACGACACTCTCCCCGACGATGCAACATTTTATCCCATAGGCTCCCCCCGCCCCACTTGGCTTTCCCCATTCCCCATCGTCACCCAACGCGGCGTCCGCCTTTCCCCTAGTTCGGATTGGGACCGGCTATGGTCCCGGCTTCTCCGGGAGGTGGGCAATGAATAGGGCCGCGATTTGGTGCCGTGTCAGCACCCAGGACCAGCGCGAGATGTCCCTGGACTCCCAGGAAGCCGCTGTGCGCCCTGTCCTTGAGTCAGAGGGGTTCACGGTTCCCCCGGACCGTATTCTCAAGGTGGATTGGTCCAGTCTGGACTTGTCGGCCTGTCCTGAGTTTCAGCAGCTTCGGCAGTGGGTTGTTGATGGCTCCATTGATGCCATAGGCCTTCTGGACCGCGACCGGCTCCAAGCCCAGGGCCTTCAGCGTTTGATCTTCCTCTCCGACTGCCAGGAGCGGGGGGTTCGCCTGGTTACCTGCCAAGGTCCGCCGATGTTCGATGGCGGTGAGGGCCAACTGGTGGAGTTGGCGCTGGCGCTGGGCAAGGAAAAGTCCGTCCAGCGGGCGCAGCAAGGCTCTAAAGACGGCCTCCGGGACCGGGCCAGGCTCCGGGGCCTCCCTGTCACCGGCATCCCCCCTTACGGTTTCAGGTTCCGCTATCTGGAAGCCGCTGGGAAGCGCGTTCCCGTCGCCCTGGAACCTGACCCGGCCACCTACCATATCGCCGTTCGCATCTGGCGCATGGCCCTGGACGGCATACCCATGCGGCGCATCGCCCTGGAGCTGGCCGAGGCCGGAATCCCGGCTCCTAAAGGCGGGAAATCGTGGAACCCTAGCACTATCAAAAACATACTCGACAACCCCGCCCCTGCGGGCCGCTATGCCGCGTTGCGTCAAGAAATGAAGGCCCCGGAGAAGCGCCGGAAGTCCGATACCTACGGCAAAACATCGTCGCGTCGGCTCCCAATCGAGGACTGGGTGTTCCTGCCGGACTTTCCGGTGGAATCCCCAATCTTGACCTGGACCGAGTGGGAGGCGGTTCACCAGCAGCTTGAGCGCAATCAGGCTAACGCAACCCGCAACGGCAAGCGGTCCTATGCCCTCCGGGGGATGCTCTTTTGCTCCGAGGATGGCCGAAGGCTTTGCGGTCATAGCCGGAAAGGTCGTGATGGCTACGTGTACGAGTGTCCTGGACGCCGGGGCCGGGTCGGTGTTCCCCGATGCACCTGTCCCCGTGTTTCCGGTTGGTGGGTTGAGAACCGGGTTTGGGAAGAGGTTGTGGCTTTCCTCGGTGACCGACAAACCTTCCAGCATGAAATCGAGCGGAGGCGTCAAGTCACCACCAGCCAGGAATCCGAGATACAGGACAAGATAGCCGGGTTGGAGCGCAAGCTGGGGGATGTCTACCACCGGGAGACTGAGCTGGTGGGCCTGCGGTTGAGGGGAGTGGTGAGCGATGAAGCTCTTGACCGAAACGCGGCTTTGCTCCGCGCCGAACACACCCACTACCAAGACGAAATTGACCGCCAGAACGCGGCTCTGGATACCTTGGAGCAATCCGAGGCCGCCGTAGCGTCTCTGGAGGCCCTACGGGGCCGCTTGACCCATTACCTGGACTCGACAACGCCAGAGGACCGTCGGGCCGTCCTGGAAGCCCTGGACACCCGCGTTACCGTTGGTCCTGGCGGCGTCCTGGACCTGTCCATCGGCGTTCCCCAGCATCTACATGATGCTATGGCCGATTGTGTTCACCAGCCCCAGGGCCAGTAGGGTGGCACCCCTTGTTCCTCGTAACTTCGTCCCCACAATACCTGGGCACCTCGCAGACCGGCGTAGGTAGCCAGTTCCTGGGCGGTACGGGTCTTGCCGATGCCGGGCTCGCCAACCAGCATCACCATGCGGCCCCGCCCGGAAAGAGCGTCTTCCAAACCCGCCTTCAGGTCACCCATCTCCCGCTGTCTGCCGACGAACACCCCACCCGCCAGGCTGTCCAGAGCATGGGCTTCGTCAACGGCCGCCGCAGGTTGTTCCACACTGGCAGTGAGGTCGATGGCTTCCAGGGCGGACAACACATCGGAGGCCGACTCGGGCCGTTCTGACGGGTCCTTGGCCAGCAAACGCAGAATCAGGGCGTCTAAGGCGCGCGGGCACTCCGAGTTGTGCCAGGTGGGGGCCACCGGCGGGGTGTTGATGTGCTGGCCGATGATGGCCACCGAGTCGTCGCCCAGGAAAGGCGGGCGGCCAGTCACCATTTCATACAACATAGCCCCAAGAGAATATAGGTCGGAGCGCGGCGTTACCTCGCCGCCCATGGCCTGCTCGGGAGGCATGTAGGCCACGGTGCCCACCATCATCCCTTCCGTGGTAAGCCGGGAACGGTCCAGAGAAACCGCCAAGCCGAAGTCGCCTATCTTGGCGGTGCCATCCTCGGTGAGCCAGACGTTGCCCGGCTTCAGGTCCCGGTGGACGA